>RFHQ01000117.1 GCA_003695765.1 Gammaproteobacteria bacterium
CACGTCGACGACCTCGGCCACCTCGGCCACCGGCGTGTCTTCGTGGACATCGGTGAGCACCGGTACGCCGAGCTGGCGGCGCAGCCCGGCGAGTATGCGCAGGCCGGCTTCCATGCCGGGCCCGCGAAAGCTGCCGGCCGACGAGCGGTTGGCCTTGTCGTAGGACGCCTTGAAGATGAACGGGATCGACAGCGCGCGGGTGATCTCCTGCAGGCGGCCGGCGACCTCCAGCACCAGCGCCTCGCTCTCGATCACACAGGGTCCGGCGATCAGGAAGAACGGCTGCTGCGGGCCGATCTCGAAGTCGAGCAGTTTCATGCGCCGGCGGCGGCCTGCAGCTCCTGCTCGCCGTGCCGCCGCGCAGCTTCGATGAAGCCGGTGAACAGCGGATGACCGTCGCGGGGATTCGACGTGAACTCCGGGTGGAACTGGCAGGCGACGAACCAGGGGTGACCGGGCAATTCCACCATCTCCACGAGGCCGTCGGTGGAGACGCCGGAAAATGCAAGGCCGGCGGCTTCCAGCCGGGCCATGTAGCGATTGTTGAACTCGTAGCGATGCCGGTGGCGCTCGCGCACCAGATCGGTGCCATAACACCCGCGGACCAGCGTGCCGGGCTTCAGGCGGCAGTCCTGGGCGCCGAGGCGCATGGTGCCGCCGAGATCGGAATCGGCATCGCGCTCATGGCGGCGCCCTTCCCGGTCCTGCCACTCCGTCACCAGCGCGATCACCGGTTCCGGCGTGTCTGGATCGAACTCGGTGCTGTTCGCGCCCGCCAGCCCGGCGACATGGCGGGCGAACTCGACGATCGCCGCCTGCAGGCCGAGACAGATGCCGAGGAAGGGCACGCCCCGCTCGCGCGCGTAGCGCACCGCTTCCAGCTTGCCCTCGAAGCCGCGGTCGCCGAATCCGCCGGGCACCAGGATCGCATCCGCGCCTTCGAGGACGCCGCTGCCCTCTTCCTCCAGCTGGCTGGATTCGACGTAGCGGATATTGACGCGGGTGCGCGTCTTGATGCCCGCATGCACCAGCGCCTCGCTCAGTGACTTGTAGGAGTCGCGAAAGTCGACGTACTTGCCGACCATGCACACAGTGACCTCGGCCTCCGGGTTCTGCTTCGCGGCGACCACGGCTTCCCATTCGGACAGGTCGGCCGGCGGCACCTCCAGGCGCAAGCGCTCGACGATGATGTCGTCGATGCCCTGCTGCTGGAGCACCATCGGCATGCGGTAGATGTCGTCGACGTCCATGGCCGAAATAACGGCCCGCTCCGGGACGTTGGTGAACAACGCGATCTTGCGCCGTTGCTCCTCGGGCAGCGGTTGTTCCGAACGGCAGACGAGAATGTCCGGCTGGATGCCGATCGAGCGCAGCTCCTTTACCGAATGCTGCGTCGGCTTGGTCTTGATCTCGTCGGAGGTCGCAATATACGGCACCAGCGTCAGGTGCACGTAGACGACCTGCTCGGGCCCGAGGTCCACCCCCATCTGGCGGATCGCCTCCATGAACGGCAGCGATTCGATGTCGCCGACCGTGCCGCCGATCTCGACGATACAAATATCCGCATCGCCGGCACCCAGCAGGACGCTGCGCTTGATCTCGTCGGTCACATGCGGGATGACCTGCACCGTGGCCCCGAGGTAGTCGCCGCGCCGCTCCTTGGCGATCACGCTGCCGTAGATGCGACCGGTAGTGAAATTACTGTGCCGGCCCGTCGTCGTGCGCACGAAACGCTCGTAGTGGCCGAGGTCCAGATCGGTCTCGGTGCCGTCCTCGGTCACGAAGACCTCGCCGTGCTGGAACGGGCTCATCGTGCCGGGATCGACGTTCAGGTAGGGATCCAGCTTGATCATGCTGATCTTCAGGCCGCGAGCCTCGAGAATCGCGCCCAGCGACGCCGAGGTGATGCCCTTCCCCAGCGAGGACACGACACCGCCGGTCACGAAGACGAAGCGGGGCATCAGCGGCGCTTCCTGTGCATGCTCGGGTCCCAAACCAAAGGCGGCAGCTCCGGCTGGCGGATCGCCGCCGCCTGGCTGCCGCGCAGATACACGTTGGCCGGAGGGGCTACTGTCCTGTCGTGCCTGCGGCACCGGGGACAGATGAGCGCGCTCCGGCCTATGTTCAGACTCCGTCGGTTGAGGCTGTCGCCTGTGCGAAAAGGTACCAGATACCCATGGCCGCCTCAATCGGCGGCCAGATAGTCCACCCGCGGCCGCCAGTCGGGCGCGAAGCCCGCCTCGCCCGGGGGCGCCAGGGCATCCGCGGCAAGCCACAGCCCGGCGACGGCCAACAGCTGCTCGCCGGCATACAGCAGCGGCAAGCGGGCACGCATCCATGGCAAGACTCCGACTTCCTGCAGCAAGCTCTTGAGGCGCCGATGCTGCCGTGCACCGGCGGGCCGGATCCGTTCCCCGCCGCGCCGAAAGCGGACCTGCAGTCCGCCGTCCAGCCAGCGCCGGTCCAGGCCGCCGGCGGGCGCCGCCCGCAGCGCCAGCGTGCCGGCCAGCCCGCCGAGTTCCAGCGGCCGGCGGCCATCCCAGTCGCTGGGCGCCGGTACGGCGCCGGGCCGTTCGCGCAGCAGGTAGACGCGGCCGCGGTAACGCCGCAACTGGCCGTCCGCCCAGTCGAGCACCGGCGCGGCGTCCGGCCGCGCGCCGACGAACTGGCGCAGCGCATCGCGCAGCCGCGCCTCGCCCGGCGGACGCACGCCGCGCGCGCGCAGGAAGCGCCGCAACAACAGCCGCTGCTGCGGCTCCTCCAGCGCTGCGAGCCCGTGCAGGGACAGGCTGTCGCCGCGGGCCAGCGTCGCCAGCTGGCCGTCGGCCCAGCAATCGAGCAGCGCCGTCGCCTCGGCGCAGAAACCGGCCGCGCGCGCCGCGGTCTGCGCGGCCGACGGCCAGCGCGCGCGCAGTCGCGGAATCACCTCATGGCGCAGGTAATTGCGATCCGGACCGAGGTCGGCGTTGCTCGGATCCTCGATCCAGCGCAGGCCGGCGGCCGCCGCGTAGTCCGCGAGGCAGCGGCGACTGCAGCCGAGCAAGGGGCGCAACAGCCAGCCGCGGCCGAAGCGGCTCAGTTCACGAATCCCGGCCAAGCCATCCGGGCCGGCACCGCGCAGCAGCCGCAGCAGCACGGTCTCGTGCTGATCGTCCAGATGATGCGCGGTCAGCAGCGCCTCGCCCGCACCCAGTTCTTCGGCGAAGGCCCGGTAGCGGGCGCGCCGCGCCGCGGCTTCCCGTCCCGCCGGATCAGCCGCCGCGACACGTACGCTGCGCAGCCTGAGGTCGACGCCGAGTTCCGCGGCGACCTCCTCGCAATGCCGCGCCCAGCCCGCCGCCTCAGGCTGAAGGCCGTGATCGACGTGCAGCGCGCGCAATGGCCGGTCACCGGCCACCGCGGCGGCCGCATGCAGCAGGACCGTCGAGTCGCGACCGCCGCTCCAGGCAATGCACAGCGGGGCTCCCGGCGGCAGCCGGCGCTCGAGCGCGTCGCGCAGTCTGTTCAGGATCTCGGACACCGCACCCGGCTCGATGCTGCCGGCTCGCCCGGCAGACCGATCAGCCGTCCTTGAACACCCCGAAACCGGCCAGGCGGCTGGCGCGCTGCGCCAGCAGTTCCTGCGTATCCAGCGCCTCGAGTTCGGCCAGGTGGCTGACCAGCGCGTTCTGCAGGCTCTGGGTCATCGCCTCCGGGTTCCGGTGAGCGCCGCCCAGCGGCTCCTTCAGCACCTCGTCGATCAGGCCGAGTTCGCTCAGCCGGTCGGCGGTGATGCCCATGGCCTCTGCCGCCAGTTCCGCCTTCTCGGCGCTCTTCCACAGAATACTGGCGCAACCTTCCGGGGAGATCACCGAGTAGACGCTGTATTCCAGCATCAGCACGCGGTCAGCGACGCCAATCGCCAATGCGCCGCCGGAACCGCCTTCGCCGATCACGGCGCTGATGATCGGCGTGCGCAGGCGCGCCATTGTGAACAGGTTGCGCGCGATCGCCTCGCTCTGGCCGCGTTCCTCGGCGCCGACGCCGGGGTAAGCGCCCGGCGTGTCGATCAGCGTGATCACCGGCAGGCCGAAGCGTTCGGCCATCTGCATCAGCCGCAAGGCCTTGCGATAGCCTTCGGGCTTGGACATGCCGTAGTTGCGATAGACCCGCTCCTTGGTATCGCGACCCTTCTGCTGGCCCACGTACATGACCGGGCGCCCGCCCAGGCGACCCAGCCCGCCGACCATCGCCGGATCGTCGGCATACATCCGGTCGCCGTGCAGTTCCTGGAAGTCCGGGCTCATCGCCTGGATGTAGTCCAGCGAATACGGCCGTAACGGATGGCGCGCCAGCTGGGCAACCTGCCAGGCACTGAGATTCGCAAAGATGCTCCGCGTCAGTGATTCGCTCTTCGCCTGCAGGCGCGCGATCTCGTCGCTGATGTTGATCTCGGAGTCGTTGCCGACGAAACGCAATTCGTCGATCTTGGCCTCCAGTTCCGCGATCGGCTGTTCGAAATCCAGGAATTTCAGGTCCATGCGGCAACGTTAAACCCTGCCTTGCAGGCACACAAGCGCGCCGACGTCACTCAGCCGGACGAGCCTTCGTAGAGGAACCGGCAGGCGTCGGGGCCGAGCCAGCCCGCCAGCCGCTCGCGAAGTTCGCCGCTGGGACGTACCCGCCAGTCGTCACCGAAGTCCAGGCGGGCCTGCATGCCGGCGTGCTCCAGCAACAGCGCGACCCGGCATCTCCCGGGCCGGTAGGGATCGAGCAGGGCTTTCAAGCGCTGCACCGCCTCCGGCCCGGCGCCGGTCCGCCAGCGCAGCAGCAGGCCGCTGGCGCGTTGCTCGACGACGCGATCGATTTCCTGCACTTCGCGCGCGGCCAGTCGCCAGCCGTCGGCGAATTCGTCGAAGCGCAGGCTGCCCGTGACCACGACGATCGCATGGCCGGGCAACAGGTGCTGGAAGCGTTGAAAGGCCTCGTTGAACAGGATCACGTCGAGGCGGTCGCGGCCGTCGTCCAGTTCGAAGGTGGCGCGACCGCCGCGCCGGCGCAAGCCGTCGACGACGCCCGCGACCGTGACCTCGCCGCCGCCACGGCCGTTCTGCCCCGCCGGCGTCGACAGGCCGCTGAGCAGGGCACCGATGCTCGCGGTCGTCAGCTGCTGGGCATCACTGCGGTAGGCGTCGAAGGGATGGCCGCTCAGGTAAAGTCCCAGGCTCTCGCGCTCGGCTTTCAGGCGCGCGGCCGGCCCCCAGTCGTCGAGCACCGGCAGGCTGGCCGTCGGCGCTTCGCTGGCCACGACCACTTCGCCGAACATGTCCTCCTGGCCCGAGGCGCGCAATTCGGCGGCCTGCTGCGCGCGGGCCAGCGCCTCGGGCAACGCCGCCAGCAGCGACGGCCGATTCGGCCCCAGCGCATCCAGCGCCCCGGCCTTGATCAGCGCCTCCATGGCCCGGCTGCCGATCCGCTGGACTTCCAATCGCTGGCAGAGATCGTCCAGGCTCGCGAAGGGGCCGCTTTCGCGGGCGGCGATCAGCAGCTCCACGGCGTTGCGGCCCAGGCCCTTGATCGCGCCCAGGCCATAGCGGATCCGAGTCGCCGACACCACCGTGAAATCCAGTCCCGAGGAATTGATATCGGGCGGCAGGACTTCGATGCCCTCGTCGGCGCAGTCGCGCTTGAGCACGGTCAGGCGGTCCGTATCACCCATCTCCGTGCTCATCACGGCGGCCAGGAAAGCGGCCGGGTAATGCGCCTTCAGCCAGGCCGTCTGGTAGGACAGCAGCGCGTAGGCAGCGGAGTGCGACTTGTTGAAACCGTAACCGGCGAATTTCTCCATCAGTCCGAAGATGTGCTCCGCCTGCCGCCGCTCGACGCCCCGGGCGACCGCCCCGTCGACGAAGATCGAGCGCTGCTTGGCCATCTCTTCGGGCTTTTTCTTGCCCATGGCACGCCGCAACAGGTCGGCGTCACCGAGCGAATAACCAGCCAGTCGCTGCGCGATCTGCATGACCTGCTCCTGGTAGAGGATCACGCCGTAGGTCTCTTCCAGGACCGGCTGCAGCTCCGGGTGCAGGTAATCGACCGGCTGCGCAGGATCGCCGTGCTTGCGGGCGATGAAATCGTCGACCATGCCGGACTGCAAGGGGCCGGGGCGGAACAACGCCACCAGCGCCACGATGTCGGCGAACTGGTCGGGCTGCAGACGCTTGATCAAGTCCCGCATGCCGCGGGACTCGAGCTGGAAGACCGCCACGGTGCGGCACTGCTGCAGCAGCCGGTAGGTCGCGGCATCGTCCATCGGCAGCCGCCGAATGTCCAGCGGCGGCTCGCCGGCAGCCAGCCGCTGGGCATTGATCGTGCGCACGGCCCGGTCGATGATCGTCAGCGTGCGCAGGCCGAGGAAATCGAATTTCACGAGACCCGCGGCTTCGACATCGTCCTTGTCCAGCTGCGTAACCGTCGCGGTCTCACCCTCGACCCGGTACAGCGGCGTGAAGTCCGTGATCTCGGACGGCGCGATGACCACGCCGCCGGCGTGCTTGCCTGCATTGCGCACGAGACCCTCGAGCTGGCGGGCGAGGTCGATGATCGCCTGCACATCGTCATCGCTGGCATAGAGCTCGCGCAGTTCCGCCTCCTGGGCCAGCGCCTTGTCGAGGGTGATGCCGATTTCGCCCGGGATCAGCTTGGCGATCCGGTCGACGAAGCCATGCGGATGTCCGAGTACGCGGCCGGCATCGCGCACCACGGCCTTCGCCGCCATCGTGCCGTAGGTGATGATCTGCGACACGCGATTGCGTCCGTAGCGCTCGGCCACATACTCGATCACGCGATCGCGGCCTTCCATGCAGAAGTCGATGTCGAAATCGGGCATCGAGATCCGCTCGGGGTTCAGGAAGCGTTCGAACAGCAGCGTATGCGCGATCGGGTCGAGGTCGGTGATGCCCAGCGCCCAGGCAACCAGCGAGCCGGCCCCGGAACCGCGACCCGGCCCGACCGGGATGCCGTTCTCCTTCGCCCAGCGGATGAAGTCGGCGACGATCAGGAAGTAACCGGGGAAGCCCATGCTGCGAATGACCTCCAGTTCGGTCCGCAGGCGCTCCCGATATTCGGCCGGGGCGGAGTCCAGCCCGGCGCCGGGTGGCAAATCGAGCTGGCGCAAGAGACCGGCCTCGGCCTCCGCGGCGAGATAGGAGTCGGTATCGTGGCCGGCAGGCACGGCATAGACCGGCAGGTGCGGCTTGCCCAGTTGCAGGACGAGGTTGCAGCGGCGAGCGATTTCGACGCTGTTTTCGAGCGCGGCCGGGACATCCGCGAACAGTTCGCTCATTTCGGCGGCGCTGCGCAGGTACTGAGCCTCCGAATAAAGCCGCGGCCGCGACCGGTCGTCGAGGCTGCGGCTCTGATGGATGCAGACCCGCGCCTCGTGCGCCTCGAAATCGGCGGCCCTGAGAAAGCGCACGTCGTTGCTGGCGACGACCGGCAGACCCAGCTCCGCGGCCAGCGCCAGGCTGCCGTCGTTGCAGACCTCCTCCCCCGGCCGGCCGGTGCGCTGCAGTTCGAGGAAGTAATCGCCGTCGAACAGGCGCCCGAATTCCGCAGCGCGCGCCCGCGCCGCGGCTTCCTGGCCGGCGAGCAGCGCCTTGCCGACGATGCCCTCGCGGGCGGCCGACAGGGCAATCAGGCCGCTGCCGCCCTCTTCCTCCAGCCAGGCGTGGTGCAGCACCGGCAGCCCGCCGGCCTGGCCCTCGAGATAGGCGCGGCTGAGCAGGCGGGACAGGCGCCGGTATCCGTCCAGGTCCTTGCAGAGCAGGACCAGGCGGCTGGCTTCGCCGTCCCGGGACGGATCCTGATACCAGCTGTCGACCCCGATGATCGGTTTGATGCCGCTGGCCAGCGCGGCGCGGAAGAACTTGACCATCCCGAACAGATTGCCGAGATCCGTCATCGCCACGGCCGGCATGCCCGCTGCCGCCGTGGCCCGCATCAGCGCATCGATGCGAATCACGCTGTCGGCCAGCGAATACTGCGTGTGCAGATGCAGGTGGACGAAACCCGCCATCATGCGGACTCCGCCTGCGCCGCGAGCGCCGCCTGTACCGGCCGGAAGCTGCGCCGGTGCGCCGGGCAGGGCCCGTGGCGGCGCAGCGCAGCGCGGTGGGCGGCCGTCGGGTAGCCCTTGTGCTGCGCAAAGCCGTAGGCCGGGTAGCGCTGGTCCAGCGCGAGCAGTTCCGCGTCACGGGTGAGCTTAGCCAGGATCGACGCGGCAGCGATCGCCGGGCAACGCTGATCGCCCCTGACCAGCGTCTCCACGCGGCCGGGATAGTCCGGCAGCCGGGGAGCCTGCAGGCCGTCCACGCGCAGCTGCGCCGGCCAGACCGGCAGCCGCTCGACGGCGCGGCGCATCGCCAGCAGGCTGGCCTGGAGGATGTTCAGCCTGTCGATTTCGGCCACCGTGGCGCTCGCCACGGACCAGGCCACGGCCTCGCGGCGGATCAGTTCCGCCAGTTCCGCGCGCCGCCGCGCGGACAACTGCTTGGAATCGGTCACGCCCGGCAGGCGCCGCCCGGCAGGCAGCAGCACGACGGCCGCGACCACCGGTCCCGCCAGCGGACCGCGCCCGGCCTCGTCGACACCGCCGACGCAATCCGAGCGCAGCGCCGGGCCATGCGCCACCCTGCCAGCACCATTGGATCCCATCGCACGCACCGCCGGCGATTATACGGCGGCCGTCCGCTGGGCCACGGCGCTCATGCGAGCCCTGCCTGGCACAGCACGGCCTCGGCCGCGCGCTGGCTGGCGTCACGGCGCAACAGGCCGCGCAGGTTTTCGAACTCGGCATGCAGATCGGCGCAGCGCGCCGGCGAATGCAGGAAACCGAGCAGATCCGCTGCGAGCCGATCGGGATGCACCTCGTCTTGCAGCCGCTCCGGGACCAGTGCCCGCCCCGCCAGCAAGTTCGGCAGCGAGAAATGCTCGACGCGCACCAGGCGCAGCCAGCGGGCAAGCTGGTAGGTCACGGGCGCCAGTGCGTAGGCGACGACCATCGGGCGGTTCACCAGCATCGCTTCCAGCGTGGCGGTACCCGAGGCGACCAGCGCGACGTCGCAGGCCGCGAGCACGTCCCGCGCCCGGCCGTCGAACAGCCGGAAGCCGGTGGCCGCGTCGCCGCGATCGAGTTGCGAGCGGAACTGCTGCGCCAGCGCCGGCGTGGCCATCGCTGCGGCGCAGGTCAGCTCCGGCTGCGAGGCCCGCAACTGCGCGGCCGCGGCCGCGAACGGCGGGCCGAGCCGGGCCAGTTCACCGTGCCGGCTGCCGGGCAGGATGGCCAGTACCGGACCGCCCGGCGGCAGGCCCAGCGCCGCCCGCGCCGCCTGCCGGTCGAGCCCCGGCGGAATCTCGTCGGCCAGTGGATGCCCGACGAAGCTCGCCGGCACGCCGTGACGCTCCAGGAACTCGGCCTCGAAGGGCAGCAGGCAGAGGACACGGTCGCAGGCGCGGCGCAGCAGCCGGACGCGGCCCCGCCGCCAGGCCCAGACCGAGGGCGAGACGTAATGCAGCGTCGGAATGCCGGCGGCGCGCGCCGCCGGCTCGATCCGCAGATTGAAATCCGGCGCGTCGATGCCGACCAGCGCATCCGGCGGGTTGGCCAGCAGGCGCCGGCGCGTGGCCGCCAGTATCCGTTGGAGCCGCGGCAGGTGGCGCAGGACCTCGACCAGTCCCATGACGGCCAGCTCCTCGCAATCCCGCCACAGCTGGCAGCCCGCCGCGGCCATCGCCGGCCCGCCGATGCCCTCGAGCTGCAGATCCGGCCGCCTGGCGCGCAGCGCCCGCGCCAGGCCGGCACCGAGCTGGTCGCCCGATGCCTCGCCCGCGATGATGGCGATGCGCGGCACTGCTGCTCAGCGAATGATGCCGCGTTCGGAGCGCCTGAGAAATTCGACGAGTATGCCGAGTTCCGGCTGCGCCGCGCTCAGCGCCTCGAGCCGCTCCATCGCCTCGGCGAGACGCAGGCCGGAGCGGTAGAGGATCCGCGCAGCCTCCTTGACGTTGCGAATCTGTTCGGGCGAGAAGCCGCGGCGTTTGAGGCCCTCCGCGTTGATGCCCCGCGGCTGCGGCGGCGTGCCGACGACCATCATATACGGTGGCACGTCGCGGGTCATGCCGACATAAGGGCCGAGAAAGCTGTGCGCACCGATCCGGCAGAACTGGTGGACCGCGGCAAAGCCGCTGCAGATGACCCAGTCCTCCATGTGTACGTGGCCGGCCAGGCTCGTGTTGTTGGCAAGAATGATGTGATCACCGAGCTGGCAGTCGTGCGCGATGTGCACATAGGCCATCAGCCAGTTGTCGTTGCCGATGCGCGTGACCGCGCCGTCCTGCACCGTGCCGCGGTTGATCGTGCAGAATTCGCGGATGGTATTGCCGTCGCCGATTTCCAGCCGTGTCCGCTCGCCGGCGTATTTCTTGTCCTGCGGGTCGTCCCCGATCGACGCGTGCGGATAGATCCGGTTGTCGCGGCCGATCCGGGTCGGCCCGCTGACCACCGTGTGAGCGCCGATCCGCGTGCCCGATCCAATTTCCACGTCCGGGCCGATGACCGCGTAGGGCCCGACCTGCACGTCGGGCGCGAGTTCCGCCGCCGGGGACACGATCGCGGTCGGGTGGACGCCGTTCATGTCAATCCTCGCCCGCCTGTGCTTGGGCTGCCCATTTCTCCAGCCGTCGCAGGCGCTTCGCCATGTCGTCGAGCTGCTGGTAACGCACTGCATTGCGCCGCCAGCGGCTGACCTCGTCGGGTCCGGATGCCGGCCCTCCGTACACGCCCGGGCGGCGAATCGAATGGGTGACCGCCGTGCCGCCGCTGATGACGACATGGTCGGCGATCTCGAGGTGACCGGCGAAGCCGACCTGGCCTCCGATCATGCAGTAGCGGCCGATCGTGGTGCTGCCCGAGATGCCGGTCAGCGCCGCGATCGCCGTGTGCGCGCCGATCCGCACGTTGTGGCCCACCTGGATCTGGTTATCGAGACGCACGCCGTCCTCGATTACCGTATCGTCGATCGCGCCGCGATCGATCGTCGTGTTCGCGCCGATCTCGACGTCGTCCCCGATCCGTACGGCGCCGAGTTGCGGCACTTTGACCCACTCTCCGTTCTCCGTGCGCGCGTTGCCGAAGCCGTCCGAACCGATGACGACCCCCTGGTGCAGCACGCAGCGCGCGCCGATACGGCTGCCCGCCGCCACGCAGACTCCGGCCAGCAGGCGGCTGTCGTCCCCGATCCGCACATCGCGGCCGATGCAGGCATTCGGGCCGACCTGGACCCGCTCGCCGAGCCGCGCGCCGCTGTCGATCACGGCTCCGGCGGCGACCGCGCAGCTGGCCGGCAGCTCGCAGTCGGCCGCCAGCACTGCAGCCGGCGAGATGCCCGGCGCCACGGCCGGCAGCGGGTGCAGCCGCGCCGCGAGCCGCGCGTAGACGAGGTAGGGATTCGCGGTGACCAGCGCGGCGACCGGGCTGGCGTCGGCGTCGCGTTCCGTGAGGATCACCGCTCCGGCCCGCGTCGCGGCCAGCTGTCCGCGGTAGGCCGGATTGGCCAGGAAGGCGACGGCATCGGGTTCCGCGGCGGCCAGCGTGGCGACACGCGTCACGGCGTGGTCCGGATCGCCACGCAGCTCGCAGCCATATTCCAGCGCGATGTCGCCGAGCTTCATGTCCACCCCGGCCCCGCGGTGGCGCTGCGCGAGCCTGCGACGCGCTCAGTCACCGCCGGCGGCGGATTTCAGCCGCTCGAGGACCTTCGACGTGATGTCCACCGCCGGGCTCGCGAACAGCACGCCTTCGCCGACGACGAGATCGTAGCCTTCGGCCTGTGCAAACTCGGCGACTTCCTTCAGCAAGGCCCGCTGCAGCTTGCCGAGTTCCTCGTTGCGGCGCAGATTGGCATCCTCGTTCAATTCCTCGACCTGGCGCTTGAGCTCACGCTCGGCCTTGCGCAACTCGCTCTCCGCATTGCGCCGCTCTTCCGGCCCCATGACTTCCAGGTCGCGCTGCAGCTTGCTCTGCTTCTCCTCGAAGGCCTTGCGCTGGGCCACCAGCTCCCGCTGGCGCGGCGCGAATTCTTCCTGCAGCGCCGCCATTGCCGAGGCCGCCTGCGGCGATTCGCTGATCAGCCGGGCCACGTTGACGAAGCCGATCTTCGCCTGAGCCATCGCGGCGCCGGGCAGCAGCAGTACCAGCAGCAGAGTAAGGCGGAATACCTTGTTCATCATGTGCATCTGTCGTTCACCTTCACCTGATTCTCAAAAGGCGCCGCCGATGGAAAACTGGAAGCCTTCCGAGTCGTCGCCAAACGTCCTGTCCGTGCCGTCTTCGGCATTGAGCGGAATACCATAGCTGAACCGGAACAAGCCGAGCGGCGCCAGCCATTGCACGGCGGCGCCGACGGAGTGCTTCAGTCCCTGAGACCCGAGATCATAGCTGATTCGCGTGATCCCATCCGGTTCGAAGAAGGTCACGCCGCCGGTATCGTAGACCTGGCCGACGTCGTAGAACAGCGTGAAGCGCGCCTGGGTCGACCATTTTTCCGGGATCGGCAGGATCAATTCGGCCTGGCCGGTGATCAGCAAGTTGCCGCCGTAGGGGTTGCCGAAGTTGTCCCGCGGGCCGAGCGTATTTTCCCGGAAGCCGCGCACGGTGTCGGGGCCGCCTGCGAAGAAGCGCTTGTAGGGCGGAATCGACGTGGTGTCACCGAAGGCGTCAGCGAAGGCGATCTCGCCGTTAAGCGACCAGGTGAAATAACGCGTCATCGGAATGTACTGGCGGCCGGTCCAGGTCAGGGTGTAGAACTCCACGTCGCTGCCCGGGATCGTCGCGCTGAGCAGCAGGCGCTGCCGGCCGCCGCGGGTCGCGAACAGTGCGCGATTGCGATTGTCCCAGATCCAGCCGGCAACCAGCTCGAAGGTATTGAAGCGCGTGCCGACGGTATTGGTCGAAATCGGGAACTGGTCGCCGTTGTTCAGCACCCACTCCTTGGCCTGGAAGGTGCTGAATTCGCTGGCGACCAGTTCGGCGTTGTTCCAGGTCAGGCCCAGCACCAGGCGCTGGAACTCCGTGATCGGATAACCCAGTTCGACGGCCGCCGACAGCGTCTGAGTCTGGAAGTCGGACGCATCCGACGTGAACTGCGTGATGTCGCGATAGGAAAAGCTCAGCGTCCGGCTGACGCCGTTGATCGTTGCATACGGGTTGGTATACGAAAAACTGTAGATCGTGCGGAAGCGACCGGTGTTGATGTCGGCGGCGATCCGGTTGCCCGTGCCCATGAAATTCGTGTGCACGAAATTGCCGTTCAGGATCAGTCCCTGCGACTCGGAAAAACCGACCCCGCCGCCGAACTGCCCCGGCAGGCCCTCCTCGATCTCGAAATCGACGTCGACCAGGTCTGGCGTACCCGGGACCGGCGTCGTCTCGAACTCGACCTTCTCGATATAGGGCAGGCGCTGCAGGCGGATCTTCGACCGCTCCACGCGGCTGTTCGACAGATAACCGCCTTCGAACTGCCGCATCTCGCGGCGGAACACCTCATCGTTGACCGAGTCGGCACCGTTGAAATTGATGCGCCGCACGTAGACGCGGTTGCGGGGCTCGACGTAGATGGTCACGGCGACCGTTTTCTTTTCCCGATCCAGTTCGGGCACCGGCTCCACGGTGGCGAAGGCGTAGCCCTCTTCCCCGAGACGCAGGCGGATGAAGTCCGCGCTCTGCGTGATCAGGCGCTGCGAATAGATCTGTCCAGGCTTGGCCAGCAGGAAGGGATTCAGGTCTTCTTCCGGCAGCACCAGGTCGCCGGCCAGGCGGACATCCTCGATCTTGTAGCGATCGCCCTCGTGGATGCTGATCGTGATGAAGATGTCGCGCTTGTCCGGCGAAATCGCCACCTGCGTCGACTCGATCCGGAAATCCGCGTAGCCCCGGTCCATGTAATAGGAGCGCAAGGACTCCAGGTCGCCGGCCAGCGCTTCCCGGGAATATCGGTCGTCCTGGCGAATGAAGGACAGCAGGTGCGGAGTGCGCAGCTTGAACGCCCCCAGCAGCTCCTTGTCGGAGAAGCTCTGATTGCCGACGATGTTGATCTGCCGGATCCGGGCGCGGTCGCCCTCCTTGATCTTGATCGCGATCGCCACCTTGTTGTCGGGCAACTCCTCGACCTCGGTCGTGATCCTGGCCGCATACTTGCCCTGGCTGAAATACTGGTCGGTCAGCGACTGTTCGACCTCCTCCAGCACCGAACGATTGAATATCCGGCCGGTCTTCAGGCCGATCCGCGCCAGCGGCTCCTCCAGATCCTCGGTCTTGATGTCCTTGTTGCCCTCGATCGTGAACGATTCGATCGAGGGCCGCTCGGCGACGGCGATGATCAGCGTCCCGTTGTCCCACCTAAACTCGACGTCGTCGAAGAATTCCGTCGCGAACACCGCGCGCAAGGCTTCCTGGATGCGGCTCTGGTCGAGACGGTCACCGATATTGATCGGCAGATAATTGAACACCGTGCCTTCGGAGATGCGCTGCAGACCCTCAATGCGGATGTCGCGCACGACGAGCTCCTGCTCTGCCTGCGCCTGCGCCGCCCCGGCGGCGAGAACGAGGCACAACAATGCGCAGCACAAGCCGAACCGTCGCCAGGACTGGCACACCGCCTTCCTCATGCCGGCCTCAGCCCAGCAGCCTCGACAGGTCGTTGTAGAAGGCGAAGCTCATCAGCAGCAGCAGGAACAGGATGCCGAGTTGCTGGCCGATCAGCTGCGCCCGTTCCGACAGCGGGCCGCCCTTGGCCAGCTCGAGCAGCTGGTAGACGATCTGGCCACCGTCCAGCATCGGCACCGGCAAGAGATTCAGGATGCCGAGACTCAGGCTGACGATGGCAAGGAAATTCAGGAAGGATTCGGGACCCCCGCTGGCGCTGCTGCCGGCGAATTGCGCAATGTTGATCGGGCCGCTGATGTTCTTGACCGAGACGTCGCCGGTCAGCATCCGGGCGATCATGCGCACCGTCAGCGCCGCCATGTCCCAGGTCTTGCGCGCCGCGACCGCGGCCGCCTGCAGCGGGGGATAATGCTGTTCCGCGCGCAATGCCGAGAACAGGCCTTCCGGCACCAGCACCGACGCGCCGATGCGCCCCCGCGGCGGCTGGCTGTCGGCGACCGCCTCGATCTCCAGCGGCAAGGTCAGCTGCTGGCCATCGCGTTCGATCAGCACCGACACCGTCTGGCCGGGGCGGGCGCGCACGAATTCCACCCAGCTCTGCCAGTCGGGAAACGCCTGGCCATCGGCCGCGAGAATCCGGTCGCCATGGCGCAGCCCCGCCCGCGCCGCCGGGCTGTCGGGCAGGATCTCGTCCAGTACCGGCTCCAGCACCGGTGACCATGGCCGGATGCCGATGCCACGCAGCAGCTCACCCGGTTCGGTCAGTTCGGCCTCGAGCCCGGCCGTCGGCAGGCGCACCGTCCGGACGGGACCCTCGCCCTGGCGCAGGCTGAGCGCGATGTCGCCGCGTTCGAGCAGTTCGTCCAGCAGTTCGAGGATCGCGCCCTCCCAGGTCGAAACCGCTTGCCCGCCGACGGCGACGATCTGATCTTCCGGCTGGATGCCGGCTTGCGCCGCCAGCGATCCGGGTTCGACTTCGCCGATGATCGGCTTCACGCCCGGCACGCCCGCGACGAACAGGCACCAGTAGGCCAGCAGCGCAAACAGGAAATTGAGGCCGGGACCGGCGCTCAGGATCGCGACCCGCTGCCAGACCGGGCGGGCATTGAAGGTTCGCTCGCGCTCATCGGCCGGCACCTCGGCATCGCGCTCGTCGAGCAGCCGCACATAACCGCCGATCGGGATCGCCGACAGGCAGTACTCGGTCCGGTCCGGGCCCCAGCGGCGCAGCCACAGCGGCCGGCCGAAGCCGATGGAGAAGCGCAACACCTTGACGCCGCAGGCCCGCGCCACGATGTAGTGGCCCCATTCATGGACCGCCACCAGGATCGCAATGGCCACCAGGAATGCGAATATGGAGTTCAGGATTTCCAGCATCAGCCCCTCGATCCGTCGCCCGGCCTGCTCGCTGGCACCCGGCCGCCGCAGCCATAACGGTCAATCTTCGCAATCGCGGCCATCTCCTGGCAATAGCCGCGGCACTCGAGCGTCACAGGCTCAGCAGCTGCAGCCAGCCACCGAACAACGCAAACAGCGGCACCGCCGCCGTGACGCCGTCGATGCGGTCCAGCACGCCGCCGTGTCCGGGAAACAGATGCCCGCTGTCCTTCAGCCCTGCATTGCGCTTGAACAGACTGACCGTGAGGTCGCCGAGGATCGACATCAGCGCAATCGCCAGGCCCGCCGGCAGCATCACCGCCAGCGGCAGGCCCAGCCAGACGCCGCCGGCGGCAGTGACCAACAGCGCCGCCGCCAGTCCCCCGAGCGCGCCTTCCCAGGTCTTCCCGGGACTGACCCGCGGCGCCAGGCGCACGCGGCCGATACGCCGGCCGACGAAATAAGCGCCGACATCGGCCGCCCAGACGATCCCGAACAGGTAAAGTACCACGCCCGGTCCGGCGCGCGGGTCCCGCATCAGCAGCAACAGGCCGAGCCAGGCCGGCAGCAGCACGCAGGCGCCGCAGACGGCGGTGACGGCCGGCGGCACCACCAGTGGATAACGCATCACCAGGCCGGCGGCCACGACCCACCACAGCAGGCTCGCGGCCAGCACCGGCCGTGGCGGCAGGTAAACGGGTGTGGCGACGGCGATCAGCACTGCCAGCAATGCGAAGACGGCCACGTAGGCGAACCGCTGCCGGACACGGCTGAAACCGGCGAACCCGGCCCATTCCCAGGCCGCCGCGAGCAGGAAGGCGCCGAGTGCCAGTGTCGCCGCCTGCACTGGCAGGGCGAAGAACAGGATCAGCAGGACCGCGACCAGCACGGCGGCCGTGATCACGCGCTTGAGCAACTGGCTCAAATGCGGCATCCCGTCATGATCTGAAATCCGTGCCGCGCGCGCCGCTCAGTCGGCCAGCATGCCCAGCGGTTCGGCGACACGCCCGAAGCGGCGCGCGCGCCGGGCGTAGAACGCCAGCGCCGCCTGCAGTTCCGCCGAGCCGAAATCGGGCCATAGCGTCGGACAGAAATAGATCTCGGTATAGGCCAGATTCCAGAGCAGGAAGTTGCTGATCCGGGACTCGTTGCCGGTCCGGATCAGCAGATCCGGGTCCGGCACGCCGGCCAGCGCCATGTGCCGCTCCAGCACGGCTGCGTCGATGGCCTGCGGCGAAATCTCGCCCGCGGCGACCTTGGCCGCGACCCGCCGCACGGCCTGCTCGATATCCCAGCGGCCGCCGTAGGCGATCGCGACGATCAGGGTCATGCGCTGGTTGCCGGCGGTCAGCGACTCCGCGCGGGCCATGCGCTTCTGCAGGATGGTCGGCAGCGACGCGCGGTCGCCGATGAAGCGCAGGCGGATCTCGTTCTCGTGCAGCGCCGCGACCTCGCGCTGCAGCACCTCGACGAACAACCGCATCAGGCCGTTGACCTCGTCGCTGGGGCGCTGCCAGTTCTCGCTGGAAAACGCAAACAGGGTCAGGACTTCGACGCCGGCATTGGCGCAGTTCTCGACGATCGCGCGGGCGGCCTTGACGCCGGCGCGATGACCGGCCAGGCGGGGGCGGCCGAGACGGGTCGCCCAACGGCCATTGCCGTCCATGATCACCGCCACGTGTCGCGGTCGTTCCGGCTGCTTGTCGGCCTCCTGCTGCATGCTTACGTCACTACAATCTACCTTAGAAATCCATTATTTCTTTTTGTTTTTCTTCAGAAATTTCGTCGATTTTCGCGACGTGCCGATCGGTCAGCTGCTGGATCTCCTGCTCGCCGCGGCGTTCCTCGTCCTCGGTGATCTCCTTTTCCTTTTGCAGTTCCTTCAGATCGTGGATGGCATCACGGCGGATGTTCCGGACCGCGACCTTCGCCTGCTCGGCCTCGTGCTTGACGAGTCGCGCCAGTTCCCGCCGCCGCTCTTCGTTCAGCGGCGGCAGCGGCACCCTGATCACGTTGCCGGCCGATGTCGGCGTCAGCCCGAGGTCCGAATTCAGGATCGCCTTTTCGATCACCGGCACCATCTTCTGCTCCCAGGGCGTCACGGTCAGGGTCCGCGAATCCTCGACCGCGAGATTCGCCGCCTGCGTGATCGGCACCTCACTGCCGTAATAGTCCACGTGCAGGTGTTCCAGCAGGCTGGTTTGCGCACGCCCGGTCCGCAGCTTGCGCAGTGCCACGGCCAGCGCCTCGACGCTCTTGCGCATGCGCTGATCGGCGTCTTTGCGGATATCGTCAATCATCTCGCCCCTCCGGCGGTCAGGCGACTGCCTGCACCAGCGTGCCGATATCGTCGCCGCGCGCCAGCTTCACCAGCGCACCGGCGCGGGTCAGGTCGAAGACGCGGATCGGCAGGCCGTTGTCCCGGCACATGACGACCGCCGTCGTGTCCATGACGTCCAGCTTGCCGGTGATCACGCGGTCGAAATCAAGCCGGTCGAAACGGCGCGCGGCCGGATCCTTCATCGGGTCGGCGGTATACACGCCATCGACCTTGGTCGCCTTGACCAGCAGGTCCGCTCCGATCTCGATCGCGCGCAGCGCCGCCGCGGTATCGGTCGTAAAGAACGGGTTGCCGGTGCCGGCGGCGAAGATCGCGACCCGCCCTTTCTCCAGGTGCCGCACGGCCCGGCGCCGGATGTAGTCTTCACAGATCTCATGCATCTGCAGCGCCGACATGACCCGCGCGTGGATGCCAAGACGTTCCAGCGCGTCCTGCAGGGCGAGGGAGTTGATCACCGTGGCCAGCATGCCCATGTGGTCGCCCGTGACCCGATCCATGCCGGCCTGCGCCAGTCCGGCCCCGCGGAAGATATTGCCGCCGCCGATCACCACGCCGATCTGCACGCCCAGCGCCAGTACCTGGGCGATCTCGTCGGCGATCCGGCGCAGCACGCCGGGGTCGATGCCGTAGTCCTCGGCACCCAGCAGCGCCTCGCCGCTCAATTTCAGCAGGATTCTCTGGTACGGCCCGGTTTGGCGGTCCACGGCTCAGGCAGCTCCCGGCAGCTGGTGCGACGGACCCCGCCGGGGCGGGGTCTTTGTCGATTCTAGCGGAAACCCCGGCCGGTCGACCATGCGCGGCGGCGGGCGCCGGGCTGCCAGTTCGCGGGGCAAGAGGCTCAGCCCTGAGCGTTGAGCTGGGCCTGGACCTCGGCCGCGAAGTTTTCGGCCTTCTTCTCGATTCCCTCGCCGACTTCCAGCCGGACGAAGCCGTGGACCTGTGCCCCCCGCTCTTTCAGCAACTGGCCGACGCTCTTGTCCGGATCCTTGACGAAGGGCTGTCCCAACAGCGTGATCTCGTTCAGGTACTTGCGCAGGCGCCCCTCGACCATGCGGGCGACGATCTCCGGCGGCTTGCCTTCCTGCGCGGCCTGCTCGGACAGGATCTGCCGCTCCCGTTCGACCTCCTCCGCGGGCAGGTCGTCGGCCGACACGCAGCGCGGATTGCTGGCCGCAATGTGCATCGCCAGATCGCGGCGCAGCGCCTCGTCGCCACCGCTGACGTCGACCAGCACACCGATCCGGCTGCCGTGCAGATAGGCGCCCAGCTCGCCCTGCGGCCGCACGACCTCGAAACGACGCACCGTTATGTTCTCGCCGATCTTGGCCACCAGGGCGTTGCGCAGCTCCGCCAGTGTCTCCTCGCCGGGACTCTGTGCCATCAGCGCTTCGATGCTGTCCACCTCGCTGCCGAGCGCCGTGGCCGCCACCTGGCGCGTGAACTCCAGGAAGTTCTCGTCTTTGGCGACGAAGTCCGTCTCGCAATTGACCTCGACCAGCACGGCCGCGCTGTCGCCTTCGGCCAGTTCGATGCGGCCCTCGGCGGCGACCCGGCCGGCCTTCCGGGCAGCCTTGGCCTGGCCGTGCTTGCGCAGGTAGTCCTGCGCCGCGTCGAGGTCGCCTCCGACCTCCACCAGTGCCTTCTTGCATTCCATCATGCCGGCGCCGGTGCGCTCGCGCAGCTCCTTCACCTGACTCGCGGATATCGTCATTGTTCGTTCCCGTTGCTGACGACGATCACAGGGGGACCGCCGGGTTATGCCTCGCTGGCCGGCGCGTCACCGGCCGCTGCCGCCGCTGTGCCCGCATCCGGATCAGGCTTTGCGCCGGCTGGCGTCTCCGGCTTCGCCGCAGGTGCTGCGTCGGCCGGTGCCGGCTCCGCCGCCGGCGCTGCGTCGGCCGGCACTGGCTCCGGCGCCGCGTCATCGGCGGCCGGCGCGTCGCCGTCCTTGCTCACCGCAGCCGTCCGGCTCGTGCGTTTCTTGCGCGCCGGCCGCGCGCGGCCGGCGCCAGCCCGGGTTTTCGCCGCCCGTGGGCGCGGCTTGCCTTCTTCGTCGAGTTCGACGAAATCATCTTCGCCGGCGGGCACCGCCGGGATCGCCTCCTTGCCGGCCAGCACGGCATCGGCGATGCCGGCCGCATACAGCTGGGCCGCACGCATCGCATCGTCGTTGCCCGGGATCACATAGTCGACTTCGTCCGGGGAACAGTTCGTGTCGACCACCCCGACCACCGGGATGCCGAGGATGCGCGCCTCGTGCACAGCGATCTTCTCGTGCCCGACGTCGATCACGAAGATCGCGTCTGGCAGCGAGTTCATGTCCTTGATGCCACCGAGGCTGCGTTCCAGCTTGTCCTTCTCGCGGCGCAGGCCCTGCAGTTCCTTCTTGGTCAGCTGCTCGACCGAGCCGTCCTCCTCCATCGCCTCGATCTCCTCGAGCCGCTTGATGGACTGGCGGATGGTCTTGAAGTTCGTCAGCATGCCGCCGAGCCAGCGGTGGCTGACATAGGGCATGCCGCAACGCTCGGCTTCCCGGCGGATGGCCTCGCGGGCGCTGCGCTTGGTGCCGACGAACAGCACCCGGCCGCCATCGGCCACGACCTGCTTGATGAACTCGCAGGCCCGGCGATACAGGGGCAGCGTGTGCTCCAGGTTGATGATGTGGATGTTGTTGCGGGCGCCGAAGATGTACGGCGCCATCTTCGGATTCCAGTAGCGGGTCTGATGCCCGAAATGCACGCCAGCCTCTAGCATCTGGCGCATGCTGATCTCTGCCACGTTGTTCTCCCGGGTTGAGCCTCCATGCCCCCCATGCGGCAACCCGGGACCAGCCCGGGCACCCGGCCGCATGTGCCGGAGCATGTGTGGAATTTTTGCGGCCTTGGGCAATTGCCCCGGCGGCGCGCGCTTTATACCATAGCCCGCTTTGGCCAACAATGCGCCGACCAGCGACCAGACCCCGCCCTGCCAAGCTGCGGTGCCGCATGCAGATCCCCGGCGCCCGGCCCGGAGATCCGATGACTGTCACGATCAAGACCCCGGAAGAACAAGCGCTGATGCGCGTCGCCGGGCGGCTCACGGCCGACGTGCTCGACATGATCGAGGAGTACGTGCGCCCCGGCGTCACGACCGCCGAACTCGACCGTATCTGCCATGACTACATCGTCGACGTCCAAGGCGCGATCCCGGCGCCGCTGAACTACCGCGGTTTCCCGAAATCGATCTGCACCTCGGTGAACCACGTGGTTTGCCACGGAATCCCGGGGGAGCGGCGCTTGCGCGCCGGCGATATGATCAACATCGACGTCACGGTCATCAAGGACGGTTACCACGGTGACAGCAGCCGGATATTCCACGTCGGCAAGCCGAACATCCGGGCCCAGCGGGTCGCCGACGTGGCCTTCGAGGCCATGTGGCGGGGCATCGCCGAGGTCCGCCCCGGGGCACGGCTCGGCGATATCGGCCACGCGATCCAGTCCTTCGTCGAGCGGCAGCGCTTCAGCGTCGTTCGCGAGTATTGCGGCCACGGCATCGGGCGGGAATTCCACGAGGATCCGCAGGTGCTGCACTACGGCCGCCCGGGCACGGGGCTGGAACTCGAGCCCGGCATGACCTTCACGATCGAGCCGATGGTCAATGCCGGCGGCCGCCATGTGCGCCTGTTGAAGGACGGCTGGACCGTGGTCACCCGCGACCATTCGCTGTCGGCCCAGTGGGAGCACACGATCCTGGTGACGGAATCCGGTCACGAGGTCCTGACGCTGGGTGCCAGGGACCGGGAATGAAACCCGCCAATGCGCTGCCGGCGGCGCCGGAGGGTTTCCCGCCGCTCGACCCGCAGCAGGCCGCCATGGCCGCCGAGGCGCTGGCCCCTGACCAGCGCGAACTCGACTGGGACCGGCTGGCCGCCCGCATCACGGCGGCCGACGGTGACCTCAAGGTCCTCAGGCATCTGCTGGCCTCCGGCCAACTCGCCCTGCGCAAGGCCTTTCTCGACGGCGCTCCGGCAAGCCGCCTGGTGCGGGACCGTGCGCGGCTGATCGACCTGCTGGTCAACGCGGCCTGGGCGCGGCTGGCAGCGCCGGTGCTGCCCGACGCCGCGCTGGTCGCGATCGGCGGCTATGGCCGCGGCGAGCTGCACCCCTGCTCGGACGTGGACCTGCTGATCCTGCTGGACGGCGAGCTGCCGGCCGGCGGCGAGGAGGCCCTGGCCGGCCTGTTGGCCCAGCTCTGGGACCTGGGCCTCGAGATCGGGCACAGCGTGCGGACCGTGGCCGACTGCGTGGCCGAGAGCCGGCGCGACATCAGCACCCTGACCAGCCTCATGGAAGCCCGGCTGCTGGCAGGGGGACCCGACTTGCTGGCGGCGATGAACGCGGCGCTGGCACCGGAACAGTTATGGCCCCCGGCCGAGTTCTACAGCGAAAAACTGCGCGAGCAGCGGGCACGGCACGCGCGCTTCGACGATACCGCCTACAACCTGGAACCGAACATCAAGAGCGGCCCGGGCACCTTGCGCGACATCCATATCCTGTCGTGGATCACCTTGCGGCGCTACGGGTCGGCCGACCTGCAGACGCTGGTCGAGCAGGGCCTGATGACCGATGTGCAGCTGCGCATTCTCAGGCGCGGCCAGGAATTCCTCTGGTATCTGCGCTTCGCGCTGCACACCCTGACCGGGCGGCGCGAAGACCGCCTGCTGTTCGACCACCAGATCCGCATCGCCCAGTTGCTCGGCTACCGCGACGGCACCTACATGCTGGGCGTCGAGCAGTTCATGCAGCGTTTCTACCGGACGGTCATGGACATCAGCCGCATCAATGAAATGATGCTGCAGCTCTTCGAGGAACAGTTCTTCGGCGACCCGCAGGCCGTGCCGATCGAGATCAATCCCCGCTTCCAGGTCCTGAACGGCTATCTGCAGATCGCCGACGACGAGGTCTTCGAGCGCCATCCGTCCGCCCTGCTCGAGCTCTTCCTGCTGCTGCAGCAGAACCCGGAGCTCAAGGGGGTCGCGGCACTGACCATCACCGCCGTACGGCGCAATCTCGACCTGATCGACGACGCCTTCCGCCAGGATCCGCGCAACCAGGCGCTGTTCCTGCAGATCCTGCGGGCCCCGGAAGGGGTGACTCACGAACTGCGTCGCATGAATCTCTACGGTGTTCTGGGCCGCTACATACCGGCCTTCGGCCGCGTCGTCGGACGCATGCAGTACGACCTGTTCCATGCCTACACTGTCGATGCTCACACGCTGTTCGTCGTCAGCAACCTCAGGCGCTTCGCGCTGCCGCGCTTCAACGACGAATTCCCGCTGTGCTCGGAAATCATGCAGTCGCTGCCGGCGCCGGAGCTGGCCTACCTCGCGGGACTGTTTCACGACATCGCCAAGGGGCGCGGCGGCGATCACTCCGAACTGGGGGCGGTCGAGGCCGAAGCCTTCTGCCGTGAGCACGGACTCAGTGACTACGATGCGCGGCTGGTGGCCTGGCTGGTCAGGCACCACCTGCTGCTGTCGCTGACCGCACAGAAGAAGGATCTCAGCGATCCGGACGTGATCCGCGAATTCGCCGAGACCGTCGGCGACGAAACCCACCTGGACTACCTCTATGTCCTGACCGTCGCCGACGTTCGGGCGACCAATCCAAAGCTGTGGAACTCCTGGCGCGCCCAGCTATTCGAGGAACTGCGCAGCCTGGCGAAGCAGGCCCTGCGCCGCGGCCTCGGCAATCCGATCGACCAGGAACAGCTGCTTGCCGACCGGCGGCAACGGGCGCGGGCCCTGTTGCGCGCCGCGGGACTCAGCGACGCGCAGATCGACGAGGTCTGGCAGGCTTTCAACGAGGCATACTTCCTGCAATGCCGCGTCGAGGAAATCCAGGCGCACACGCAATTGCTGGCGGAACCCGGCAACCGCGACCGCAAGGTGCTGGTGGACGTGCGCGAGCAGTCGCACGGGGCCGGAACCGCGGTGTTCCTGTTCACGCCGCGCAAGCTCTATACCTTCGCCATGGCCACTGCGGTGCTCGACGAGCTGGGGCTGACGATCGCCGATGCGCGTATCCTGCCGTTGCCCAATGAGCGCAGCCTGGCAACTTTCGTCGTACTCGAAAGCGACGGCCAACAGATCCGGGATGTCGCACGGATCCTGCAGATCCAGCAGAAGCTGGAAGATGCCATGCACTGGGGCCCGGAGGACTCGCCGACGGTCAGCCGCCGGGCGCCGCGGCAGTTCCGGATGTTCCCGACCCCGCCGATGGTCAGCTTCGCGACGGACGAGAAGAACCGGCGCACGGTCATGGAACTGGTCTGCGGCGACCGCCCGGGCATACTCGCCGAGGTCGGCAAGATTCTGCGCAACCACGGCATGAAGATCGAGACCGCCAAGGTCATGACCATCGGCGCCCGCGCGGAAGATGTGTTCTACATCCGAAACCGGGACAATGAACCGCTGAGCCAGGCGGAACAGGGCCGGCTGGCAGAGGAACTGGAGACCGCCCTGGCCCCGCTGGGTCCGGCATGAACAAGCATCCGGGAGGAGCGATGGAAGCACTGAAGGCACGCATCGAAACTGCATTCGAGCAGCGCGACCGGCTGGACCTTTCGGCCGAACCCGAACTCCGGGCCGCCGTCGGTGAAGCCCTCGCCCTGCTCGACTCCGGCGCTGCGCGTGTCGCGGAAAAACGGGGCGGCGAATGGGTCGTGAACCAGTGGCTGAAGAAAGCCGTGCTGCTGTCCTTCGCGATGGAGCCCAACCGGCCGATTCCGGCGGGTTACACCAACTTTTACGACAAGGTGCCACTGAAGTTCGCCGACATGGACGCCGGGCAGCTCGCAGCGACGGGCGCGCGGATCGTGCCGCATGCCGTGGTCCGGCGCGGCGCCTACATCGGGCGCGGCGTGGTACTGATGCCGTCCTACGTCAACATCGGCGCCTATGTCGGTGACGGTACGATGGTCGACACCTGGGCCACGGTCGGCAGCTGCGCCCAGATCGGCCGCAACGTGCACCTGTCCGGGGGCGCCGGCATCGGTGGCGTTCTCGAGCCGCTGCAGGCCAATCCGACGATCATCGAGGACGACTGTTTCATCGGCGCCCGTTCGGAAATCGTCGAGGGAGTCATCGTCGAGCAGGGTGCGGTCATCTCGATGGGGGTCTATATCGGCCAGAGTACCCGCATCTATGATCGTGAACGCGACGAAGTGATCTACGGGCGCGTGCCCGCCGGCGCGGTCGTGGTTCCCGGTACAATGCCTTCGCGGATCGGCAACTGCAGCCTGTACTGCGCCGTGATCGTCAAGCGCGTCGATGCCGGTACCCGTGCCAGGACGGCGCTGAACGAGTTGCTGCGGGCCGATTGAGAGCGACAGGGCGAGTGATGATGCGACTGTATGGAATCAGGAATTGCGATCAGTGCCGGGCGGCGGCCGCATGGCTGGAAAGCCATGGTATCGAGCACGAGTTCATCGACTTGCGCGCCGACGGCTTTGCAGCCGCGGATGTTGCACGCTGGCAGGCGGCCGCCGGCTGGGAAGCACTGCTGAATCGGCGCAGCATCACCTGGCGGCGGATCCCGGCGATCGACCGCAGCGACCTCGATGCCGACAGCGCCGCCGCCCTGATCCTCGAACACCCGACGGTCATGCGCCGCCCCCTGCTGGAGACCGACGACGGCGTGCTGCTGGGCTTCGACCCGGAGGACTACGCTCGCCTGTTCGGCAAGCACTGAATCACGGTGAGCGACACGCTGGCACTGACCTGCGAGCTGATCCGGCGCCGCTCGGTCACGCCGGAGGACGCCGGCTGCCAGGATCTGATGATCGAGCGGCTTGCGGCCGCCGGCTTCCGGATCGAGGAGTTGCCCTTCGGCGCGGTGCGTAATTTCTGGGCCCGGCGCGGCGATGCCGGGCCGCTGTTCTGTTTCGCCGGGCATACCGATGTGGTACCGCCGGGGCCGCTGGAACAATGGCACAGCGACCCCTTCGAACCGGTGATCCGTGACGGCATACTCTACGGCCGCGGTGCGGCCGACATGAAATCCAGCCTGGCCGCGATGCTCGATGCAACGACGGAATTCGTCACCCGACGCCCGCGGCATCGCGGCTCACTGGCCTTCCTGATCACCAGCGACGAGGAAGGCCGGGCGCGCGAAGGCACGCTCAAGGTCATGGAGACGCTGACGGCACGTGGTGAACGAATCGACTGGTGCGTGATCGGCGAACCATCCTGTCATGCCCGCCTCGGCGACACCCTGCGCATCGGCCGCCGCGGTTCTCTGAGCGGTATCCTCACGGTCCATGGCCAGCAGGGCCACGTGGCCTATCCGCAGCTGGCGCGCAATCCGATCCAGAGCTTTGCGCCGGTACTGGCGGAGTTGTACGAGCGCAAGCTGGACGACGGCAACGAGTTCTTTCCGCCATCCAGCTTCCAGGTCGTGCAGATCGAGAGCGATGCCGGAGCGCCGAACGTGACACCGGATGCGCTGCGCGCACGTTTCAATTTCCGCTACTCGACGGTCTGGGACCACGAGCGTCTGAAAGCCTGGACGCAGGCGCTGTTCGATGCCCATGGCCTGGAGTACACGCTGGACTGGCACCTGTCCGGCGAGCCCTTCCTGACGCCGGTCGCCGAGCTGGTCGAGGGCGCGGCTGCGGCGGTCGAGGCAGTCACCGGGATCCGACCGGAACTGTCGACGGGCGGCGGCACGTCCGACGGCCGCTTCATTGCTCCCAGCGGCGCGCACGTGGTCGAATTCGGCCCGGTCAATGCGACCATCCACAAGGCCAACGAGCAGATCCCGGTGGCCGACATCGAGCAGCTGCGGGCCGTGTACTACGCGATCCTGGAAAAAATGCTCGGCTAGGCGGCCGGACGGCGCCAGTTGACCCACAGCCCGTAGCCGCCTAGCAGCACGAAGCAGATCAGCACCCAGGCCGGCATGCTGAGCCCGAGCAGGGACCAGTCGACATCGGCACATTCGCCGGAACCGGACAATACCATGCGCAGCACCTCGCCGAGGCCGAAGCTCTGCAACATGAAATCCAGCCCCGGACCGCAGGCGGGCACCTGGTCCGGCGGCAGGTTCTGTAGCCAGACATGGCGGCCGGCGACCCCGGCACCGGCCGCGGCCGCGAGCGCGAGCAGGCCGCCGTAGATCCGCCGCCCGACCCCCGCCGGCCCGTGCGCGGCAGCCAGCAGGAACAGGATGCCGAGCGCCAGCACGGCGACCCGCTGGAATATGCACAGCGGGCAGGGCTCGAGGCCCAGGCCATGCTGCGCGTACAGCGCGTAGGCCAGCAGGCCCGCACAGGCGGCGAAACCCAGCAGGTTGGCGACGCGAGGATGGTCGTACCAGGCCATCGGCGCATTGTACCGGCGACCGGCCCGCCCGCCAGCCTTCAGCCGGCGACCTGGTCGCGCAGGTAATTGGGCAGCGCGTCCGCCGCCGCCAGCAGGCGTCCTTCCCGCCAGGCCTGCGCCGCCAGCGGCAGCAGGTCACGGGCCATCGGCAGCAGCTCCGGACGGACTTCGCTGAGGCGGGCCGCCAGCCGCCGCTCGAGCTCCGGACAGGCGGCCCAGCCCGGGCCGACGGCGGCGTAGCGCGCCCTGCCCGGGAGCTCGAAGCGCGCCGGGGGCAGGACCTGCTCCGGCGCCAGCAGCGACAGGCCACCCGCCTCGGCCGCATAGCAGGCCGCATAGACCTCACCCATGCGCGCGTCGAGGCAGGCGGCGATCGGGCCCGCTACGCCGAGGCGCAGCGCGCCGGCGGCGAGGGTTTCGAGGCTGGACACGCGGCAGACCGGCAGCCCGGCCCCGTAGGCCAGGGCCTGGGTGACCGCGGCAGCGACCCGCAGCCCGGTGAACGCACCCGGACCGCAACCGAACCCGATGCAGTCGAGCGTCGCCAGCCGCCAGCCGGCTTCGGCGAGCAGGGCGGCGATCGTCAGGAACACCGGCCGCGAACCTTGCGCGGCGGCGGGCAGCGCCCGTTCGATGCAGTCCCCGGCACTGCCCAGCGCGATGCTGCCCCGCCCGGCTGCATTCTCGATCGCGAGGCAACGAAATTCAGCTTGCATGGGCCTCGCGTTCCGCGAAGAAGCGCCTGACCGCCTCCGCCGAGTCGAGGACCGGCATCGCCGGCAGGCTGCGCAGGAACCGCCGCCCGTAGCCGCGAGTCTTCACCCGTGGATCGCAGAGCATGATCACGCCGTAATCGCTGTAGTCGCGGATCAGGCGGCCCACGCCCTGCTTCAGGGCCAGCACGGCCTGCGGCAGCTGCTGCTCCCGGAACGGGTTGCCGCCATCGCGCTCGACCGCGGCCAGCCGGGCCGCCTGCAAGGGATCGCCCGGAGAGGCGAAGGGCAGGCGGTCGATCACCACCAGCACGAGATCGCTGCCGCGGATGTCGACGCCTTCCCAGAACGTCGCCGTGCCGAGCAGCACGGCACCGCGCTGGCGTTGGAACTGCTCGAGCAAGCGCGTGCGCGGCGCCTCTCCCTGCACCAGCAGGGGCCAGTTCGCCGCCCGCGCGCGCAGCAGGCCGGCAGCCTCGCGCAGGGCCCGATGACTGGTGAACAGCAGGAAGGCCCGGCCGCGGCTGGCCTCCAGCACCGGTCGCACGGCCGCGACCACGGCGGCCGTATACCCGGCCGAGCCGGGATCGGGCATGCCCGGCGGCAGGTAGAGGCGTGCATTGCGCGCATAGTCGAAGGGACTGGGGATCAGGCGCCCTTCCGCGGACGTCAACCCGAGGCGGCGGCCGAAATAGGCGAAATCGCCGTCGACGGCCAGCGTCGCCGACGTGAAGATCCAGCTGCAGTCGGCGGCGGCCAGCAACGCCCCGGTATCGCCGGCCGCATCCAGCGGCGTCAGGTTCAGCGTGACACTGTGCTTGCCGAGCCGCAGCCAGCGCAATCCCGCCTGCCCGGCCTCGTCCAGCAGTTCCTCGAGCAGGCTGCGGCAGCGCGCGGCCCGCTCGGCACAGCGGCGCAAGCCCGGGCTCGCGTCGCGGGCGGCCGCCGTGCCGGCGGCCAGCTCGCCGACGGCGTCCAGCAATGCCTCGAGCTCCGGCAGACAGTCCGGTGGCAGTTCCTGCCAGGCCAGCGCCGTGCCGCTGCCTGGCAGCAGGCGGCGCAGCTGTGCCAGCAATGGCTCGATCCGCGCCGCCGACGCGGTGATCTCCGCGGTCGCCGCCCCGGCGGCGACGGCCTCGGCAGCCGCGTCCTGCAGCAATTCCCGCAGTTGCTGGCTGCCCAGCGAACGCGTCAGCTGCAGCTGGGCGATATCGGGAAAATGTTGCGCCTCGTCGATGACGACGACGTCCGCGCCGGGCAGCAGATCTCCGAAACCGTCCCCTTTCATCGCCATGTCCGCGAGCAGCAGGTGATGGTTGACGACGACGATGTCGGCTCCCCGCGCGGCCTGCCTTGCCTTCAGTACATGACAATCCGCATGGCGCGGGCAACCGCTGCCGAGGCAGCTGTCCGCGCTGGCGGTGACCCGCGGCCAGACCGGCGACTGCTCGGACACGCCGGCCAGTTCCGCGATGTCGCCGTGCCGCGTCCGCTCGGCCCAGGCGGACACCCGCGCGAGATCGGCCGTCGGAATGCCGGGACTCTCCGTGATCAGTGCCTGCTCCAGCCGGTGCAGGCACAGGTAGTTGCGCCGGCCTTTCAGCAGGCGCACGCGCGCCGGGCGCCCGATCGCCCGCCCCAGCATCGGCAGGTCGCGGTGAAACAGCTGATCCTGCAGCGTGCGCGTGGCGGTGGAGACGATCGCCGGCCGGCCGGCCAGCAACAACGGCGCGAGGTAGGCGAGCGTCTTGCCCGTGCCGGTCCCGGCCTCCACGAACAGATGGCTCCGGTTGCGAATGCACGCGGCGACCGCTTCGGCCATGGCCAGTTGCTCGGGTCGCGGCGCGAAACGTTCCAGGCAGGCCGACAGTGCCCCGCCGGGGCCGAAGAACTCACCGAGCTCCGTCGCCGGCAACGCGGCGTTCGTCATGGTCTGGCGCCTGCGCGCAGGCTGCGCGCGTCGATTGTGCCGGCGAGTTTCATCGACGGAATTCTATCAATGCAGCAGCAACGGAACCGCCGATCGCTGACGGGCAGCGATGCATCTGTATAATACGCGGGCCCGAGCCTTCGGGCCCCACCAGGACGCAAGCATCGCACAAGGGCCGCTCGCGCGCAGGCCCGAAAAATCAATGACAACCGAGGAATCGCATGAGCACCAGCAATGAATCGCTGCAGCAATGGATTGATGAAGTCGCTGCCCTGACGCGCCCCGACGCGATACGCTGGTGCGACGGCAGCGAGAAAGAATACGCCGGACTGATCCAGCAGATGCTCGGCAGCGGCGAACTGCTGGAACTGAATCGCCAGCGTTATCCGAACTGTTATCTGCATCGCTCGGATCCCAGCGATGTGGCCCGCGTCGAGCACCTGACCTTCGTCTGCACGCCGGAACAGCAGGAGGCCGGGCCGAACAACAACTGGATGCACCCGCAAGAAGCCCGCGATCAGATGCGGGCGCTGTTCGACGGCTGCATGCGCGGCCGCACGATGTACGTCGTGCCCTATTGCATGGGACCGGTCGATTCCCCCTACTCCCGTTGCGGCGTCGAGATCACCGACAGCGCCTATGTGGTTGCGAACATGCGGCTGATGACGCGCATGGGCAAGGCCGCGCTGGAGCGGATCGAACGGGAGGGTGGTTTCGTCAAGGGACTGCATTCGATCGGCGAGCTTGATCCGAACCGCCGCTTCATCATGCATTTCCCCCAGGATCTGGAGATCCAGAGCTATGGCTCGGGTTACGGCGGCAATGCCTTGCTCGGCAAGAAATGTCATGCCCTGCGTATCGCCAGTTATCAGGCGCGCAGCGAGGGCTGGCTGGCCGAGCACATGCTGCTCGTCGAAATCGAGAGCCCGGAGGGCGAGAAGCACTACATCGCGGCCGCGTTTCCATCCGCCTGCGGCAAGACCAATCTGGCCATGCTGATTCCGCCAGCCGCCTACGCCGGCTGGAAGGTGCGCACGATCGGTGACGATATCGCCTGGCTGCATGTCGACGAAGCCGGCCAGCTACGCGCGATCAATCCGGAATCGGGTTACTTCGGTGTCGTGCCCGGGACCAGCCGCAAGACGAACCGCAACGCCTACGAGATGATTCAGCACGACACGATCTTCACGAATGTCGCGCTGACAGCCGATCAGGAACCGTGGTGGGAAGGCAAGGGCGAAGGCGAGCCGGCGTATGACTGGAAGGGCCAGCCGGTGACAGCGGACCGGCAGGAGCCGGCGGCGCACCCGAATTCCCGCTTCACGGTCGCCGCGAAGCAGAACCCCGCCTATTCGCCGCTGGCCGACGATCCGGCCGGCGTCCCGCTGAGCGCGATCATCTTCGGCGGCCGTCGCCGCGAAGTGGCGCCTCTGGTCTACGAAGCCTTCGACTGGAATCACGGGGTCCTGGTCGGCGCCGGCGTCGCCTCCGAAACGACCGCGGCGGCGACCGGCAAAGTCGGTGTCGTGCGCCGCGATCCGATGGCCATGAAACCGTTCTGCGGCTACAACTTCGCGGATTACTGGGGTCACTGGCTGAGCTTTCCGGCGCGCGCGCGCAAGTTGCCGAAGATTTTCCACGTCAACTGGTTCCGCCAGGATCGCGACGGGAATTTTCTCTGGCCCGGCTTCGGTGACAACCTGCGGGTCCTGCGCTGGATCATCGATCGCTGCGAAGGGCGCGTCGCCGCTCGCGAGACCGCGATCGGCTACCTGCCGGCACCCGCAGATCTCGATACCAGCGGGCTGGACATCGACGCCACCACGCTGGAGGCACTGCTGTCGGTCGACAAGGCGGCCTGGCGCAAGGAAATTAGCGCGATCGGCGAATATTTTCAGGAATACGGCGATCGCCTGCCCGAGCTGCTGGCGGCCGAACTCGAACGCGTCGCCAGCGGACTGCAGGACTGATCAGTTCTCGATGCGGTATTCGAGAGCGAGCGGCGCGCCGCGGGCCGCGACTCGCCCGAGGCTGATGACGCCCGAGCCCGTCAGCTCGATGCTTTCCCGGCGCACATAGAATTCTTCGCCATCGTCCCGCTGCACGAAGGTGCCGTTGGTGCTTTCATCGATCAGCATGAAACGGTTGCGCACGAGTTCCAGGCGGGCGTGCAGCCGCGAGATCAGGTTGCCCTTGACGACGAGATCGTTGTCGTCGGCGCGGCCGATGGTCGCCGCCTTGAGGCCACTCTCCTGCAGCACCAGTTCCTGATCGCCGTAGCGCAGTCGCAGGACCGCCGGCTGCCGCCGCGGCGCCACGTCGACCGCCGGCAGCATGCTGGTCGCTTCCTCCGGCTGCCAGAGCACCTCGAAAACGGCGACCTCGTCGCTGCGCCCGCGGATCGTCGTCACGTCGATCTGCCGGACCAGCCCTTTCCACTCGCCGCTGAGCTGCTCGACGGTGACGCCGGTGATCAGGATCTGGCCTGCCTTGGCCCGCGAGGTCATGCGGCTCGCATCCGATACCGCGACACCGAAGATGTCGCGGTCCTGGCTGACCACGGGCCCGAAATGACAACCGACCCGGATCGACACATGGGTGCCGTCGACGGTCATCTCCGGGTTGTTCGTGATGCCCTGCTGCATCTGGCTGGCAGCATTCATCGCATCATCGGCGGACGGGAAGGTGGCCATCACCTCGTCGCCCATGGTCTTGATCACGGTGCCGCCAAACTGCTCGGTCGCTGCCTTCATGATGTCCAGGCAACGCTGCACGGTTTCGCGGGCCCGGTCGTCGCCCAGCGCTTCGTACAGATGAGTGCTGCCGACGACGTCGGCGAAGACGATCGCGACCTCGCGCTCCCTGGAATCGGTGTCGGTGGCTTCCGTCATGCAATATGTTAAATGCCGCAGGCCGCCATTATAACGGCAGGCGACTGGCCGCGCCTATTTTTCCGCCACGATATAGACGATCCAGCCGGCATCGGCCTCGCCGCGCTCTTCCGGATAGAACTCGCCGTTGCCCTCGCCGTCCTCGTCCGTGCCTTCCCAGTACACGGTCACCTTGCGAAAGCCGGCTTCCACCAGGACTTCCCGGATCTCGGGCAGCGTCCACAGGCGCCAGTCATAACTGAAGGCGCGCTTCATCTTCGAGCCATCCGGAAACTTGAAATGGATATGACAGACCATCTCGCCGGTCACCGGGTAGTACTCGGCCTGGTCCCAGATGTAGGTGAAGCCATCGTGCTTGGTCTTTTCCTTCATTTCCTCGAAGGCCTCATAGCCGCCGAAGGCGTCGAGGAAAAACAGGCCGTCGGCGACCAACGCATCGCGGGCCGCACGAAAATAGTCGCGCAGCTGCGCGCGCTCCTTGAACACGAAGTAGCTGAAATTGAACGCCCCGACGACATCCACCGGGATGCTCGGCGTATCGAGCACATTGCCCTGAATCAGCTTGACACGGCTACGCTGCTCTTCGTCCAGGCGTGCGACACGGTGACGCCGGCCCCAGTCGAGCACCTCCGGATCGAGATCGACGCCGATGGCCGTGTGCCGTGGCCCGTGGCGCACCCACTCGCAGGCGGCGCTGGCCGTGCCGCAGAAATCCTCGCGAAAACTCAACGCTTCGCGCCCGCGCAGCTCGCGAAAGGTATCGCGGATAAACTCGCATTCCTGCTCCACATCCTGCACGGCCTGCTCGTACAGCTCGTACTTGTCCGCCGTATCGGCCATGCGTGGCCGGCGTTTCCGGGATAGATCTTCCTTGCGTGCGGCCACTGGTCTCTCCTTCGCTCGTTGCTGATTCCTGCGCTTGCCGTTACGGACAATGCGCCCGCTGGCGATCGAAGTGTGGCGATTCCGCCGCCCGGCTTCAAGCAGGGTCCGGCAACTGCTCGAGGGCCTCGATCAGCAACCCTGCGCCAGCCTCCGGGCGGGCCGCCTGCTGCGACAGGAACCGTCGCCAGCGTGCGGCGCCGGGCCGCCCCGCATAGAGCCCCAGCAGGTGGCGGCTGATGCGATGCAGGCGCTCACCGCGGCCCAGTTCCGCGGCGGCATACTCGGCCATCGCGCGAACGATGGCCGCCCGCGAAGGCGGCGGGCGCCGCGCCAGGAAACGGTCCTGCAGTTCCGTCAGCCAATAGGGGTCGCTGCAGGCCTTCCGGCCGATCATCACGCCGTCGACCCGCGCGAGCTGCCTGGCGACCTGCTCGCTCCCGGTGATGCCGCCGTTGACGACGATCCGCAGCTGGGGGAAGTCCCGTTTCAGCCGGGCCACGCGGTCATAGTGCAGCGGCGGGACGCTGCGATTCTCCTTCGGTGACAGGCCGGACAGCAAGGCCTTGCGCGCATGCACGATGAAACAGCGGCACCCGGCCGCGGCGACGCGCTCAACGAACCCGGCCAGGAAGCCATAGTCGTCCCGGTCGTCGATGCCGATGCGGGTCTTGACCGTCGGCGGGGCGCCCCAGGCCTCCGCCACGGCGCGCACGCAATCGGCTACCCGTTCGGGCTCGTCCATCAGGCAGGCGCCGAAGCGACCGGCCCGCACCCGGTCGCTGGGGCAGCCGACGTTGAGATTGATCTCGTCGTATCCGAAATCGGCGGCGATCCGGGCCGCCGCCGCCAGTTCCCCGGGCTCGCTGCCACCTAGCTGCAGCGCCAGCGGATGCTCGGCCGGGTGAAAGACCAGCAAGCGCCCGGCGTCGCCGTGCAGCAGCGCCGTCGCGGTCAGCATTTCCGTGTACAGGCCGATGTCCGGCGCCAGCAGCCGCAGGAAATAGCGGCAGTGCCGGTCCGTATAGTCCATCATCGGCGCCACGGCGATGGGCCGCCCGGCCGCCGCTGCCCACTGTCGGTCGTCTCGGTTATTCCGCATCCCTGCCCGCTGGCGATCACGGCAAAATGGCGCCGGCAATCATGCCACAGTCGGCGCCGGCGCCCGCCGCGGCGGGTCCCGGCGCCATCTTGGAGAGCGACCGGCGATGCGCAGTGAGCAAGGGCAGGCGGCCTCGGCGCCTTGGGCGCAGGCCCGGGCTGAGTTTCCGGCGCTGCGCGATCGGGTGTTTCTCGATGCCGCCTGCGTCAGCATCATGCCGGCCCGGGCCGAACGGGCCGTGTGCGAACTGGCAGCGGAACTCGCTCGGCCGACGCGGCGTGACGCGACCGAGCATCACCTGTGGATGGACCGGCAGCGGGCCGCTGCGCCGCCTCAGGTGGCCCGCCTGCTCGGTATCCCTGTCGAGCGGGTCGCCCTGGTCGAGAGCACGACGCATGGGCTGAACATCGCCGCCCAGAGCATCCCCTGGCGGCGGGGTGACGAGGTGCTGCTCTGTGATCTCGAGTTTCTGCAGGTCGCGATCCCGTTCGTCAAGCTGGCTGAGCGCGCTGGCCTGCGACCGGTGTTCCTGCGCCACCGCGGCGGGCGGGTCGAGGCGGCCGAGTTCGCCGCCGCGCTCACGCCGCGCACGCGGGCCGTGGTCGTCAGCTCCACCCAATGGTCCAGCGGTTACCGAATCGATCTGCCGCTGCTCGCCGATGCTTGCCGCAGCGCCGGCGCCTGGCTGGTCGTCGACGCGATCCAGCAGGCAGGCGCCGTGCCGGTCGAGACCGAAGGCGTGGACTTTCTGATCGCTGGCGGGCACAAGTGGCTTAATGCGCCGATGGGCACCGGCTTCATGGCGCTTTCCGAGCGCGTGCTGAACGAACTCGAGCCGGCCAGCTGGGGCTACCTGAACACTGAACCACCGGCCGGTGGCTGGGGCGAGTATTTCACGACGCCCGGGATCACGCCGGACCGCCGCTACGATTTCGTCAGCAGCGCGCAGCGCTTCGAGATCGGCGGGACGGCCAACTATCCCGGCGCGGTCTGCCTGGCGAAGTCGCTGGAGGTCGTCAACGAACTCGGTATCGACAGGGCAGCCGAGCGAGTCTGGCAGCTGGGCGAGCGGCTGCAGGCGGGGCTGCGCCGGCTCGACGTCCGGCTGGAAACGCCATTCGATCGCGAGCACCGCGCCGGAATCATTGCCTTTCACTGCGGCAGCCGCGAACGCGACTCGGCCTGCGTGCGCCACCTGGCCGGGCGGGACATCTGCGTGGCCCAGCGGTACACGGCGCAAGCCGGCGGCGTGCGGGTCAGCGTGCACTACTTCAACGACGAAGACGACATCGACCGGCTGCTCGACGCGACGGCCGGATTCCTGCGCCAGTCCTAGCGATCAGGATCGCCGACCGGCGGTTTCTTCCACCAGGAAATCCACGACCTCGCACAGTGCCTCGCGATCGCTGGCGCCAGCGTGGCGCGCACGCTCGTAAACCTGCAGCTGGCGGTGCGCACTGGTGCCCCGGGCGAGAATGTCACGCACGCGCGCCAGTTCCGCCTCGCAATCCAGCGCCGCGGCATCTTCGCCGACCAGCGCCAGCATCTCCTCGACCAGCTGCGGCACCGGCACGATCTCGCCCTTGGCCAGGTCCAGCAGGCCCTCGTCCATGCCGTAACGCATCGCGCGCCAGCGGTTTTCCATCAGCAGCATGCGGTTGTAGACGCGCCAGCGCTGGTTCTGCAACCGCAGCCGGTACAGGTAGCGCAGCAGGCAGAGGTTGAGGGCGGCCAGCGCAATCGTGTCGTCCAGCGTGGTGCAGACATCGAAGATGCGCGTCTCCAGCGTCGGGTAGCGGGCGCTCGGGCGCAGGTCCCACCAGATCCGGGTGCCGTCTTCCAGCAGCCCGGCATTGATCAACACGTCCACATGCCGCCGGAATTCGGCGAAGCTCTCGAACTGTTCCGGCAGGCCCGTGCGGGGCAAGGCATCGAAGATCGTCAGGCGATAGGAGCGCAGGCCCGTGTCCCGGCCCTCCCAGAACGGCGACGAGGTGCTGAGGCTCAGCAGGTGCGGCAGGAAATAGCGCAACTGATTCAACAGGTCGATGCGCAGTTCGTCGTCCTCGACACCGACATGCACGTGCATGCCGCAGATCAGCAGGCGCCGCGCCGCCGCCTGCATCTCTTCCGAGAGTTCATCATAGCGGCGGGCAGCGGTATGGCGCTGCTCGGTCCAGCGCCCGAACGGGTGGGTGGAGGCCGCAATGGGCGCAAGGCCCAGTTCGCCGGTGACGTCGACGACGACCTGGCGCAGATTCGCGAGGTCGTCGCGGGCCTCCGCCAGATCGCGGCAGACGCGGGTGCCGACTTCGATCTGCGAGCGCAGGAACTCCGGCGTCACCTGCCGGTGACTGCGGCGCCGGCACTCGTCCATGATGCCGGGCGGTGGCTCGCTGACCAGGTCCAGGGTCTTGCGATCGACCAGCAGGTACTCCTCCTCGATGCCGATCGTGAACGTGGGTTCCTTGACCATCGCTGCCGGCTCAGCCACTCCAGTGCAGGTACAGTTCGGGATCGTCGAGGATCGGCTCCAGCACGTCGGCCAGGAGGCCGGACCATTGCTCCACGCCGTTCGCGGTGGTCACCAGGTCCTGGCGCAGTTCGATCCCGACGTGCGGCAGGCCTTCGGCCTCGGCGTGGTGGTCGACCGTGAAGTCGGCCGGGTGCCGCCCGGAATACGGCTCATTGTCGCCGACGACCAGGCCGACCCGGCTGCGCAGCGCCGCCATCAGTGGTTGCGCGATCCGCGGGTCCTTGTCCCAGAGGATCCCCGCCTGCCAGGCACGCGCCCGGCCCTCGTAGACGGGCGTGAAACTGTGGATGGCGATCAGCGCCGGCGCCGCGGCCAGCGCTTCCAGCCGGCGGAGCTGATCACGGACCGCGTGGTGGTACGGCCAGTAGATTTCCTCCGCGCGGCGGCTGCGAGCCGCCGCATCAAGGCCCTGATTGCCCGGCACGCGGCGGCCGTCCACCTGCTCCGGAAACGCCGTCGGGTCATCGAGCCGGCGGTTACAGTCCACGACCAGGCGGGAGTACTCGGCGAGCACGACGGGCAAGCCCAGTCGTTCGCCCAGCCGGCGCGCCACGGCCGCGGCCCCGATGTCCAGCGCGATGTGATCGGCCAGATCCGCCGGCGCCAGCCCGAGTGTCCCGAGCGCAGCCGGGATGCGCGCCGAGGCATGGTCGCAGACGAGCAGCGCGGGGCGGGCCGCGGGCCGCTCCACCAGGGCATAGGGCGGCGGTTCCCCGGGCATCAGGAGCGGGCCTTCGCCCGTTGCCAGCAGCTCCTCGGATGCGCTCATGTTCCGCTTTGCCCTCCCCTCATGGCCGCCATGTTCCGGGCCGCTCCGGCGCCCGTCAAGCCGGCGATGGAACTGTGCGGCGACGCATGGCGCGTGGTCCGCGTATCGGGTACCGTGCGCGGCTGGAACACAGGCAGCAACGGCAGTCATGAGCGACAAGGGTATCCTCGTGACCGGCGGCGCCGGCTACATCGGCAGCCATGTCGTCCGGCAACTCGGCGAGGCCGGCGAGCGGGTCGTGGTACTGGACAATCTCTGCACCGGTTTCCGATCGGCGGTCCTGCACGGCGAACTGGTCGTCGGCGAGACCGGCGACCAGCCGCTGGTGGAAAGTCTGCTGCGCGAGCACGACATCGACACGATCATGCACTTCGCCGCCCACACGATCGTGCCGGAATCGGTCGCCGAGCCGCTCAGGTATTACGGCAACAACACCTGTGCATCGCGAAACCTGCTGGCCGCGGCATTGAATACCGGCGTGCGGCATTTCGTGTTTTCGTCCACCGCGGCGGTCTACGGGATA
>RFHQ01000118.1 GCA_003695765.1 Gammaproteobacteria bacterium
GTGGCCGCGCAGGTCAACATCGAGGAACTGCGCCACTATCGCGAGCAGGCGCGTTTCCAGAACTGGCTGCCCTACCTGAAGAGCGAGATCTACCGCAGCCTGTACGCCGATCCGGTCTGGCCGGCGAACCAGCCGCCGCTGCAGCATGCCGACAAGGCACGGGTCCTCGAGACCGTGATCCAGCGGCTGATCGAGCGCGGCGCCTTCGCTCGCAGCGCGATCGGCAAGGCCGCGGCAGACGATGCAGGCGACTGACGGCCAGGTGCCTGGCGCGCTGGACAGCGGTCACTGGTATGCGATCCTCAGCAGCCGCGAACTGGGGCCTCGGCCCCTGGCACGGCGGCGCTTCGGCGAAGAGCTCGTGTTCTGGCGAGCGCCCGACGGCCGTCCGGCCGGGCTGGTCGACCGCTGCCCGCATCGCGGTGCCGCGCTGAGCCTCGGGGCCGTCCGCGGCGACTGTATAGCCTGCCCCTACCACGGCTTCGAATTCGACCCGGACGGCCGCTGCCGGCGCGTGCCGGCCGAGGGTCCCGACTGGGCGATTCCGCCGCAGTTCCGTGCCCAGCCGCTCAGCCTGGCCGAGAGCCAGGGTTTTGTCTGGCTCTGGCGCGGCCCGCCGGTCGAGGCGCAGCGCTTGCCCCGGCCGCCCCGGCAGCCTGGCGTGGACGGTCTCGCCTGGGACGAGTGCGTCCAGCACTGGCCGGCGCACTATACTCGCTGCATCGAAGGCGTGCTGGACCACAGCCACCTGCCCTTCGTGCACCGCAAGACCCTGGGGCGGGCCATACGTGACCCGGTGACCCGGGTCGAAGTCGAACGCCGCCCGGGCGGATTCCGCGCCAAGCTGATGCAGGCGGGACGGGTACGCCATCACGTCGATTTCACGGCGCCGAACATCTGGACGCAGATGCTGACGCCGGGCTATGGCATGTCGGCGACCTTCGCGCCCGTCGACGACGCGCAGACCACGGTCTATTGCCGGCTGCATCGCCGGGTCGACCTCCCCTTGCTGCGCCCGCTGATGCGGCTCTGGTGCCGCTTCAGCAACTGGCTGGTGTTCCACGAGGACCAGGCCGTGCTTGCCTCGCAGCGACCCCTGAGCGCCGACGATGCCAGCGGAGAACGCCTGCTGCCCAGCGACGCCGCGGTGATCGAATTCCGCCGCCTGCGTGCAGCGCAGCACAAGTCGCTGCACAGCGGCAGCCGCAGGCCGCAGTCCCGGACTTCGGTTTGCCCTGATTGACGCCGACGCGAATTCCTCCCAGTCTGGAGCAAAAGAAGACCCGCGCTGCCCGCCAGCCGGGAGGAGGATGCGCCGATGCGCCTGCAATCACCGTGGGCCGTCCCGCTGATCGCACTTGCCCTCGCATCGAGGCTCGCCGCCGCGGCCTTCGTCACCACCAACCAGGCTGAGATGAGCCAGATCTATGGGCAGCCGGTGTTCGCCACGACACCGATCGACGTGCGTTTCCAGCCGGTCGTGACGATCGTGGCACCGGGACTGCTGAATATCACGACGCTGGCCGAACTGAATGCACTCTTTGGCCTGTCGCCGGTGAACGCGCCCGGCATCAACATGTTCTTCGTCGACAGTGTCAGCGTGTGCAATACGCCGACGCCGGCACCGGGCATCCAGGGATGCGCGACCATCAACGGCAACGACATCGTCGTCGAATCGGTGGCGGCGGCCGATCCCCTGCCGCTGGCCGGGCCGGTGGGGAGCCTGAGCGCCGGCGCAGCCCTGAACGCCCACGAGCTGGCCCACAACCTCGGCCTGCCGCACATCCCCGAGTGTGCACCGAGTGTTCCGCCGAATCTGATGGATTGCCTGCTCACAGGCTATGAACTGACGGCCGCTCAGGCGGCGACCGTGCTGGCCAACAGCAGTGTGCTGCAGTCGGACCCCTCCGGGCTGTTCGTCAGCATCACGCCGATCCTGATCCTGCCGATCCCGGCGCCGCCGGCGCTGCTGCTCTTCGGCAGCGCCCTGATGCTGGGCTGGCTGAGTCGCCGCCGCGCCGCGCACTGAAGCGCGGCGCGCACCGGCTCTCAGGGCTTCTGTTCGCGCATCATCTCCAGGTCGGGATTGAATGCGCGCAGGCCGCGCATCGCTTCGGTGAACTGCTCCAGCGGCCGGTCGTAGATCGACGCGGAACCCTGCAGCTGCCGGGCTTCTTCGAGCGCATCGCAGGGCTCCTTCGTGGCCGCTACCAGGGCCATGAACTCGTCGAGCAGCCGGCTGTTGATGTCGAACGGGTCCTCGTCGTCGGCCGTGGTCCTGAGCTCTTCCCAGCAGTCGCGGACCTTCTCCAGTGCCTCGCCGATCGCGGGTGCCCCGGCATCGTCGCCGACCTGCTGCCACAGTCGCGTGGCCAGGTCCAGCATGCTCTGGATCGCATTGGCCAGGTAGTTCAGGTGGAAGTGCCAGTCGCCTCTGATCTGCGAGAAATCGACCTGCTTGGCTTCGCTCATTGACCGTCCCTCTTGCTCAATCGGCCGGCAGCCGCCAGCCGTTCCCGGACCTCCGGATCGATCTCGTAAGGCTCCCAGCCCGGCGGGGCCGTGTAAACCCCCATCTCCACCATGCGGTTGATCTGGTGCTTCACGAGTTCCAGCTGCTGCGTTTCGGTCAGCGGCGGCTGTTCCATGGCCAGGTTGGCCGGATAGATGCCGCCGCGCGCCATCATCGCGTCGTAGATGACCTTGTATTCCTCGACCCGCAGGTCTTTGGCCAGGTTCTGCCATTGCGCCCGGACCCGGAAGTCGCGCAAGCCGTCGATATCGAAGATCGCGCTGACCAAGGATTGCCCGCCGCCGAGGTACTCGGAGACCACGTTGCCACGGTAGTCGATGATCTGGCTCTTGCCACAGCTCATCTTCTGCTGGCCGCCCGGGAACCAGATCTCGCCGATGTTCGGCGCCAGCACGTAGCAGGTATTGAAGATCGCGTGCGAGCGGTTCTGGATCTCGGCGAAGCCATTGCCCATCCACGGCTCCGGATACTGTGTCCGCCAGATGATCTCGGCACCGTTGAGCGCCAGGCCGCGGGCGGCCTCCGGGAAACTGCCCTCGGCGCAGATCAGCGTGCCGATGTTGCCGATCTCGGTCCGCGCCACCGGATAGACGGCCTCGAACAGCCGTTGCGGATCGTCGCCATAGCGCTGCAGATAGAGATTCCAGATGTCGCTGGGCGCCACGTTCGGCTCGCGCTGGTAGAAAGCGGTCTTGTAGTGCTTGTGAATGACCTTGCCGTTCGGATCGATGATGAAGGCGATGTTGAACACCCGATCCTCCATCAATTCCGGGTCCTTGGCGATCATCTGCGCGATGAGAAAAATATCAAACTTCCGGCAGAGCTCACCGAGAAACTCGGTTTCCGGACCTGGGATCGTCGGTACGATCTCCCGCGCGATCCGGATATGTTCCTCGCCACCGCCGAGGCACCAGCCGCCGATGCCGCCCTCGGAGACCGCAACGAGACGGACCGGCAGGTCCAGGCTGCAGTTCCAGACCGCGTATTCGATGCTGCCGGCCAGCCCCTTGAGGTCGGTCCAGTAATCATCGATGCTGGTTGCCATGTGGGATTCGTTCTGGATCCCGACGGCCGTGTATTGCAGTGTCATCTGCGTTCGCTCCAAGCTGTGGTGACCGAGGCGACACGGCACCGCGGGGCATCGGTCACGATGGCGGTTCCTGATATGCTCCCGCGAGTTTACCGGATTCAGGGGAGCTTCATCGGTGAGCGTGAGGCCCGATCGAACCTCGGACAGCGCGTCGGCCTGGCGTCAGATCGCGCAGGTGCCGGCGCACACCTGGCGGGTGTTCTGCATCTGCCTGCTGGGCGTCAGCTTCGCCAATCTGGACCATTCGCTGTTCACCTTCGTGCTCACGGAGTTTTCGGAGGAATTCAATTGGTCGCTGACCGACCGCGGCTGGTATATCTTCATTACCTTCGTGCTGGCCGGCCTGGTCATCACGCGTCTGGGCGTGCTGACGGACCGGCTGGGCCGCAAGAAGATGCTGCTGGCCACGACGCTATTGACGCCCGTCTTCGTGGCCGCGCTGGCCTGGGTGCCGAATACGCTGAGTCTGGTCGTCGCCCGCACGCTGGGTTTCGCGATGGCCGGCGCACAGTCGCCGATCACGATCACGACCATGCTCGAAGAGTCGCCGGCGCGGCTGCGCGGGCTGTTCTCCGGCATCCTGCAGATCGGCTTTCCGATCGGCTTTTTTCTCGCCGGCCTGCTGGTACCATGGATCTACGCGCGCTTTGGCTGGCGTTATATCTTCCTGCTGGCGCTGGTCTTTCTGCCCTATGCCTGGATCATTCATCGCTACCTGCGGGAGCCGCAAGCCTGGCTCGCCGCTCGCGAAATGGGCGGCCGGATCCCGCGCACGCGAGAGCTGTTCCGGCCGGACCTGCGACGCAAGACCATCCTGCTGTTCCTGGGCCAGTTCCTGTATGTCTTCGCCTACGGCACGACCATCCTGCTGACCGCCTACTTCCGCGAGGCGCTGGGCTGGGAAGCCGAGGAAGCGATCCAGATGGTTGGTTTCTCCTTCGGTATCGGGGCCTTCGGCTACATCGCCGCGGCGATCGTCGGCGAGTTCTACCTCAGCCGCCGGAATACCATCGTGCTGTGGTGCTGGCTCGGCGGGCTGGCTTTCGCCGCGATGGTCTGGCTCGTGCAGGAACGGGCTCAGATGCTTGCCATCTTCGGACTGATGACCTTTTTCTTCTATGGCGCCTATGCGGTGATCGCGACCTTCATCGCCGAGAACTACCCGCCGGAACTGCGCGCAACCGCCGCAAGTTTCGCTGGCTCACTGGCGATCGAGCTGGGCCTCGGCGGCGGCCCGCTGGTGGTCTCCTATGTGATCGAGGCTTCCAACTGGCAATGGGGCTTCACCGCCTGCGCGGTCATTCCGGTGATCGTCGCCGGTGCGATTTTCCTGGGCCTGAAGCCGGTGCCACGGGAGGCGCTGTAATGCTGGTCACCTTTCACTGTCCGGTCTATCCCGACATCGTGATGTTCGGCGACGTGGCGCAGCGCTTGCTCGAACTGATGGGGCACAGTGGCACCGTGCCCGGCGCGCTGGCGGCCGACGACGTACCCGCGGCTCTGGCGCGCCTGCGTCGGGCGCTGGAGGAACATGGCGAGGAGCCGGCCGAAGAACTCCCGCCCGAAGAGCGCGAGCGGGATCCGCAGCGCCGGCCGGTCAGGCTGTCCCAGCGGGCCTTTCCGTTGCTGGAACTGCTGGAGGCAGCGGCCGCGGCCGGCAAGCCGGTGAGCTGGCGCTGAGCCCTCAGGTCGTGACTTCGTAGAAGATCCGCCGCGCCGTTTCCTTGCCGATCATCCTGGCGATCATGCCCTGGGCCTTGTCCTGCGTGCGGATGTCGCTGACGAAGCCGTCGTGGAATTCACGGATGCATTGCAAACGTTGCGGGTCCGTTTCCGGCGCCTGCTGCGCGGCGGCGGGCAGATAGCAGTCCAGGTAGTCCAAAGCACAGTTGCGCAAATCTTCGAAACGCTGCTTTGGGAACATGCCATAGATCGTGCAGTCGTTGCGGTATTTCAGCATCCATGCCGGGTAACGGTCGTCGCATTCGAACGATGGATAGCGCCGCAGGCGTTCCAACAGAGGCTCGACCCACTGCGCCCGGTCGCCGGCGTCGTCGAACGGGCAGTTCACGTTCAGGTGAGCAATCACCTTGCGCTTCGTCAGCAGGCAGAAAAAAATGAAGATCGGCGTGGCCCGGTCGGCTTCTGGATAGAAGATCAGGTTGATCTGGTCCAGCGGCGGCAGCTTGACGCGGAACCGCATGCCGAACAGCTTGCGGAAGCCGGGCGCTCGCCAATTGTAGTGGTCGGCATCCAGCACCTTGAGGAAGGATTTCGGCCTGGCCAGCGCCGGGTCCAGCGGCACGGCCTCGACCGGCCCATATTGCCGGACCCGCTCGATTGCCGTGTTCAGGAGCGCGTCGAGTTCGCTGGCGCTCATGCGGCTGCGTATTTCTCGAAGTCGCAGGTCACATCCTGGAACACGGCGTTCGGTTCGAACTGGAAGGTCCGGTAGTTCACATGCCCCTGCCCGCCAGCCACGGCTGTCGGCTTGATCAGGCCGAAGGCCGACGTGACCGCACCGAAGTTCTGCCGCCCTCTGAACATCATCGGATCCCAGCCGTGGTACATGAAGGTCATGCCGGGCTGCATCGCCGGCGAGACGTGCGCCATGGCCACGAAGGCACCGTAGCGGTTGAACACGCGGATCAGTTCGCCATCGGCGACACCGCGCGCGGCCGCATCGTCCGGGTTGACGTAGATGTCCGGCTCGCCGCGCTGCAGGCCGACGAGCAGCGGATCATCGCGCCACATGCTGTGAATGCCGTGGCGGGCATGTCCCATGACCAGCCGCAATGGCGCTGTTCGGTCACCGAGCGGCGCACGGTAGGCAGGCAGCGCTTCGCCCTCCTGCAGGAACCAGTCGTGGTCGATGTAATACTGCTGCCGGCCGGTCAGCGTGTGGTAGGGCTTCTTGTCGTTGACGCTGCGGATCAGCGTGTCCCGGTACGGTGATCGCGGACCATAGACGAGCCCATCGGAATCGGGCACGCGCGTGATACCGTTGCGCGCCAGCGTGTCGAAGGATTCCTTGGGAAAACCGGGATTGACTGCGATCTGGAAGTCCAGCGCATCGCGCATGCTCGTATAGGCGCCATTCTTCGTGAACAGCGCGTGGAACTGCGTGAAATCCCTCGTTACCGGCATGCCGAAATAATTGTCTTCGATGGGTGCGATGCCGCGTTCCTCAGCGCGTTCGCTGATCGCCTTCGTCAGCCGTACGAACAGTTCGAAATCGTCGACCGCCTCGCCCAGCGGCGGCACGGCCGCGTCCAGGACCTGCAGATAAGGTGTCCACTGCCACATGACGATGTCCTGGCGCTCGTAGTGATGCGCGACCGGCAGCACATAGTCCGAATACATGGCCGTCACGCCCATGTCGGTCGCGCAGGTCACGATGTGCTCGAGCTGCTCGAAGGCCTCTTCCCGCCAGCGCTTGCCGGAGGCGCGCCAGTTGGCCGCATTGCTGCCCATGTAGAAACCCATCTTCCACGGGACACGGCCGTATTCCGGGAACCAGCGGTTCTGCACGGACTGCTGGAAGTACCGGTCGAAGTGCTCGGCCAGGGCTTCGCCGTAGATCTCGCGGTTCAGCTCCTTGCCGCCGGCATGCACATAGTCCCAGCGCGACAGCGTGGCCACGCGCAAGGTCGGCGGCAGGCCATCGAAGGTGAAGGCCAGCTGGTCCTGGTCCTGGGCGAGGTTCATGAACTGCAGGCCGCCCCCGGGCTTGCCCAGATTGCCGGTCAGTGACAGCAGCAGCAGCATCGATCGCTGTAGCAGGTCGCCATGCAGCCATTTCGATACCCGGAAGCCGGTGTAGATCATGGCCGGCTTGGCAGCGGCGAAGGTCCGGGCGATCTCGCGGATCACGTCCGGATGCACGCCGGTGATCTCGCGGGCCCGCTCCGGCGTGTAGGCAGCCAGCTGGTCCTTCAGCAGTTCGAAGACCGTGGTCACCTCGATCGGCCCGGCCGGGGTCTGGACCTGCCAGCGGCCTTCCAGCGCCGGCCGCAAGCCCCCGAGGCTCAGTCGCTCCGGGTGTTCGGGCACCGGCTGGCCCGGCGGCGGTACCCGAAAGCCGGTGCCCGGCGCCGCCACCGGCGCGTTTGCAGCCTGGTCCCAGAAATAGAAACGCTGATCGGCGCCGTCACCGGCATCGCCGAGGTCCGCGGCGCGCAGGAAGCGGCGATTGTCGGTCCGTACCAGAAACGGCAGGTCAGTCTGTTCACGGATGTAGTCCTCGTCGTGGCTGCCGTCCTCGATGATCACCTGCGCCATCGCCAGTGCCAGCGCCGTATCGGTTCCGGGCTTCGGGTTCACCCACTTGCTCGCATGCATCGCTGTTGGCGTGAATTCCGGCGAGATCGCGACGACCTCGGTGCCGTTGTAGCGCGCCTCCCAGAAGAAATGCGCGTCCGGTATCCGCGTGACCGCAGGATTGGCGAACCAGATGAAACAGGCCTTCGACTTGAAGATCGATGCCGCGGTGTCGCCGACCAGCGCCTCGCCGATCGTCAGGTAGATGCCGGTCGGGAGGTCGCCGACACCGGCGAAGGCCTCGGGCAACGGGCTGCCGGTGATGGTCGCGAAGCGCAGCAGGCCCATCAGCGAGGCACGCTTCATCGCCATCTGCGTGCCCAGGCCCATGGTTACCGACTCCGGGCCGTACTGGCTGCAGGTGTCGATGAAGCGATCGGCGATCTCGATCAGCGCCTGCTCCCAGCTGATACGTTCCCACTTGCCCTGGCCCCGCTCTCCGATCCGCTTCATCGGGTAGAGCACGCGCTGCCGGCCATACATGTATTTCGCATGCCGCAGGCCTTTCTGACAGCCGCGCGGCCCGTAGTCCGGCGCGTCCGGGTCCGACTTGCCGTACTGGCCCTGCTGTTCCTCGCGCCAGACGATGCCGTTCTTGACATAGACATTGAAGGCGCAGCCGCCCTGGCAATTGGTGCCGTGTGAACCATGGGCGACCCGGTCCCAGGTCCACTTGTGACGCATCAGGTCTTCCCAGCGGCCGTAGCCCTCGTCTGCGACCTGGCCGGCGGCGTTTGCATACTTGAGGCTGAGTGCGACTGCACCGCCGCCCGCGAGAAACCCGCGCCGTGTCGTTGCCCTGCCTGCTGCCATCGCTGCCTCCCCTGCTATCCGCTCAGCCATGTTGTCCCGGCATGACGAAACGCCGCCCGCTGGCCTGACCGAGCGCATATTCGACCAGCGGCATGCTTTCGTTGCCGTGGAACATCCGTTCGCCGACGAACATCGTCGCCGACGCAAAACCGCCGCGCGCCGCGAGTTCCCGTGCGTTGGCCGCCAGCGCTTCGGCGGTGCCGGGATCCGCCAGCGCCGAGTGGAACGCCGCGCCTTCCAGGCCGGCCGCCGCCGCGAGTTCCAGCAGGGCCGCCTCGGTCAGCGGCGGCTCGCCGCGCCCGAACTCGGCGGCCCAGACCGCCTCGGCGTAGGCGCGGGCCCGTTCCGTCGCCGCCGCGTAGACCGCGCCACGGGCGGCCAGCGTCAGCTCGGCGGGCCAGCCCTCGGGCAATTGCAGCGGTCGTGCGCAGAAATCGGCCCAGGCGGCCAGCATGCGCTGCGCATGCGCCCGCCGCGGCGGTTCGGCGGGCCAGCGCTGCTCAGCAGCCGACCGGCCGAGGTCGCTCAGCCGGAACGGCCGCCAGCGAATGCGCGCGCCGGTGCGCACGGCAGCCTCGTGCAAGCGCCCGGCCGCGAGGTAGGTCCACGGGCAACTCAGGTCGAAAAAGAACTCGACCTCGGCCATGGGCCGTCAGCCGCGCCGGCGCAGCTCGGTCTTCAGGACCTTGCCGCTGGCATTGCGCGGGATCTGTTCGAGCAATTCGATCTCGCGCGGAATCTTCATCCGTGAGATCCGCGGCTCGCACCACGCCTGCAGGCCGTCCGCTTCGAGTTCGGCGCCAGGCCGCGGCACGACGAAAGCCTTGAGTCGCTCGCCCCATTTCTCGTCCGGCACGCCGATCACCGCGACGTCGCTGATATCCGGGTGCTGGTGCAAGACCTCTTCGATTTCCCGCGGATAGATGTTGATGCCGCCGGAGATCACCATGTCCTTCTTGCGATCGACGATGTAGATATAGCCCTCGGCATCCCGCCGCGCCAGATCGCCGACCGTGACCCAACCATCGTGGTAGGCCTCGGCGGTGGCCTCAGGGCGCCCCCAGTAGCCGTTGAACAGGTATGGGCTGCTGGAGAACAGTTCGCCGACTTCGTCCGCGTCGCAGAGGCTGCCGTCATCGCGCCGGATCTCGACGCGGGTCAGCGCGATCGGTTGTCCGACGCACTGTTGCTTGCGCAACTGGTCGGCCGGCCGCAGGTTGGTGACGATGCCCGCCTCGGTGGAGCCATAGGTCTCGTGCAGCAGCCCGGCGCCGAAATACTCGACCAGGCGTTCTTTCAGGGCCTGTGGCAGCGGTGCGGCATTCGAGATCACGCTGCGCAAGTGCCGTGGCCTGAACTGCGCCAGTGTCGCCTCCGGCAGATTCATCATCAGGTGAAAATGCGTCGGCACGCCGAAGAAGCCGGTCATCTGCTGTTCGCCGAGGCTGCGCAGCACGGCCTCCGGGTCGAAGCTGTCCATGATCTCCAGGTGGCCGCCGAAGAAGATCGGCGCGAGAGAAAAGATCATTCCCGCGCCGTGGCACATCGGCGCGATGGCCAGGAAACGGTCGTCCGGCGAATAGCAGCCGTACTCCACGGCCATGGCGAACAGGGTCAGGATCCGCGAGCGGTGGGGCACCAGCACCCCCTTCGGCCGGCCCGTCGTGCCGGAGGTATAGGGGATCGTGAACACGCCCCATTCGGCGACGCCCGGTTTCGGCACCGGGCCATGGGCCGCGGCCAGCAGCGACTCGAGTTCCGGGCCGATCTCGACGAGCCGCTGGACGCTCGAGAACGAGGCATCCCGCAGGCGCGCGGCATTGTCGGCGTCAGTGAACAGCACGCGCGCCTGCGCGTCGTCACAGATCGCGACGACCTCCGCCGTTGCCAGCTTCGGATTCACCGTGGCCAGTGCCACACCGCTGGCGGCCGCGCCGAGGACGATTTCCAGGTATTCGATCGAGTTGCGCGCGACGATGGCTGCATGGTCGCCGGCGCTCAGTCCGAGGCCTTGCGTGATCGCGTTGCCCACCCGCTCGATTCGTTCGACCAGCTCGCCGTAGCGTCGCTGCCGGTTCCCGTGGCGGCAGGCAATCTTGTCCGGCGCCCGGCTGGCGGCGGCGCGTACCCCGTCGGCCAGCGACAGGTGCTGGAAGGAAAATGGCAGTTCCGGGCTGCGTGGGGGCATGGTCCCTCAGCCCGGCAGTTTGAATACGCGCAGTGCGTTGTCGCGCATCAGCAAGCGCTTGGCGTCCTCGCGCAGCCCCAGCGCATCGACCTCGTGCACGGCACGCTCCGGATCGATGACCGGCCAGTCGGTGCCGAACATCACCTTGTGCTTGCCATAGCTGTTCGCGTAATGCACGAAGGACTCGGGCCAGTAGCGCGGCGCGTAGGCATCGCCGGCCGTGTAGACATTCTCGTGTTTCCAGCACATGGAGATCATTTCCTCGGTCCACGGGATGCCGATGTGGATGCCGATGAGCCTCAGCTCCGGAAAATCGATGGCCACCTGGTCGAGGCAGATCGGTCGCCCGACGCTCGGCAGGCGCCGCTCGCGGGAATACACGAGGTTGTGGCCAACCTGCATCATGATCGGGATGTCCAGCTCGCAGCACTTGGCGTAATAGGGGTAATACTTTGCGTGGTCCGGCGGCAGCTCGCACCAGTGCGGATACAGGTGAGCGCCGACGAAGTCATACTCGCGCACCGCCTGCTCCAGGTCCCGCAGCCCACGCATGCCGCGAAAGGGGTCGATACCGGCGAGGCCGGAGAAACGCTCGGGATATTGCCGGCAGACTTCGTAGACCCGCTCGTAGGGGATCTCGAAACCGCCGCGCCTGTTGATGTCACCGGCGCGGACCGCGATCAGCAGCGAGCGTTCGATGCCAGCGCGATCCATGCGCTGCAGGTAGTCCTCGATCGGCACGCCGCCGCGGATCTCCTCGGGCATGCGCACTTGGGCCTTGAAGGCCTCGTCCAGGCCCGTCTGCCCCCTCTCGACCTCGAGCGGGGTAAAAAGATTACAAACAATATCAATGGCTCCAGCCATCTTCCTAAAGCCAGATCGAGAAAATGCTGGCGCCGCTTACCAGCCGTCGAGGTCCCACTCGCCGGTCGAACGCGAGCGCACCGGGATGCCGGCGATCACCGGCGCCTCGGTGACCGGGTCGTAGTTCACGGCATCGCCCTCGACGATCACGCGCTCGTTCACGGTAATCCAGTTCACCAGGCTGCCGTCGAGGCGGAAGAAGCCGGTCCAGCCCTTTTCCTCGCCGGCCACGAAATGCCCGTGCTTCACGCGCGCCGGGCGGAAGAAATAGGTGCCTGCATCGAGGGTACCGAAGTTGTAGACCAGGTGCCCGTCGAGACTGTAGGCCTCCTCGAAGACCGGGTGATGCACCATGCGGTTGTCCGACCAGCCGGGTGGCGCCCAGGCCAGCATCGTGACGAAACCGGTGTTGTTGTCGTCCGGCGAAGCCGGATCCAGGTACAGCAGCTTGAGCTTCAGGAAGCGTTGGGTATCGCCCTCGTAAACGTTGGGCATCCATTCCATGCGGCTGGTGTCGACCACGGTCAGTTCGCCGGGTTCGTCCGACACGGTATTGCCGCCGCGTGGCACGAACTTGTCGCGGTTGCCCTTCGCCGCGGTGAAGCCCCAGTCACCGTATTCCCGGAACAGCAGAATCTCCGAGCCTGCCTGCACCGAGATCTCCGGCACCCAGAGGCCGGCGGGCGCTCGGAAATACGCCCCCTTGCCGAGCAAGCGGTCGCCCAGCTTGACGGCTCCATCCATGACAAACCACTCGACATCGGCATTGTGATAGCCGGCCGGCCGGTGCCAGGCACTGTCGAAGTGCAGGCGCGTCGACGCGGCGCCGTTCTCCTCGTCGTAGGACAGGTTCCGCTGGCGCACGCGGCCCTCGCCGCCGTACAGCTCGGCGGCATGCCAGCAGAGGTCTTCGGCCTGGATCAGTTCAACATGGGGTCGCATCGAATCTCCTCGGAACCATCGCCTGGCCGGCACGCCGGCCCTGTCAGTAGACTATCAACAGTTTCCCTTGAGGGCGCAAGCGCCGCCGCGGCGCCCCGCCCTGCGGTCGCCGCATTGCATCGCCCGGGCGCGCCGGGCTGCGGGCCGGGATTTTGCGGTATCGTTCCGGGGCAGCATCTGTTCAGGGTCCGCCAATGAGCGAATTCGAAGCCTGGAAATACCTGCACATCCTGATGTTCGTATTCTGGATCGGCACCGACCTCGCCGTGTACCTGTCGGCGCGCAAGGCCACCGATCCAACCCTGCCCTTCGATGCCCGCGTGCTGCTGCTGCACTGGGCGCTGCGGATCGAGCTGCTGCCCCGGACGATGTGGAAGGCGGCGTTGCCGCTGGGCGTGATGCTGTCGGTCGATATGGGGCTGCTGGATCTCGGTGGGCCCGGCATCGCGCTGGTCTGGGCCTTCACGCTGGCCTGGTGGGCGATCAGCGTGACCGGCGCCTACAAGTACGACCAGCCGCTCGGCCATCGGCTGGGCAAGTTGAACAATCTGCTGACCGGCATCGTCGGCGTCGGCTTGATCGGGCTCGCGCTCGCGTCCGCCGCCGGCCACGGCCCCTTCGACGCGAATGCCAGCTGGCTGCTGTGGAAGGTCGGCCTGTATGGGCTGATCAATCTGATGGTGATCCTGATGCTGGTCGTGTTCGACCCGATGGGCGTGGCTTTCGCCCGCATGGCCAGCGAGGGCAGCACACCGGAGCTGGAGCAGATCATCGGTTCGGTCATGAGCCGCTCGACGATCGTGATCTGGGCCACTTACGCCACGATTGCGCTGGTGGCCTTCATCGCCACCAGCAAGGTGCTCTGAACGGCCTCAGGGCGCCGCGACCGTGCTGGCCGCGACGACGTCCGGGGCGCGGCGGTCTCCTGGCTGGAAGACGCCGAGCGCCGCTGCCATCAGCAGGCAGATCCACATCGCGATGACATAGGGCCGGGTCAGCGCGAGGCTGCCCGCCATACGCCGGTCGTTTTCCGGGCTCGCGCCCTCCGCTGCCATCCGGCCGATGCCCGCGAGCAAAGGCGCGACGCGCAGCCGCATCAGCAAGCCGAACAGCAGGATGGCCGCGAACAGCAGCAGCTTGCCGGCCACCCACGGCGTCTCGGCCAGCCGGCCGCTGGTCCAGGCCTGGCCCACCGAGCCCAGCACGGCGACGATCATCACGGCGCGGAACCAGAAGTCGATCCGTGCCAGCCGGTCGCCGGCCGGTGTGCCGCGCTTCAGGTACACGGCCAAGACCAGCGCCAGCCAGGCCGGCCCCAGCAGCACGATGCCGAACAGCTGCCATGCCGGATGCGGGATGCCGATGAACTCGGTCAGCAAGCCGCCGGCCGTCAGCATCAGGCTCAGGCAGACGCGCGGCACCAGGTCCACCTGGCTCATGACCTGGGCCGCTGCCAGCCGTTGCGCCGGCGACAGGCGGGTATCGGTGATCCGGTGGCTGAGGTAGTACACCCCGATGTCCGGCCCCAGCCAATAGACGAACAGCAGCTGGTGGACGAACAGCGCCAGTTCGGCGGCCGTCAGGCCATCGTCGGCACCGCGGACGCCGGCCGCCGCGAACAGCAGCCCGGCCGGCAGCAGCACCAGTCCCCACAGCATTCCCGCGCCCGCGCGTCCCATCGGCGGCCTCCCCGGTCTGGACCCGGTTATTCTTGCCGTGAGGCGGGCGGATTACAAACGCCGAACCCCGGTCCGGCGCTGCTCAACCACCCTGAGGTTTGCCATCGTCCCCGGCTGCCGGGGGCGGCCGGCGATCGTCGTCGAGCAGAATGCGCCAGGCCGGGCTTTCGAGGTCGTCGAACTGGCCGCTGCGCACGGCCCAGAAAAACGCGGCCACGGCGACCAGCAGCAGCAGCAGCCCCAGCGGGATCAGGTAGAAGATGATGTCCATGCTGCGTCCGGTTCCTGCTCGCCGCCGGCCGACTCCGTGGTCCCGGATTCGCGTTGCCGGGGCGAACGGCCCAGGCGCAACGCATTGCCGGTAACCAGCAACGAGCTGGCCGACATCCCGAGGGCCGCCATCCAGGGACTCAGCTGGCCGCTGGCGGCCAGCGGCAACGCAACGAGGTTGTACAGCAGCGCCCAGCCCAGGTTCTGACGCACCACGCGCAGGCAGCGGCGCGCGGTCGTGAAGGCCTGCGCGAGCGCGCCGAGGTCTTCTCCCATCAGCACGCAATCGGCCGAGTGCTGAGCCAGCGAAGTGCCGGCGCCCATCGCGATCGACACGTCGGCGCCGGCCAGCACCGGCGAATCGTTGATGCCGTCACCGAGCATGACCACCCGCCTGCCCTCGGACTGCCAGATCTCGACCAGCCGCAGCTTGTCTTCGGGTCGCAGCGCCGCGTGCCAGTCGTCGATGCCGAGCCGCCGGGCCAAGGCGGCGACGGGCCCGGGGCCGTCGCCGCTGGCGATGTGCAGGCGCAGGCCCAGCCGTCGCAGGCGCTCAACCGCAGCTGCGGCGCCCGGGCGCAGGCGTTCGCTGAGCAGGAACATGGCCACCGGCCCCCGCTCGTCGGCGAGAAAGACCGGCCGCTCGGACGGCCTGGCGGTCGCCGGCGCCAGCGGCTCTTGGCCGGTGACCTCGGCGATGAACGCCCGGCTGCCGAGCCACCAGCGGCGGCCGGCGACGCGGCCGCTCAGCCCCCGGCCGGGGAAGACCTCGACTTCGGCGGCCTGCAGCCCGTCCGGCGGCGGCGGAAAGGCGCGTGCCAGCGGGTGCTCGGACTGCGCCTCCAGGGCCGCCGCGGCCTCCAGCAACGACTGCTCGTCCAGTTCTTCCCGCAGGCGCCGCAGGCCGGCGAGGTCGCTGCCCGGCTCGGTCAGCGTGCCGGTCTTGTCGAAGACGACGTCGCTGGCCCGCGCCAGGCCCTCTAACGCGTCGCCGCGCCGGAGCAACACACCGGCGCGGGCCAGAGCCGCCGTGGCCACGGTCAGCGCCGCCGGAGTTGCGAGTGCCAGCGCGCAGGGACAGGTGACGACCAGTACCGCGAGCACAGTCTCGAAGGCACGTTCCGGAGCCAGCTGCCACCAGGCAATTCCGGTCAGCGCCGCCGCGAGCAGCACGCCGCCGACGAACTGCCCCGCGACTCGGTCGGCCAGTGCCGCGAGGCGCGGCTTCCGTTCGCGCGCATCGCCAACCAGCCGCGCGATCTGGGCCATCAGTGTGTCGGCGCCGACGGCCGTGACCTCCAGTTCCAGGGGCCGGTGCCGCGCCAGGCTGCCGGCCGCCACGACCTCGCCAGCGCGACGGCTCACCGGCCGTGACTCGCCGGTCAGCAAGGATTCGTCCAGCTCGGCCCGGCCGCTCAGCAGCCGGCCGTCAGCGGGCAGCGCCTGACCCGGCTGGACGCGCACGCGGTCGCCGGGTTCCAGTTCCAGAACGGCGACTTCTTCCGTTCGCCCGCCGCGCAGCCGCGTCGCCGTCTTCGGCAGGTGCCGGGCCAGCGCCGCCGTCAGACCCAGCGCGCGATGGCGCCCGGACATTTCGAGAAAGCGCGCGGCCGACAGGAAGAAGACGAACATCGTCGCCGAGTCGAAATAGACTTCGCCACCGCCGCGGAAACTGTTCCAGACGCTGGCCGCCCAGGCTGCGCCGATCGCGATCGCGACCGGGACATCCATGCCCAGCGCGCCCGCCCGCAGCCGCCGCCAGGCGCCGACGAAAAACGGGGCGCCGGCGTAGAACACGACCGGCGTGGCCACCAGCAGGCTGACGAAGCGGAGAAAGGCCTGGTACTCGGGCTCGCGCCAGGCGCCCGCGTACAGGGCCACGGCGAAACTCAGGACCTGCATCATGCCGAGCCCGGCGACGATCAGGCGCTTCAGCGCCGAGCGCTGCTCATCGCGCGCCTGCGCGTCCGTGGCGTCCGCTGTATAGGGGCTGGGCCGGTAGCCGAGCCGCGCCAGTTGCGCCAGCGCCTCGCTGAGCCGCAGGCGCTGCGGATCCCACTGCAATTCCGCGCGCGCCGTAACCGGGTCGACGCGGATCGACTCGACGCCCGGCACCGTCGCCAGCGCGTTCTCGATCAGCCAGCCGCAAGCGGCGCAGCGCACCCCGTCGAGCAGCAACTGTGCCCGGCGACTGCCGCCCGGCAATTCGCTGACGAACTCGCGTTGCAGGCCGTCTCGATCGTAGGCGGCCCAGCGTGCGACACGCGTGTCCTCCGCCTTGGCCGCGCCGGTCGGCTGGACCCGGAAACGGTAGAATTCATCCAGGCCACGCGCGTGGATTCGCTGCGCGACCGCCAGGCAATCGGGACCGCAGAATGGCCGTGGACCCCCGGCCACGTCGGCCGACAATGGCGCATCGCCCAAGGGGCCGCCGCAGTGAAAGCAATGCCCGCCGCCGCTCACGGCGCCGGCTCCGCTTGGATCCCGACAGCAGTGGCCGCGGCACCCAGTTCCCCGACCAGCCGCCATTCGCCGGCCGGATCGCCGAGGTGGACGTAGAGCCGTCCCGGCGGCCGCTCGATCTCGCCCGCATAGATACCGTCCTGCCCGGTCAGCGAGGCCACGCGGTCAAGCTCTGCGCGAGTCGGGTGCACCAGCTTCAGCTGCAGCTGCGGCGGCGGCTGGAACCCGCCGGCATTCGCCTGCAGGCGCACCCGGACCCGGTCGGGGCGGCCCGCTCCGGCCGCCTCAATGCGCAGCGCCGCACTGAGCCCGAGGGCGGCGGCCTGCCGGTCGCGGGCCTGGCGCTGCGCTGTGGCCAGCGCGATTTCGCTGTAATCGTCGACGACCAGCGACGGCGGACCACCGGCCAGCCACGCGGTCGCGATCCCGCCGATCACGGCGGCCCCCGGCGGGATCATCAGCAGCCACGGCCAGAGATGGCGGTACCAGGGCCGGTCGTCCTGCTCGCGTATCACTGTCGTCCCGCCGTCGGCTGCTCAGTCCAGGGGCATGATAAACCGCGCCGTCTGCCGCGCGACAACCTCGCCCCCACCGGCCAGCCGGGCGCGGAACTCGATGTCGTGACCACCGGGAGGCGCCGCATTCGCCGGTAGCCGGACGCGTGCAACGATCGGCATCACGCTGGCCGGCGGCAATTCGATTTGCGGCGGGTCGGTCGACAAGCGCAGCCCCGGCAAACCCGCGACCTCGAGGACGACCCGGACCGGCTGCTCGCGCTTGTTCAGCAACTTGACCGTATAGACAGTCTCGATGTCACCACCAGGCAACTCCCGGTACAGGGCGTTGCGGTCCCGGATCACGTCGACTGTCAACGGCGCGCGCTGCGCCAGCGCGTAGAGGAAAGTCGCGAACAACAGGAGCAGCAGGCCGGCATAGACGATCGTGCGGGGGCGCAGGATGCGTGTCGGCTTGCCCTCCAGCGCGTGCTGCGTGGTGTAGCGGATCAGGCCACGCGGATAGCCCATCTTGTCCATCACGCTGTCGCAAGCATCGATGCAGGCCGCGCAGGTGATGCACTCGTATTGCAAGCCATCCCGGATATCGATGCCGGTCGGGCAGACCTGCACGCAGATATTGCAGTCGATGCAGTCACCGAGGCCGACGTCGGCGCCCCGCAGACCCCTTTTCCGGCTGCCCCGCGGCTCACCCCGTTTCGCATCGTAGGACACGATCAGGGTATCCCGATCGAACATCGCGCTCTGGAAACGCGCGTAGGGGCACATGTACTTGCAGACCTGCTCGCGCAGGTGCCCGGCGTTGCCATAGGTCGCCAGGCCATAGAAAGCGATCCAGAAGGTCTCCCAGGGGCCGAGATCGAAACTCAACAGGCGCGCGCCGAGATCGTGGATGGGCGTGAAATAGCCGACGAAAGTGAAGCCGGTCCAGGCTGCGAACAGAATCCACAGCACGCGCTTGGCAGTCTTCCGCAGGATCTTTTCACGGGTCCATGGGCCCTTGTCGAGGCGGCGGCGCTTGGTATGCGAGCCCTCGGTGATCCTTTCCATCCAGACGAAGGCCTCGGTCCAGACGGTTTGCGGGCAGGCGTAACCACACCAGACCCGCCCGGCCACGGCCGTCGACAGGAACAGCAGCAAAGCCGCCATGATCAGCAGCCAGGACAGAAAGAAGAAGTCCTGGGGGAACAGGGTCAGGCCGAAGAGGTGAAACTGCCGTGCCGGCAGGTCGAAGAGCACCGCCTGCCGGCCGTGCCATGGAATCCACGGCAACAGGTAATAGATGCCGAGCAGCGTCCAGGCTGCCGTGCGGCGCAGCCGCGTGAAGCGGCCCTGAACCTCGCGGGCATAGATCTTTTCCTGTCTGGCGTACAGCGAGCCATTCGCCGTCGCCGCCTGGTCGTTCATGGCGTCAGTCCCTGTCGCCGTTGGAGCGTGAATTTCTGTGCGCTGTCCTCAGCAGGTAGACCGAGACGGCGCTGGACACCAGCGCAATCAGCCAGAAGAAGAAAAAGCCGACGCCGTAACCGGTCATGCGGTTGAATTCCAGCGGATGCGTCATCGCCTCTTCCATCTCGCCCGGATCGACGAAGGCAAAGAACAGCATCGTCGCCAGCGCTGCCGCCAGAAAGGACGGCCAGACGACCGCGGCCACCGCCTGGGCCCGTCGGCTCCAGCGCCGCTGCTCAGGAAGCCGGTCGTCTTCCTGCGGGACGCGCTGCGGCTCGCCGGCGTCCACCGATCACCCCTGCTGCAGGCTCAGCACATAGGCGACCAGCGTGCGGATCTGGTCCGCCGTCAGAAAGTCTTTCTGCGCGGGCATCTGGTTCTGGCGGCCGTTCAAGATCACGTCACGGATCGCCTCTTCGGAACTGCCGTGCAACCAGTCATCGTCGGTCAGATTCGGAGCGCCCAGCATCTGATTGCCCTGCGCCTGCGGCCCGTGACAGGCGCTGCAGTACTGCAGGAACTTCTGCTGGCCGGCCTGGACCGCGGCTGGGTCGGCCGCGCCGCGCCCGGAGAGGCTCAGCAGGTAGGCGACGACCTCGTTCAGTCCCTGCTCTCCCAGCGCGGCCCCAAGCGCCGGCATGACCCCGACGCGGCCGTTCGTGATCGTGGCCTGGATGGTTTCCGGTGCGCTGCCCCACAGCCAGGCGTCATCGGTCAGGTTCGGGAAGCCGCGCGCCCCCCGCGCATCCGAGCCGTGGCAGGTCGCGCAGCGGTTCAGGAACAGGTTCCGGCCGAGGCGCACCGCCTCCGGGTTGTCTGCGAGTTCCGCCAGCGGCAGATCGGCAAAGGCAGCGTAGACGTCCCCATAACGCGCCTGTGCCGCGGCGACTTCCTCGGCGTACTGGTTCTGCTGGCTCCAGCCGCGCAGCCCCTGGAAGCTCCCGAGGCCGGGGTACAGCAGGAGGTAGACGACCAGCCACAGGGCCGTCAGCCAGAACAGCACCAGCCACCAGCGGGGCAAGGGATTGTTGTATTCCTTCAGATCGCCGTCCCAGGTGTGCCCGGTGGTATCCGCCTGCGGCGCCCGTGGTGCCCGCGTAAAGGCCTGCAACAGCCACAGCGCGCCGACGACCTGGCCGACGACCAGAACGATAATGAAGACACTCCAGAAGGTGCTCATCGCTCAACTCCGAATCAGTGCTCGGTCCGCCCGGCATCCCCGGCCGGTGGAATCGACTCCCCGTCGGGTTCCAGCGGCAGGCGCGCGGCCTCATCGAAGTCGCTGCGCCGGCGGCTGCTATAGGCCCAGATGCAGATGCCGACGAACAGCAGCAGCATCACGACGGTGAAGATCCCGCGCCAGGTGCCGGCATCCATGTCAGTTGCCCCGGTTCGCGCGCCCGAGACTCTGCAGGTAGGCGATCAGAGCCTGCATCTCGGTCTTGCCCCGAACGGCTTCGGCCGCTCCGGCGATCTCGGCGTCCGTGTACGGCACGCCGACCATCCGCAGCCGCTCCATCTTCAACGCGGTGCGCGTTTCGTCGACCAGGTTCTCCGCCAGCCATGGAAATGCCGGCATGTTCGATTCCGGCACGAGATCCCGCGGGTTCGTCAAATGGACGCGGTGCCACTCGTCGGTATAGCGGCCGCCGACCCTCGCCAGGTCCGGCCCGGTGCGCTTGGAGCCGAACTGGAACGGGTGGTCGTAGACCGACTCGCCGGCCAGCGAGTAAGCGCCGTAGCGCTCGGTTTCGGCGCGGAAGGGCCGGATCATCTGTGAGTGGCAGACGTAGCAGCCCTCGCGGATATAGATATCCCGCCCCTCCAGTTGCAGCGCCGTGTACGGGCGGACACCGGGTGCGGGCGCCGCCGCCTGACGGTCTGCCATCAGCGGCACGATCTCGGCGAGCCCGCCGACGCTGACGACCGCAGCGATCAGGATGCCGAGCAGCCCGGCCTTCTTTTCGATGAGTTCGTGTGGCATCGGGTGACCTCCTCAGGCGGGTTCCGTGACCGCTTGCACCGCGTTGCGCTCGCCGCCGGCAATGGTCTTCCAGACGTTCCAGGCCATGATCAGCGTACCGACGAGGAACAGGCTGCCACCGAGCAGGCGCACGCCGTAATACGGATACGTGGCCTTCAGACTCTCGATGAACGAGTAGGTCAGCGTCCCGTCCACGTTCACTGCGCGCCACATCAGCCCCTGCATGACGCCGGCGATCCACATGCTGGCGATATACAGCACGACGCCGATCGTCGAGACCCAGAAATGCAGATCGATGGCCTTTTCGCTGTACATGCTCTCGCGGCCGAAGACCCGCGGCACCAGCGTGTACAAAGAACCCATGGAAATCATCGCGACCCAGCCCAGCGCCCCGCTGTGCACGTGACCGATGGTCCAGTCGGTGTAGTGCGACAGCGCATTGACCGTCTTGATCGACATCATCGGACCTTCAAATGTCGACATGCCATAGAAGGACAGCGACACGATCATGAATTTCAGGATCGGATCGCTGCGCAGCTTGTGCCAGGCGCCGGACAGGGTCATGATGCCGTTGATCATCCCGCCCCAGGACGGTGCCAGCAGCATCAGCGAGAAGACCATGCCCAGCGACTGCGCCCAGTCGGGCAGTGTCGTGTAATGCAGGTGATGCGGACCGGCCCACATATAGATCGAGATCAGCGCCCAGAAGTGCACCACCGACAGGCGGTAGGAATACACCGGGCGCCCCGCCTGCTTGGGCACGAAGTAGTACATCATGCCGAGGAAGCCGGCAGTCAGGAAGAAGCCGACGGCGTTGTGGCCGTACCACCACTGCACCATGGCATCGACGACCCCGGCATAGATCGGATAGGACTGCAGCGCGCCGACCGGGATCGCCAGCGAATTGACGACGTGCAGCAGCGCGACCGTGATGATGAAGGCCGCGTAGAACCAGTTGGCCACATAGATATGCTTGACCCGCCGGGTCGCGATCGTGCCGAAGAACACGATCGCGTAGGCCACCCAGACGACGGTGATCAGCACGTCGATCGGCCAGATCAGCTCGGCGTACTCCTTGCCCTGGGTCAGCCCAAGCGGCAGCGTGACTGCAGCCAGCACGATGACCAGCTGCCAGCCCCAGAAAGTGAACGCGGCCAGTGGCCCGGCGAACAGGCGCACGTGGCAGGTCCGTTGCACGACATAGTAGGACGTCGCGAACAGCGCGCAGCCGCCGAAGGCGAAGATCACGGCGTTGGTATGCAAGGGACGGAGCCGGCCGAAATGCAGCCAGGGCAGGTCCATGTTCAGGGAGGGCCAGATCAGCTGCGCGGCGATCAGCACGCCGACGGCCATGCCGACGATGCCCCAGACGACGGTCATGACTGCGAACTGCCGCACGACCGTGTCGTTGTAAGTCTGCGACTTCTCCATCTTGGTCTCCGAAAGACGTGGGCGACGGGTACTCAGTGCGCGGATCATAACACTGCCGGGGCCGGCGCCTTAGCCACTGGAATCGGCGCCGGTCCGGCAGTGCCGGCTCGTGGATCCGTCAGAACTTGTAGCCGACGTTGACCGAGAACACCCAGGGGTCGATCGTGGCGGTGCCGAGCTTGAGACCGTCGAGCTTGACGTCCGACTCGATGTTGATCCAGCGCAGATCGGCGTTCAGCAGCCACTTGTCGTTGATGTCGTAATCGGCCGCGACCTGTGCCGCGATACCGACCGAATTGCCGACCGAGAGCTTGGTGCCGGCGATCGGACCCTGAGTCTCTTCGTCGAAGAAGATCGTCCAGTTGACGCCGACGCCCAGGTAGGGATGCAGACGACCGATCGCAGGCGTGTGCCACTGCAGGCTCAGCGTCGGCGGCAATTGCTTGACCTCGCCGATCTGGCCGACCCCTTTCAGATTGACGTCATGGGTCCAGAAACTCGATGCGAGCAGCTCGACACTCACCGAATCCGTGATCATGTAGGCGCCCGTCAGCGTCAGCGCATAGGCCTCGTCCGCCTCGATCGTGCCGATGCCCGGCACGGTCAGGTTGTCGCTGTCGGGAAAGACCCCGCCGACACCGGCGCGGGCGATCCACTGGCCGGCATGACGGCCATCGCCCGCCAGCGCGGCGCTGCTCAGCAGGCACAGCGCCAGCGCAACCACAACAGTCCTCTTCATCGCAGCCTCCCTTCGATCTTCCCGGCACCCGGATCCGGGTTGCCGCTTTGCGACGCAGGCGATTCTGCGTTGCGTGGCGGGGCGGGGTTAATACGCTGATGCCGAGAAGCGCCTGCGGCAACTACGTATTGCCGGCTCAAAAAAGGAGCCGCTCCGCTGGCGCGGGGCGGCTCCTGGCCTGGCCGTCAGGGCGGTTCAGAAGCGGTAGGACATGCGGATGCCGGCCGTGCGCGGCATCGGCAAGGTGCCGAAGAAGTGCGACACGCCGAAGCCGGCGGTGAAGCCGGTCTCGACCACCTGCTGAGAGAAATCGGGGCCGCTGCCGCCGGTGATGATGGTGTCGTCGTCCAGCAGGTTCTTGACGTAGGCGATGACCTCCCAGTTGTCGGCGGTCAGCCCGAGGCGCAGATCGACCATCCAGTAGGGCTCGAAGATGATCGAGTTGTCCTCGTCCAGAAACCGCTTGCTCTGCCAGCTCGCGTTGGTCTCGACGAACCAGTCGAAGTTCTGCTGGCCGAAGGGCCGCGTCAGGTTGGCCTGGAGCACCACGCTGTGTTCCGGTGTGCGTTCGAGCTTGTTGCCGGACAGGTCGAAGGCGCAGGTCTCATCCTGAAAATAGGCATTGTCACCCTCGTCGAAGACCTGCCGCACGACCACGTTACACTGCCCGTTGATCGCCGCGCGCACCAGGCTGGCTGATTCCAGCAGGAATTTCGTGAACTTCGCATCCAGCCAGGTATAACCGGCCGCGAGTGTCAAGCCGTCGACGAAATCCGGCTGCCAGGTCGCGTCCAGCTCCAGGCCCCAGACTTCGGCCGCCGAGGCGTTCAGCACCACCGGCTGCAACTGGCCGCCGACCACGACCTGAGTGGTCACCTGCTTGTCGGTGTAGTCCTGGAAGAAGAACGAGCCGTTCAGCTGCAGGAAGCCGGCTGCTTCCCAACTCGTCTTGCTGCCGACCTCCCAGGCGTCCAGCTTCTCCGACTCGAAGCGGTCCGAGTCGATGCTGGGCGGGGGGAACCCGCCGGCCACGAGCTGATTGATGCCGCCGGGCTTCTGGGCATGGGCCCAGAAGAAATACACCAGCGAATCGTCGGTCGGCGTCCACTCGATCGTGACCTTCGGCGTGTGGAAGCGCGAATTGCTGGAACCCTGCACATAGGCCCAGTCCTCGGGCGCGGCCAGGTTGATGTTGATGCTGGGATTCAGGATCACCTCCGATTCGCAGACGATGTCCTGGCTCTGCGGCAGGTTGGTGATGTTCTCCTTCTGCAGGAAGGCCACGCCGCCGGGCGCAAAGGCAGCCGTCGTGCAGGCGCTGTGATTCGGCTTGAACAGCGTGAACTTCTCGTCGACGTAGCGGTTCTCGAAGGTCAGCTTCCAGTTCTCGGCGAATTCCCATTCGATCGCCAGGTAGGCCGACCAGTGCTCGGTGTCGGCCTGCCAGAAGACGCCGGCGATATCGGTATCCGGGATCGGCGCGAAGCCGTTGAGCGCGTTGATCTGCGCGGAGACCGGCAACTGGCGGGCATAGTCCTGCCAGTTGTCCAGCGTGCCGTTGCTGCCGTCGCAGATGCGCCGTTCCGTGGGACCGGCGGTCGGCACACCGTACTTGCCGCCGACCTTGGCCACCGGCGCGCAGAAAATGATGAAGTTCTGGTCGTGCAGCACGCGTTTCTCTTCCCAGTACAGGCCGCCGACCGTGAAATTGACCGGCCCGTTGAAGCGCGAGGCGAAGCGCAGCTCCTGGCTGAACTGCCGGGTGTCGGTGCCGGCACGCGCCTGCTGCTGGCCGAGCAGCCGGTCCGGCCGGCCGAGCGCCTGGTAGTCCTGGTCATAGGTGTCGAAACCCTCGAAGTCGGTCCAGCCGGTCGTCGAGGTGATCGTGCCGATATCCAGGTCGAACTCGGCGCTCAGCGAGGCCCGCAGGGTCTTCTGCGTCGTGCCGGCATAGTCCTCGCCGGTGAACGGATCCTCGCTCTGCGCCACCTGCAGTCCCTCGGCATCGCCGAAGCTGCGCGGCACGCAGAAGCCCGGGCCGAAGTCCTGCAGGCCCAGCCCGGTCGTGCCGAAGGCCGTGCCGACGCCGATCTGGGCGTCGAGGGCCGATTTCGGGTAGAGCAGGAACTCGGAGCGGCCCTCGCAGGTATAGGCGGAGCGGTCGACGTCCGGGAAGCCGTCGCCGTCGCCGTCGGTGGTGATCCGCACCGGGGCCAGCGCCGGCGAGATCGGCACGCTGGGATCCGCCTGCACCGGGTCGGTTCCCGGGATCACGGCGCCCGGGTAGCCCGGGGTGCCCGGGCTCGGGTAGCCCGGATCGCCCGGGTTGAAGATCTGGCTCGGCCAGCTGTTGTTCTGCGTCCCGTTCGGCGTTGGCTTCAGTTCCAGCGGCAGCCCGCCGCCGATGCGCACGTTCGGGCGCGGCTCGTAGTCCTCGTCGGTGTACTCGACACGGGCCTTGACCTTGATCACGTCGTTGGGCGTGAACACCACGGTAAAGGCCCCGCCGAAGCCGTTGGAGCCGCCGACGGAGCCGCCGGAGACGCTGTTGACGTAACGGCCGTCCTCGTCCCACCAGACGCCGGAGGCGCGCACGCCGAGGTAGTCCTCCAGCCCCTTGACCGGGCCGCCGACCGCGAAATCGATCTGCTTCTGCCCGTCCTCGCCGAAGTCCAGGCCGAACTTGCCGCCGAATTCGGGGCCGGGTTCCTTCGTGATATAGCTGATCGCGCCGGCGAAGGCCGCGCGGCCGTAGAGCGCGCTTTGCGGCCCCTTGACCAGCTCGATTCGCTCGACGTCGTTCAGCAGGCGCCGGTTGGCGAGGAGGCCGGAGCCGGCGGTGATCAGGTTCTCGGTCGTCACGTCCACGCCGTCGACCAGGAAAGCCACGTTGGACCGCCCGCGGGTGTTCGACAGGCCGCGAATGGTCACGCGGGTGTCGGCCGGCCCGAAGGAGGTATCGAACTGCACGCTCGGCGCCAGCTTGACGATGTCTTCCAGCGAACTGATGCCCTGGCGCTCGATCTGCTCGGTGCCGATGGCCTGCACGGCGATCGGCACATCCTGCAGGCTCTCCTCGCGCTTGCGCGTGGTGACGACGATGTCTTCGATCTGCGCCCAACCCGTCCGTGGGACGCCGGTCAGCAGTGGCACGGCCGCCACACAGGCGACAGCCAGGCCTCCAAGGCCCGTGATTCTGATCATGAGTCGATCCCCTGTTCCCCTCGGCTCTTGCGCCCGGTTTTGCAATCGAATCGCCGGCCGGAACCCGGCGCAATCGGTGAATTTCCAACGCGGCGGACAATAGCGCAAGAGACGAGGCCGCGGAAGGGCTCCGCTGTCCGCGGATCGGTGGCGGTTTTACGACAGAGCAGCGTTGCGGATTCCAAATTGCCGCCGGCCGCACTACACTCGCGGGCTCGGGAGACAGGGGATCCAGCGACGATGACGAGAATTCCGACCTGCGGCGCAGGCATCCTGCTGCTTGTCGCCTTGCTGCAGCCGCTGCCGCTGCGCGCTGAGTCGCCACGCTACAGCTACCTCGGCGCCAGCTACGAGTGGACCGATGTCAAGTTCGGCGTTGGCACGAACAACGACGTGCTCAACCACGGCAAGTTCGAAGGACCGAACATCGAGGGCGCTGTGGGTCTGACCGGCTTTCTGCACGCCGCTGGACAGTATTTCGATGGCGACTGCCGCAACTGCCTCGGTTTTACGCGCAGCAACGGCGAATTCGTTCAGGAAGATCTCGACTTCAGCGGCTTCAAGCTCGGCATCGGGGCGAACCCCGACCTGCCCTTTATCGGCAAGGGCAACACCGACCTGCTGCTCCGCGTCAGCTACGTGGATACGGAGCTGAAGGGCAGCTTCGGCAAGCTGTCCAGCAATGGCTGGTCCGGCGAGGCCAAGTTGCGGGCGCAACTGTCGGACCGCGCCGAGATCGTCACCGGCGTCGAGTACTTCGACCTGGACGAGACCACGACCACTATCGTCCTCGGGCTCGGCTACGAGATCGCCGGCGGCCTGACCCTGCGGGCGCGCGGCGTCCTGTTCAACAATGAAACGGGACTCGACGTGGGCCTGCGCTGGTACTTCGGCGACCGCCTGTTCGGCGGCCGTGACAGCGTCTTCGGTCGCTGAGTCCCGACCGGGAGGAAAAGACAACATGCGCCATTTTTCGACTCTGCTGTTGCCAGCCTTGCTGCTGGTGAGCACCTCGGCCGTCGCGGATCGCGGCTTCTACATTGGCACCGGCATCGGCGGCAGTCACGTCGAAAGCACGGTCGCCGAGCTCGGCCTGCAACCGCCGGCCGGCGAATCCATCCAGAGCAGTGATTTCTCGGAGACCGGTTTCGCATGGAAGGTCTTCGGTGGCTATCGCTTTCTCGACTTCATTGCCGCCGAGGTCGCCTGGATCGATCTCGGCGAGCCGGACACCAGCCTCTGCTTCACCACCAGTCCCCCGGCCGGCGTCGAGTGCGAGAGCCGCGAGTGGGACGTCAAGACCAAGCTCGACGGCGTCAACCTCGACCTCGTCGGCAGCTGGCCGATCGGCGAGAAATGGGAAGTCTTCGCCAAACTGGGACTGTTCCTCTGGGATGCCGAAGGCAGCGGTACCCAGCGCGCTGCCGGCGCCGCACCGCCGCCGCTGCCGCCGGGCCTGCCGCCGGGGGGCTGCCCGCCGTTCCGGCCGCAGATACCCGGCTGCGAGGTCAAGGTCAAGGACGATGGCGAAGACCTGAGCGCCGGCTTCGGCGCCGCGGTCGAGGTCAGCGAGCACTTCAGCCTGCGCGGCGAATTTCAGTGGTTCAATGTCGGCGCATTCGATACGGTCTGGGCGATCACGGCCAGCGCGATCCTCGCCTTTTGAAGTTGGTGGGCCGTGTAGGATTCGAACCTACGACCAACTGGTTAAAAGCCAGCTGCTCTACCAACTGAGCTAACGGCCCTGTCCTGTCGACCGCCATGCGCCGGTGGCGGCGCGCGGCCGCGCATGATACCGGATCGCCCCCGGATCACCAATCAGTCCGCCGCGCGGTAGCGCGTCGGATCGGCCACACCGGCCGCAGCGAAACCGGCGGCGCGCAGCCGGCAGGCATCGCAGCGCCCGCAGGCTCGCCCCTCGGCATCGGCCTGGTAGCAGGAGACCGTGCGGGCATAATCGACGCCCAGTTCGATGCCCCGGCGCACGATCTCTGCCTTGCTCAGATGGATCAGCGGGGTCACGATCTCGATGGCCTGGCCCTCGACCGCCTGTTTCGTCGCCAGCTTCGCCAAGGCCTGGAAAGCGGCGATGTATTCCGGACGGCAGTCGGGGTAACCGGAATAATCGACCGCGTTGACCCCGGCGTAGATGTAGCGGGCGCCGACGACCTCGGCCAGGCCCAGCGCGAAGGCGAGGAAGATCGTGTTGCGGGCCGGCACGTAGGTGACCGGGATGCCGCCGGCGCCGCTGTCCTCCGGTACCGGTATCCGGCGGTCGGTCAGCGCCGAGCCACCGAGGGACGCGAGATCCAGGGACAGCACGCGATGCTCGCAGGCACCGAGCGCGACGGCGATCTCGCGGGCAGCGTTCAGCTCGGCCGCGTGCCGCTGGCCGTAGCGGAAGCTCAGCGCATGACAGTCGTGGCCACTGGCGCGGGCGATCGCCAGGCAGGTCGCGGAATCCATGCCGCCGGACAGGAGAACGACCGCCTTCTCCGGAGTGCTCATGCGCGTCGCCTCAGCCGTCAGTGCCCCGGCGCCTCGCCCCAGAGCAGCTTGTGCAACTGCAGCTGCAGGCGCACCGGCAGGCGGTCAGCGAGTATCCACTCCGCCAGCTGCCTCGGCTCCAGCTCACCCCAGGCCGGCGACAACAGGACGGCGAACCGGTCCGGCAGATCCCGCGCCCGCAGCTGCGCGACGGCCCAGTCGTAGTCTTCGCGGTCACGGATCACGATCTTCAGCTGGTCCCCGCACTTGAGCTGCGCCAGATTCTCCCAGTGATTGCGTTGCACCTCACCGGAGCCCGGCGCCTTCAGGTCCATCACGATCGTCACACGCTCGTCGATACCGGCGAGATCCAGCGCGCCGCTGGTCTCGAGCGAGACCTCGTAGCCGCGGTCGCAGAGCCGTTGCAGCAGAGTCCGGCAATTGGGCTGCGCCATCGGTTCACCACCGGTGACGCAGACCAGGCGGCTGCCCCAGGCCGCGACCGCGTCGATGATCTCGTCCATCGACATCGACCGCCCGCCGTGGAAGGCGTATTCGGTGTCGCACCAGCGGCAGCGCAACGGGCAGCCGGTCAGGCGCACGAACACGGTCGGCAGGCCGGCCGGCCGGGACTCGCCCTGCAGCGAGTAGAAGATTTCCGTGACTCGCAGACGCTCCGCGCGTGCCGGCTGCTCGCCTGGCATGGCCTTCCTCGTCCCGGCTCAGTGGCCCGCCTGCCGCATGCGCTCGAGCCGCTGCTCCGCCAGCCGTGCCGCCGTCGTTTCCGGGTACTGCGAAGCGACGGCCTGCAGCGCCTGGCGTGCAGCATCCCAGCGCTTGAGCTCGTAATTGCAGAAGCCGATCTTCAGGAGGGCATCCGGCAACTTGCGCGAATCCGGAAACCGGTCCAGCACGGCCTGGAATTCCTTCAGCGCCCGGCCGTAGTCCTGGGTCACGTAATAGGTCTCGGCCAGCCAGTACTGGGCATTGTCCGCGTAGTCGCTGCCCGGAAAGGAACGCATGAACTGCTGCAGTGCGCGCTGGGCATCCTGGTAGCGCCCCTGCTTCAGCAGCTCGAAGGCGGCCTGGTAATTGGCGCGATCCGTGCCACCCGGCACCGGCAGCTGGCCGGCGTCCAGCGTCGCGCCGTCGAGCACACCGGCCCCGGCCACTGCCGCGCCGGCCTTTTCGATCGCTTGCAGGCGCTTGTCCAGGTCGAGGTACAGCTGCCGCTGGCGGCCCGTTGCCTGATCGAGATCGTGCCGCAGGGTCTCGACCTCGTTGCGTAGCTGCGCGAGATCCTGTTGCAGAGCATCGACCCGTGCCAGCAGGTTCACGAGCCCTTCGTTGTCGACGACCCGTTCGACACGCTCAAGGCGGTTGTCCAGCTCGGTCAGGCGCAGGTAGGTCGGATCCTCTTCGGGCGGCGTCATCAGCTCGCAAGCGCCCAGCAGCAACGCCGCTGTCGCCAACAGTGCCAGCCGCGGCGTTTCGATGCTGCGGAGAATCGGCAAGGTGACCACCTAGCGCTGGTAAACCAGCTCGACCCGACGGTTCAGGCTCCAGGCCTCCTCGTCGCTGCCGAGCACGGCCGGGCGTTCCTCGCCGTAACTGACGGTGCTGAGCTGTTCGGCGGATGCACCTTGCAGCAGCAGCAGGTTGCGCACGGCCTGCGCGCGACGCTCGCCGAGCCCGATGTTGTACTCACGGCTGCCGCGTTCATCGGCGTGGCCCTCGAGCCGCAAGCGCGCCGCCGGATTCGCGGCCAGATAGCGGGCGTGGGCGGCCAGCAACTCGCGGTACTGCTCCCGTACCTCGCTGCTGTCGAAATCGAAGTAGATCAGCCGGTTCTCTGCGCTCGCGGACGGACCGGCGACGACCGACTCGCCGCCCTCACCGAAGGCACTGCCGGCGGGGATGCCCTCGTCGGCGCCAGTGCCGGCCGTCGCTGCGGCCGCCTCCTCGCCACCGTACTCGCCGAACAGGTCGTCGCCCTGAGAACCGCCGGACTGGCCGGCGCAGCCAGCCAGCAGCAGGATGAGCAAGGCCACGCCGAGGTGTTTGATCGAATACATAGGCTCGTTCTCCGACAGTGCCAATAACCCTGTCCCGCCCGGTCAGTTGGCGGGAAACGGCGACCAGGCGGGTTCGCGCACGTCACCCTCCAGCGCCGTGATCCGCTGGCGTATACGGCCGTCCACGGTCACCGTCGCCAGCACGCCCCGGTTCCCTTGCCGGGTAGCGTAGATCAGTGTCTCCCCGTTCGGCGCGAAACTCGGCGATTCGTCCAGCCGACCATCGGTCAGCACCTGCAGTGTCGCGCGCCGGAGGTCAATGGTCGCGATTCTATAGTTGCCGCGGTCGTTATGCACCACGGCCAGCTGCTCTGCAGCGGGGCTGACCCGCGGCCGGGCGTTGTAGCTGCCTTCGAAGCTGACCCGTTCCGGGCGCCCGCTGCCGTCGGCGGCAATCCGGTAGATCTGCGGCCCGCCGCCGCGATCCGAGGTGAAGTAGAGCCAGCGGCCGTCGCTCGACCAATCGGCCTCGGTGTCGATCGCCGGATGCCGGGTCAGGCGCTTCAGCAGTTGCGTGGCCAGTTCCAGCGTGTAGATGTCGAGATTGCCATCCTGCCGCGACAGCGTCAGCGCCAGGTAGCGGCCATCCGGCGACCAGGCCGGCGCGCTGTTGACGCCACGCCTTGCCGACACCCGCTGGCGCGCCCCGGACCGCAGCTCCTGGACGTAGATTTCGGAGTGGTCGCGCTCGAAGGACACGTAGGCGAGCTTGCGACCGTCCGGGGACCAGGCGGGCGACATCAGCGGCGCCGGGCTGTCGACCAGCACCCGAGCGTTCTCGCCATCGGCATCGGCGACCACGAGCCGGTAATGCCGCGCATCCGGCCCGCCGCTGACCGTGACATAGGCGATGCGGGTGCCAAACACGCCGGGCACGCCGGTCAGTTCCTCGTAGAGCATGTCGGCGACGCGATGCACGGTGGCGCGCAGCAGTCGGCGGCGCGCCGGCTGCCGATAGCCGAGCAGCTGCCGGCCGCGCAGCACGTCGAAGAGCTGGAACTGGATCGTGAAGTCTTCGCCGGCCGGCAGCAGCCGCCCGACCACGAGATACTCGACGCCGAGGATCCGCCAGTCGTCGAAATCGACCTCGCGGCCGGCCGTCGGCCGCTGCAGCATATCGGCGACCGGGATCGGCGCGAATCGCCCGGAGCGCGCGAGGTCTGCCGCGATGATCCCGGCGACGTCGGCCGGTGCCGAAAGCTCACCTTCCCAGCCGAAGGGGACGATCGCGACCGGCACCGCTTTCTCCACCCCTTCGCTGATCTCGATGCGCAACTCGGCGGCGGCCATGCCGCTGAAGGCCAGCAGTGCGGCGCAGGCCAGCGCCGCGAGCCATCGGTGCCTTCCTCTGCCCATGCTCCGGGTCATTCCTCCGGCCTGAAGATCAGCACGATGTTGCGTTCGAACAAGGCCGGATCCGGTGGCGGCGGCAGCGGCGCTGCCCGGTAGACCGCGTTCTCGATACTGCGGACCACGGCCGCGTCCCCGTTGCAACGGCCGATCTCGACGCCAACGACATCGCCGCCCGGAATCTGCCGGACCCGCAGTTCGCATTCCAGTCCGGGGCCGGCGCTGGGTGGCTTGATCCAGTTGCGTTGCACCTTCTGGCGGATCACTTCGATCCACTGCGCCAGCAGGCCACCGCGAATGGCGTCTTCCCGCGCCTGCTCGGCCGCCAGCTGCGCCTGCAGCTCCGCTTCGCGCTCTGCCTGCCGCTGCCGCGCCTCGGCCGCTCGCCGCCGTTCCTCGGCTTCCCGCCGCCGGCGCTGTTCGGCCTCGCGCTGGCGTTGCGCCCTGGCCCGGCGCTCGGCCTCCGCCGCGGCCCGGCGTTGCTGCTCCAGCCGCTGCCGTTCCGCTGCCAGTCGGCGCTGTTCCTCCGCCCGGCGTTGCTGCTCCAGCGCCTCGCGCTGCCGGCGGGCTTCTTCGGCCCGTCGCCGTTCCTCTGTCTCCCGGCGCCGGCGCTGTTCGGCCTCGCGCTGGCGGACCGCTTCGAGATCCGGCACGACGGCCGCATCGATCGCCAGCCGCACCGGCTGCGAAGCCTGTCGCGGCCACAGCGACAGGTTCGCCGCCAGCAGGCCCAGCAGCAGCAGATGAGCGCCGAGCGACAGGCCGAGCGGCAACAGCGAGTTCTCCGACTGGCGGATCTGCACGCCGTGGCGCCTCAGCCGGCACCGGCGACTTCTTCCAGCGCCGCGTCGACATCCGCCGGGTCGGTCAGGAAACCGATCTTCGCAGCCCCGGCCTGTTGCAGCAGGACCATCGCCATGATGACCTGCCCATAGGCAACGCGCTTGTCGGCCTTCACCAGTACCGGCGTGTCCGGCTTGCGCCGCAACACAGCCGATGCCAGGCGCTTGATCTCGGCTGGCGGCCGGGCGCGCTCCTCGTCGTCGCCAACGTTCAGATACAGTCGGCCTTCGGCATCCAGCGCCAGGATCAGCGGCTCGTTGTCGCGGGTCAGGGCCGGATCCAGCGGCTCGGCCGCGGCTTTCGGCAGTTCGACTTCCACGCCCTGCGTGAGCAGCGGCGCCGTGATCATGAAAATGATCAGCAAGACCAGCATCACGTCGATGTAGGGAACGACGTTGATCTCGCCCATGAGCCGCCGTTTCTTCACCCGGGCCATCGTTCACTCCGCGCGGCCGCTGAGGCGGGCCTGCGCGTGGCGCTCGAGTATCGTCGAGAATTCTTCCGCGAAGCTGTCGTAGCGCACCTCGAGGCGGCTGACCTTGTCGGCGAAGCGGTTGTAGGCGATGACGGCCGGGATCGCGGCGAACAGCCCGGCCGCAGTTGCGACCAGCGCCTCGGCGATCCCGGGTGCGACCATGGCCAGCGTGGCCGACTGCACGTTGCCGAGCGCCGTGAACGCGTTCATGATGCCCCAGACCGTGCCGAACAGGCCGACATAGGGGCTCGTGGAACCGATCGTCGCCAGCGTCGCCAGACCATCTTCCAGCCGGTCGACCTCACGCATCTGCGCGACCCGCATCGCGCGCTGGGCGCTCTCGATCACCTGGCCGGCGGCAGCGCCGGGCTGGCGGGCCTGGCGGCGGAATTCCCGGAAACCGGCCTCGAACAAGCCAGCCATGTTCTGCGGGGCATGGCCGCCACCGGTCAGTTCCCGGTAGATGGCCGCGAGATCGCCGCCGGACCAGAAATTGCGCTCGAAGCGGTTCGAGTCCTCGATCGCGCGGCGCAGCATGCCGCGCTTGCGCAGGATGATCGCCCAGGAGACCACCGAGGCCGCGAGCAGCAGTCCCATGACCGCCTGGACCACCGGGCTGGCGCCGAGTACCAGGTGCACGATCGAGAGTTCACCGCTCATCGACACAGACTCCGTCAGTCATCGCCGAACAGCGAGCCGGTGCCCGGCTGCCCGGCCGCCGCCCGCGGCAGCCCGAAATGTTCGTAGGCCAGCCGCGTCGCGACCCGTCCGCGGGCCGTGCGCTGCAGGAACCCCTGCTGGATCAGGAAGGGTTCGATCACATCCTCGATCGTGCCGCGCTCCTCGCTCAGGGCCGCCGCCAACGATTCGATCCCGACCGGCCCGCCGTCGAAGCGCTCGATGATCGTCAGCAGCAGGCGGCGATCCATGACATCGAATCCATGAGGATCGACATCCAGCAGATCCATCGCCGCCGCCGCGGTGTCTCCGGCGATTCGCCCGTCGCCCTCGACCTGCGCGAAATCGCGCACCCGCCGCAGCAGGCGATTGGCGATGCGCGGCGTGCCGCGGGCGCGGCTGGCGATCTGGCGCGAGCCTTCCGCGTCGATCGGCACCTCCAGGATGCCGGCCGCGCGCGTGACGATCCGTTCGAGTTCAGCCTGGCTGTAGAACTCCAGCCGCTGCACGATCCCGAAGCGGTCGCGTAGCGGCGAAGTCAGCAGGCCCGCGCGGGTGGTCGCGCCGACCAGCGTGAACGGTGGCAGGTCCAGCTTGATCGAGCGCGCCGCCGGCCCTTCGCCGATGACGATGTCGAGCTGGAAGTCCTCCATCGCCGGGTACAGCACCTCCTCCACGACCGGGCTGAGCCGGTGGATCTCGTCGACGAACAGCACGTCCCGCGGCTCCAGGTTCGTCAGCATCGCAGCGAGATCGCCGGGCCGCTCCAGCACCGGACCCGAGGTGTGACGCAGGTTTACGCCCAGCTCGTTGGCGATGATGTGGGCCAGCGTGGTCTTGCCGAGCCCCGGCGGGCCGAAGATCAGCACATGGTCCATGGCCTCCCTGCGCTGCGCGGCCGCGGCGATGAAGATGCGCATCTGGCGGCGCACCGGCTCCTGCCCGACGTAGTCGTCCAGCCGGCGCGGGCGGATCGCCGTTTCCACCGCGCTGTCATCCGGCCGGGCCTGCATCGTCACCAGGCGTTCCCCGTCTGCCATCGCCCCTCCGTCAGCCCGCGGCCGCGCGCAGGACCTGCCGCAGCACATCCTCGGTGCTGGTCAGGTCTTCCGGCACCGCCGCCAGCATGCGGCGCGCCTCCGCCGGCTTGTAGCCGAGCGCCAGCAGCGCCGTCAGCGCTTCCGCGTGGGCTGCGGCCGGGGCCGCGGCCATCTCGCCGTCGCCGGCCGGCAGCGCCGCCCCGTCCCCCAAGCGGTCCCGCATCTCGATGATCAGGCGCTCGGCCGTCTTGCGGCCGACACCGGGCAGCTTGATCAACGCGGCCTTGTCGTCGTTACGCACGCAAGCGGCGAAGCCTTCGACGCTGATGCCGGACAGCACGGCCAGGGCCAGCTTGGCGCCGACCCCGGAGACCTTCAGCAATTCACGGAACAGCCGCCGCTCGGCTTCGGTGCCGAAAGCGTACAGCGTCTGCTGGTCCTCGCGCACCACGAGCTGCGTGTGCAGCTGCACTTCGCTGCCCGGCGACGGCAGTTCGAAAAAGGTCGACATCGGTGCTTCCAGTTCGTAACCGACGCCACCGACGTCGACCAGCAACCACGGCGGTTCCTTGCGCAGCAGCACGCCCCGGAGGAAGCCGATCATCGCCGCGCTCCCGCCGCATGCAGCCGGCCGGTCAGAGCCCGCAGGCCACGGCTGTGAGCGTGGCAGAGTGCGACCGCGAGGGCATCGGCCGCGTCCGTGGCCGGCAGCTCGTCGAGCCGCAGCAGCATCCGAACCATCTGCTGCACCTGCTGCTTGCCCGCGCCGCCATGGCCGGCGACGGCCTGCTTGACGGCCCGGGCGGCGTATTCGTGCAGTTCGACGCGCGCGTCGAAGGTTGCGCAGATCGCTGCGGCCCGCGCCTGCCCGAGCTTCAGCGCGCTGTCGGCATTGCGGTTGACGAAGACCCGTTCGATCGCGACTTCGGCGGGTCGGTAGTCGCGCACCAGCGCGGCGACCGCATCGAAGATCCGCTGCAGGCGCTCACCGAGCCCCCCGCTACCGATCTGGATGCAGCCGCTGGCGACGTGGCGATTCTGCTGGCCCGCGCTATCGATGATCCCGTAACCGGTCACCCGTGAACCGGGGTCGATGCCGAGGATGCGGATCGCGTCGCTCAAGAGCAGGCCGTCACAGGCGCGCGAGGATCTCATCGGAGATCTCGGCGTTCGAATAGACCTGCTGGACGTCGTCGAGGTCTTCGAGCATCTCCAGCAGGCGCACCATCTTGCCAGCGTCGTCCTCATCGAGCTCGGCATTGACCGACGCGCGCATCGTGACCTCCGCCAATTCCGGCTGTAGCCCGGCCGCCAGCAACGCATCGCGCACGGACTCGAAGTCCTCGGGGGCGCAGAGCACGTCGATCGAGCCGTCGTCGTTGCTGACGACATCTTCGGCACCGGCCTCCAGCGCCACCTCCATGAGCTGGTCTTCGTCCACGCCGGCCGGAAAGCTGATCAGCCCGACCTTGTTGAAAAGGTAGGCGACCGAACCGTCCGCGCCGAGGTTGCCGCCGAATTTCGTGAACGCGTGCCGCACCTCGGCCACGGTCCGATTGCGGTTGTCGGTCAGGCACTGAACCATCACCGCCACGCCGCCAGGTCCGTAGCCCTCATAGCTGATCTCCTCGAAATCGCTGCCCTCCAGCTGTCCCGAGCCGCGCTTGATCGCACGCTCGATGTTGTCCTTGGGCATGCTCTGGGCCCTGGCCTTCTCGATCGCCAGGCGCAACCGCGGATTCGCCGCCGGGTCCGGGTCGCCGAGCTTCGCCGCCACCGTGATCTCGCGGATCAGTTTGGTGAACAGCTTGCCGCGTTTCTTGTCCTGGGCACCCTTGCGATGCTGGATGTTCGCCCATTTGCTATGGCCAGCCATGCCGCTGTCGCTCCCCGGCCTTCAGAATCTCAGGTTGACGCCGACGTGCAGGCCGGTGTCGAAGTAGGCGCGCGGCGCCTGGTCGTACTCGGCCTTCACATAGCGGACACCGATATAGGCATCGGCATTGCGCAACAGGTTGTAGGCTGCTCGCAGTTCGTAGTCTTCCAGCTTCTCGACCTCGCCGATACCGAGTACCTGGGGACCGTAGTAGGCCGACCCGGCGATGCTGAAGCGGTTATACCGCGGCAGCGTGTAGCGGAGGAAGCCGCCGAGCGCGAAGATCAGGCCGTCCTGATCGTCGAGATCGCCGTTGGCGAAGACTCCGCGGATACCGAGCCCGCCCTGCAGCGGATTGCCGCCCTCGCTGGCCAGACCACTGAGGTACAGCCCGCCGTGCAGCGCGTCGCCGTTGTCCGCATGGTGCAGCCAGCCCGCATCCCAGGCCAGCTGACTGCCTTCGAAGGGGCGGGCGAAGCGCAGGCGGAAGGCATCGCCGTTGAAACTCAGGTCCAGCTCGCTGGCCGCCGCCGGGGCCGCCCACAGCAGCGCGCCCAGCAGGATCAGAAGACCTCTCATCCCGGGGTTCCTCGACAACAACGGCCGTATGATAACCGACGGCCGCCCGTCGCTGGCAATTTTCGCGGCGGCCGCCGTCAGCGATTGATCGCGTGAATCGCCCGCTGGTCGGCAGACAGCGCCGCCTCGTGGATCGCCTCGGTCAGGGTCGGGTGTCCGTGGATCGTGCGCTGCAGGTCCTCGGCGCTGGCCTGGAATTCCATGGCCACGACGGCCTCGCCGATCAGCTCGCCCGCGAGCGGGCCACAGATGTGTACGCCGAGGATCTCGTCGCTGGCCGCATCGGCCAGCATCTTGACCAGCCCGGCCGCGTGATCCATCGCCTTCGCGCGGCCGCTGGCGGCGAAATTGAAGGTGCCGACCTTGTAGGCGACCCCGGCGGCCTGCAGTTCTTCCTCGGTCTTGCCCACCCAGGCGATCTCGGGCGTGGTGTAGATGATCGACGGAATCACGCCGTAATTCACCTCGGCATATTCGCCGGCGATCAGGTCCGCCACCATGATTCCTTCTTCCGAGCCCTTGTGCGCCAGCATCGGCCCGCGCACGCAATCGCCGATCGCCCAGACGTTGAGCGCCGTGGTCCGACACTCCTGGTCGACCGCAATGAAACCACGCTCGTCGACATCGACCCCGGCCAGCGGATCCAGCAGGCCCTCGGTGCAGGGCCGTCGGCCGACCGCAACGACGACCTTGTCCACGGCCAGTTCATGATCGCCCTGCTCGTCCTCGTAACGCAGCCGCAGCGCCTCGCCGGACTGCTCCACGGCCTGCACCGTCGCGCCCAGCCGGATGTCCAGCCCTTGCTGCTTGAATTGACGCTGCGCCTCGCGGGCAATTTGCGCATCGGCCATGAACAGGAAGCGGTCCATGGCCTCGAGGATCGTGACCTTCGCGCCCAGGCGCGACCAGACGCTGCCCAGTTCCAATCCGATCACGCCGCCGCCGATCACGCCCAGCCGCTCCGGAACGCGGTCGAACTCCAGTGCTCCCCAGGAGTCGACGATGCGCTCGCCATCGAAAGGTGCGATGTCCAGCTCGACCGGTGTCGAACCGCTGGCCAGGATCACGTGTTCGGCTTCCAGCAGCTCGGCTTCGCCCTCCAGCGGGGTGTAACGCACCTTGTTGTCCGGCAGCAGCTGGCCGCGCCCGTGCAGGCCGGTGACCTTGTTGGCCTTGAACAGGGCGCTGATGCCGCCGGACAGTTCCCGCGTGATGCGCGTCTTGCGCGCCTGCATCTGCGCCAGGTCGAGCGCCAGCTCGCCGACGCCGATGCCGTGGTTCGCGAATTCCCGCTGGGCGCGGTGGTACAACTCGGAGGATTCCAGCAACGCCTTGGACGGGATGCAGCCCGCATTCAGGCAGGTACCGCCGAAGGCCGGTGTCCCGTCGCGGTTCAGCCAGGCATCGACACAGGCCGTGTCCAGGCCGTGCTGCGCCGCGCGGATCGCGGCCACGTAGCCGGCGGGACCGCCGCCGATGACGACGACGTCGAATTTTCTGCTCATCGCTGTTGTCCTTAGCCCGGCCTCAGACCTGCAGCAGCAGGCGGCCCGGGTCTTCCAGGGCTTCCTTGACGGTGACCAGGAACTGCACCGCCTCGCGGCCGTCGATGATGCGGTGATCGTAGGTCAGCGCCAGATACATCATCGGCCGCGCGGCGATCTCGCCGTCGACGACCACCGGCCGCGACTGGATCCGGTGCATGCCCAGGATGCCGCTCTGCGGCGGGTTCAGGATCGGCGTCGACAGCATCGAGCCGAAGATCCCGCCGTTGGTGATCGTGAACGTACCACCGGTCAGATCCTCCATCGCGATCGTGCCTTCACGCGCCTTGCGCGCAAAGGCGTCGATGGCCTTCTCGATGTCTGCGAAACCGAGCCGGTCGGCGTCGCGGACCACGGGCACCAGCAGGCCGCGCTCGCTGGAGACCGCGATGCCGATGTCGTAGTAATCGTGATAGACGATCTCGTTGCCCTCCACCGAGGCGTTGACCACCGGGAAACGGCGCAAGGCCTCGATCGAGGCGCGCACGAAGAAGGACATGAAGCCGAGGCGCACACCATGCGTCTTTTCGAAGGCTTCCTTATGGCGGGCACGCAGCGCGATGACTTCGCTCAGGTCGACCTCGTTGAAGGTGGTCAGCATCGCCGCATTGCGCTGTGCCTCGACCATGCGCTCGGCGATGCGCGCGCGCAGCCGGCTCATCGGCACGCGGTGCTCGCTGCGGTCGGCGGCCGGCGCCACGGCGATGGGCTGGTCCTCCGGAACGGCCTCGGGCTGCACCGGCCGGTTCAGAAAGGCCAGCACGTCGCTCTTGAGTATGCGTCCGCCGCGGCCGCTGCCCGGAATCTGTGCCGGGTCCAGGTCGTGCTCTTCCAGCAAGCGGCGCACCGACGGGCTCAGCTTCGTCGCACCCTCCGCGGGCGGTCCGCCCCCGACCTGCGACTCGGCAGCGGCGGGCCCCGACCTGACCGGTGGCGCCGTTGCCACCGCAGCGGCTGGTGCGCCGCTCGCCCCCGCCGTGCCCGAGTCGGTCGCCGCTGCCACCTCGCCTGCCGGCGCGGTCGCGACCGCCTCGCCTTCCTCGATCACCGCGAGCAACTGCCCGCTGGTCACGGTCGCGCCGTTGTCGACCTTGATTTCCTTCAGTACGCCGGCAGCCGGCGCCGGCACCTCCAGCACGACCTTGTCGGTCTCCAGGTCGACGAGATTCTCGTCGCGGGACACCGGATCGCCCGGCCGCTTGTGCCAGGCCACCAGCGTCGCGTCGCTGACCGACTCGGGAAGTTGGGGAACCTTGACCTCGATGCTCATGCCTCTGTCAATCCTCGTTGCCGGGAGCGCCGCTGAGCGCGGTCCTCACCAGGTCCTGCTGCTGCTGCACGTGCAGCTGGAAGATTCCAGGCGCCGGCGCCGCCGCGTGCGGCCGGCCGGCGTAGTAGAGCTCCTGCTGCGGGCCGAGCGGGGCCTGGAGCCGGTGCCGCACCTGATACCAGGCGCCCTGGTTCTGCGGCTCTTCCTGGCACCAGACGATCTCCCGGGCCCGCGGGTAGGCGGCGATCGCCGCCGCGTACTCCTGCACCGGAAACGGGTAGAGCTGCTCGATGCGCACGATCGCGACCTGCTCCAGCCCCTCGCTGCGGCGCGCCTCGAGCAGATCGTAGAAGACCTTGCCGCTGCAGAACACGATCCGCGTGATCGCCTGCGGGTCGTGCTCGTCGATCTCCGGAATCACCAGCCGGAAGCGGCCGGTGCACAGTTCCGCCAGCGGTGAGCTGGCCAGGCGGTGGCGCAGCAGGCTCTTCGGCGTCATCACGACCAGCGGCTTGCGCAGCTTGCGCAGCATTTGCCGCCTGAGCATGTGGAACATCTGTGCGGGCGTGGACGGCACACAGACCTGGATGTTGTTCTCGGCGCACAGCTGCAGGAAGCGTTCCAGCCGTGCCGAGGAGTGTTCCGGCCCCTGCCCTTCCTGACCGTGCGGCAGGAACAGCGTCATGCCACAGAGGCGGCCCCACTTCGCTTCGGCCGAGGTGATGAACTGGTCGATCACGACCTGCGCGCCGTTGGCGAAATCGCCGAACTGGGCCTCCCAGATCACCAGCGTATCCGGCACCGTGGCCGCGTAGCCGTACTCGAAGGCCATGACCGCCTCTTCGGAGAGCAGCGAGTCGGTGACCGTGAAGGAACCGGCCTGATTGTCGACATCGTCCAGCGGGATGTAGCAACGTCCGGTCACCTGGTCGTAGAGAGCCGCATGCCGGTGAAAGAATGTGCCCCGCCGGCTGTCCTGCCCGGTCAGGCGCACCCGGTAACCCTGCCGCAACAGGCTGCCGTAGGCCATCATCTCGGCGAAGCCCCAGTCCATCGGCACTTCGCCGGCCGCCATGCGCTCGCGGTCGGTGATGATGCGCGCGACGCGCGGATGCAAGGTGAACCCCCGCGGGATTCGCGTGACCTCGCGACCGAGAAAACGGCACTCCGCCTCGCTGATCGCCGTGTCCACGACTTCATCCGGGTCGGCGCGCATATACGGCGTCCAATCCACTGTGAACTCATTGCCGGCATTGCCGACCACGGCCTGCGGCAGAGGCTGCCCTGCATCCAGCCGGGCGCGGTAGGCCTCGGCCATTTCGTCGGCCTCGGGGGCCTGGACCACGCCCCGCTCGATCAGCCGTTGCGTGTAGAGCTGGCGAACCGTCGGATGTTTGCGAATCGCCTGATACATGATCGGCTGCGTGGCGGCCGGCTCGTCCGCCTCGTTGTGCCCGTGCCGCCGGTAACAGACCAGGTCTATGACGACGTCCTTGTGAAAGGTCTGCCGGTACTCCAGCGCCAGCCTGGTCACGAATACGCAGGCCTCGGGGTCGTCGCCGTTCACGTGAAAGATCGGCGCCTCGATCATCTTGGCGATGTCGCTGCAGTACGGGGTGGAACGCGCATCACGGGGGTCGCTGATCGTGAAGCCGATCTGGTTGTTGACGACGATGTGTACGGTGCCACCGGTGCGAAAGCCGCGTGCCTGACTGAGCTGAAATGTCTCGGCGACCACGCCCTGCGCGGCGAAGGCCGCGTCGCCGTGGATCAGCACTGGCAGGATCTCGGCGCCGGCGGTGTCGCCGCGACGCTCCTGCCGGGCCCGCACGGAGCCCTGAACGACGGGGTCGACGATCTCGAGATGCGAGGGGTTGAAGGCCAGCGCCACGTGGATCTGTCCGCCCGGCGTCTGAATATCCGACGAAAAGCCCAGGTGGTATTTGACATCGCCGGAACCCTGCAGGCGGCTCAGGTCGCGGCCGCCCTCGAATTCCTCGAACAGCTCCTGCGGTGCCTTGCCAAGGATATTGACGAGGACGTTGATGCGCCCGCGGTGGGCCATGCCGATCACGGCTTCCTGAATGCCGTTCATGCCGCCGTGCTGAATCAACGTGTCCAGCATCGGGATCAGGCTGTCACCGCCTTCCAGCGAAAAGCGCTTCTGGCCCACGTATTTCGTATGCAGGTAGCGCTCGATCCCCTCGGCCGCGGTCAGCTGTTCGAGGATCGCGCGGCGCTCTTCGGCTGTGAACGGGTCGGTCAGCATCCCGCGTTCGAGGCGCTGACGGATCCACAGGCGTTCGCGCCCACGAGACAGGTGCGCGAAATCCGCGCCCACATGGCCGCAATAGACCTGCCGCAGGATCCGCAGAATCTCCCGCAATGGCAGCCGCGCGTCCCCGGTGCCTGCGAGCCCGCCGGTGTAGAACTCGGTGTCCATGTCGGCCTCGCCGAGGCCGAGGTAGTCGAGCTTCATCACGGCCGGCATGCGCCGGCGGGCCAGTCCCAGCGGGTCGAGGTCGGCGACCTGGTGCCCGCGCAGGCCGTAGACCTGAATCAGGCGGGCCACCGCCGCTTGCTTCTCGTTCGACGCCGCGGCCGCCCGCCGAAGCCGGCGCGGACCGGCCGGAACCCCGGTGACCGGGGTCTGCGCCGGGCGCGGCCCGGCGGCCGCCGGTTCGGCCTCCGGCGGCCCGAGGCGATCGAAGAACGCGCGCCAGTTCGGCGGCACGGACGCCGGATTCTCCAGATAGGCCTCGTACAGTTCTTCGACGTAGACGGCGTTGCTGCCGAACAGGGCCGACCAGGCGTATTGCTGCTGCAGAGACTGGCTCATCGCGACGGACGGGGACGCTGTGGGCGGAGCACCGCGAAAATGACGTCAAGCCTGCTGGCTCGGAAGGCGCGCTAGTGTAGCCGAACGCCCGGCGCGGCGAAATGCCGGTGCAGTGGCCGGGGATCAGCGGGCAAGCGCCAGCCAGCTTGCGATCCCGCCCTGCCAGGTGTGCGGAAACAGCAGGCCGAGCAGATAGACCTCCCAGGCCATCAACAGGAAATAACCGGCGCAGAACAGCTGCAGGATCCGCAGGACGCGCAGACGTCCGAAGAACTGCCGCTTGACCACGACGGCCAGCAAGGTGACGCCGCTACCGGTGATCAGGATCTTGGCGGCCACGAACCACAGCGGATCGCTGCGGATCAGCCAGTCCATGAAGCCGTTCAGTTCGCGTCCCCCGGCGGTCAGGATGTTCAGGGTCAGCAGTGCGTCGACGCAGCTCATCAGCAGGATCGCCAGCGACAGGTACAGCACGCCCGGCTCGTGCCAGTCCAGGAAGGTGCGCTGTTCGTCACCGCGGCGCCGGCCGCTGCGCCGCCTCGGCCGCAGGCTGCCGTAGAGAAAGGAATAGGCCCCGTGGCTGCGCCGTTCGGCGCGCACCCGCCGCTCGATCTCGGGGCAGGCCGCGTCGGCGAGTTCCGGCGTCGCTGGGTCGGGCATCGGGTTCCTCCGGGCCCGCCCACCGGCGGGTCACGGTCATGCTGGAGAATTACAAACTCTATTAGAAAATAGCTACAACCGTCTGTAAACCAATCGATTCTATTATGTCAAACAGCGCGTATCAGCGCTGGGGGAACTTGTCGGCGGCCGGCACCGGCGTTATAAAGCCGGCCCTTCCCCTCCCGAGGATGCCCGGCCGAATGCTGGTCCCTGTCGAACTGCGCCGCGCCGGTGAGCGCTGGTGCGCCGCCTGCAGGCTCCTGCCGGACTGCGCCGTCGAGGCCGGCGATCCGGGCGTCGCGCTGGCACGGCTGCGGCTGGCACTGGAAGCCGAGATCGCCCGCAGGCTCGGCCGGGACGAGCCGTTGCCGGAATTCGGACGCGGCGCCGGTACCCACCAGATCCATATCAACCTGCGGCACCTGCAGGCATTGGCGGCGCATCAGCAGGGGCGCTGGGACTGAGAGCCCGCGCTCAGCGGCGACGCCACCACCATCGCAAGACGATGACGCAGGCGCCGAGCAGGACCGCGTTGCTGAACGCCAGGAAGGCCGTGGTCGACGCCGCCAGCGCGAGGCCCCGGCAGATATTGATCAGCGCGTGCCAGCCGACAACCAGCGGCAGGCTGCGACTGCGTTCCCAGATCCAGCCGAGCCAGAAGGTCGCCGCCAGGATGCCCAGGCTGAATGCCAGCCACTGGAACCAGCCGAATTCGGGCCGGGCGAGGAAGAACGGCAGGTGCCAGCCTAGCCAGACCGGAAACAGGGCCAAGTTGGCGGCCAGCGGGCCGAGCCGGCTGCGCAGGCGCGGCAGCGCGAAACCGCGCCAGCCCGGTTCTTCCCCGGCCGACTGCAGGACCGCGGACAGCAGCACGAGGTCGACCAGGCCCGCGCCGCCGAAGTGTGCCCCCGCGGTGCCGGCGGCCCCAGCCGGCCAACGGCCGGCCGATGCGCTGGCGGCGATCGCGATCGCCAGCAGCATCGCCGGGCCAAGCCAGGCCACCAGCTGCACCGACAGCGGCGCCCGCCAGCGCCGCCAGCCGCGCAGCAGCTCGGCGACGGCCGGTCTCCCGCCGGCGACGGCGGTGACCAGCAGCGCCGCGATCGCCGGTCCGAAGGCCGCGGACACTTCGAGTACGGCCGGCAGCGGTGCCGGCAGGCCCGCATGTCCGAACAATAGCAGCGGCAAGCCCAGCGACCAGCTCCACAGGTAGGCCAGCAGGTAGAAGGCGGCCAGCGGGTGCCGCCTGAGCGGCTCGCTCAGCATGCTGCGAGCAGCGCGGCCCCGCCCTGCGTTCGTTCCGCTCGGTCCATGCGCCAAGCCTGACATGCTAGGCTGCCGGGGCAAACCGCGGGGCAGCGCTGTCGGCTGCAACAACCGGCCCGCGGCCGAAGCGATCGGACATGCAAGATAAACCGCGACGAGCCGCCGCATGGCTGGCCCTGTTCCTGCTCTGCGGCCCGACCGCGGCAACGGGGCATGCCGAACCGGAAGGACGGGTCCGCTTCTATAATATTGCCGACAGCGACTTCGATGCCTATTCGCGCTCGCCGACGCCGCAACAGCAGGCCTGGATGCGCCGCCACTATGCGCGCATGCAGACCTACAGCCCCTATTTCGACCAGCGGCTGGCCTGGTATCCGGGCGCCTGGGCCTACAAGGACAGCTACGCGATCAAGCCGCAGTGGCCTGAGTTCCGCGAGCACCCGGACTGGATTCTGCGGGACGGGACCGGCCGACCGCTGTTCATCCCCTGGGGCTGCGGCGAGGGCCGCTGCCCGCAGTATGCCGGCGACGTCGGCAATCCAGCCTTCCGGGCGCACTGGATCGCTGCGGCGAGCCGGCTGATCCAACGCGGCTACCGTGGCCTGTGGGTCGACGATGTCAATCTCACCTGGCGCGTCGGCGACGGTCTGGGCCGGCCGGTGCGGCCGCTCGACCCGCGCACGGGACGCCCGATGCGGCTGCAGGACTGGCGGCGCTATTTTGCCCTGTTCATGGAAGAGATCCGCGCGGCTCTGCCGCAGGCGGAAATCGCGCACAACGTGATCTGGTACGCTGGCCCGCCCACCGATGCGTGGATCCGCCGCCAGATCGACGCGGCCGACTACATCAACCTGGAACGCGGCGCCAGCGACCCGGGCCTGACCGGCGGCGACGGTCCGTGGAGTTTCCGACGCTTTCTGGAGTTCATCGATTTCGTTCACCAGCGTGGCCGCGCCGTCATCCTGATGGACTACGGCGACGACCTGCCGGCACGGGAATTCGGTCTGGCGGCCTGGCTCCTGATCAGCCACGGCCGCGACCTGCTCAGCAGCAACCAGCTCGCCTGGACTGCCCCGGACCGTTTCTGGCACGGCTACGCCCTGGATCTCGGGCACGCGCAGGGTCCGCGCAGCCGCTGGCGCGGCCTGTACCGGCGTGACTTCGATTGCGGTTACGTGCTGCTGAACCCGCCCGGCGGCGCCCCGGCGGCAATCAGCCTGCCGCCCGGGCAGCGGCGGCTGGACGCCGGTGCGCAGCGCAGCTTCGTGCTGCGGGCACGCGGCGCGGCGGTCGTACTGCTCGACTGCGCCCGCAGCGCTGGACCGCTCAGGTAAAGCTTGGACGCAGCCCGAGGTGCCGCGCCGCGAGCCAGCGCATGCCCAGGGCCCAGAAGAGGATGTCCAGCGAGGCTGCCAGCGCGGCCCCGCTCGCCCCGTAACGCGGAGCCAGCAGCGCCATCAGGACGATGGCCAGCAGCAGCGCAGCGGCGAAGACCTTGAGGCAGCGTGCCTCGTGACCGCTGATGCTCAGCAGACGCAGAACCGGACCAACGGCTGCCTGGATCAACTGCCCGCCACCGAGGATCAGCAGCAAGGGGTAACCGGCGACGAAATCCGGCCCGAACCAGCCCAGTATCCAGCGCCCCAGCAGGACGAAGCCGGCTACGGCGACGACAGCCGCCCAGAAACGCAGGCGTGTGGCCTGATCGACGACGGCTCGCAAGCGTTTGCGCTCACCGGCGGCATGCAGCCTCGCGATCTCCGGGCCGGTGAATGCGTCCACGGCGAACAGGCCGAAGGAGATCAGCATCGCGACGCGAAAGCTGACGTGCAGGGTGGCCAGCTCCGCGCTCGGCAGATAATGACCAGCCAGGATATTGATCATCTCCGGGAAATAGCCCGTGAACAGCACCGCCGGCAGCAATCGCAGCGCCGTGGCCAGCCAGCGGCCCGGCTCGCGCCGCTCGCTGCCGGCACGGCCCTCGGCCGAAAGGAGCAGCCACAGGTAGGCCAGCAGGGGCAATGCCGTGGCGAAGACCGCCGCGGCCTGCAGGCGCAAAGCCAGTACCGCGTCGAGTCGCCCGCCTGCCAGCCAGGCGGCACTCACCAGGATTGTGAAGAACAGCGGGCGCAGGACATTGCTCGGCAGGAACCCGGGAGTGAAGCGACCGTAGGCATTTGCCAGACCGCCACCGAAATGCAGCAACGCCAGGCCTGGCATGAACGACAGCGCGAGGGCCGCGAGCCCGGGTGCCGGTCCGCCCGGCCACGGCAGCCAGCGCGTCAGCCCGTAGCCGGCCAGCGCCAGCAGCAGGCTGCCCCCGGCCACGCTGCGCAGCGCGAACCCGGCAAAGGCCCGGCCATAACCCGGCTCGCCGCGGGCCAGCCCCTCGGCGACGAAACGCATCGCGGCCGGGATCAAGCCCAGCGTGGCGACGCTGGCCAGCAGGATGGCCCAGGAAAAAGCCAGCACGTACATGCCGAGCTCGGCGGCGCCCATCCAGCGAGCCAGCAGCAGTTGCGTCAGCAGCGTCAGCGCCGCGCCGGCGACGCGACAGCCGAAGATGAAGCCGGAACCCCGCAGCAGCCGCATCAGCGCCGGCCAACCGGCGGGCCCGCTCATCGACCGCCACCGAAGGCCCGCGAGCGGCACGGCCGGCGGAACCAGCGCACAGAATCAATTCGTGTCAGACACCAATTCAACGTAATCACATTGCGGCCGGCCACGCCGGGCGCTAGTATGCGGCAAGCTCTAAATAATTTCGATAACGCTTTCAAATAACAAGCAAAAACAAGCCCGTCGACGCGCCTGCATGAACCTGCAACTCACCACCCCCCGCGCCGGCACGGTCTCGCCGCCTGCGCGCGGCGCGGCTCGCCGGGCGGCACTGCTCGGCCTGCTGGCTGCCAGCGGCTCCGTGGTGTTCATCGAGCCGGCGCCATACGACCTGCTCGCGATCGCGATGTTCCTGGGCCTTGGCGCCAGCGGACTGCGCTTCCCGCGCGAACTGCAGTGGCCCGTGATCCTTCTGGGCCTGTTCGTCTTTGCCAATGCGCTGGCCGCGGCGCTTGCTCCGGAACCGCTGCAGACCCTGCGCTCGCTGTCCATCCGGGTCTACATGCCGATGACTTTTCTGCTGATCGCGAGCCTGATCGCCAGTGACCCGCAACGGATGCTGCGTGCGCTGTGGGCCGGCTACCTGCTGGCCGCCGTGCTCGCGGTCTGCTGGGGCACGGCGGAGTACCTCGGCCTGCTGCCCGGCGAACTGTGGCAAGGCGGCCTGCGCGCCAAGGCGGGCTTCAAGGATCCGAATGTCTTCGGTCCCTTCCTCGTCCCTGCCGCGATCCACACCGTCCGGCGCCTGGCCGGCGGCCGGCCGCGCGACCTGGGCCTTTATCTGCCGCTGTTCCTGCTCCTGGCCTTCGGCATATTGCTGAGTTTCTCGCGCGGCGCCTGGATCAATTTCAGCCTGTCGCTGGGCCTGTTCGGCGCACTGAGCGTGTTGTTCGCGCGCAGCCAGCGGCAGCGGCTCGGCTGGCTGGCCGCCGCGATCCTGCTGGCCCTGCTGGCGGCCGGGACGCTGGCCGCGGCCGTGTCCGTGGACGTGATCGGCGCACGTTTCTACCAGCGCGCCGTGCTGGCGCAACGCTACGATGTCGCCGCCGGTGGCCGCTTCGACGCCCAGCGCAAGGCGCTGGAACACATCGGCAGTGATCCGATCGGTGTCGGACCGGGCCGCAGCGACGAGGAATTCGGTCTGGAGCCACACAACCTCTACCTGCACGTGCCGGTCGAATCCGGCTGGCTGGGCGCGCTGGGCTTCTTCGCGCTGCTGCTGCTGACCGGCGGCCGGCTGCTCGCCCTGCTGCGGCGGCCGCCGCCCGAGTTGCAGGCCGAGCTAGGCATCGTCGTGGCCTGTCTCAGCGGGGTGCTGGTGCAGAGCCTGTTCATCGATTCCACCCACTGGCGGCACCTCTGGCTGCTGCTGGCGGTGGCCTGGGGGCTGATCGCGGCCTGCCGGCGCCGGCCGGCGGATCGCCCGATCTTGTCCGAGGTCACAGCAGCGGAGCCGTCCAGCCGGTACCCTGACCGGGCTGTGCGGGCCACAGCGGGCCACGCCGGTCGAGGCACTGGCCACAGCGAAAAAACGAGGTAGCCTGAAGCCATGAGACAGCGAATCCGCACAGCGGCGTGGCTGCTGCTATTGGCCTGGCTGGCGAGCCTGCCGGCCGCGGCGCAACAGCTAGAGCGGCGCGATACCGTAGCGCAACGGTCGCGGCCTGGAGTGGATGCCGACGGCATGCCGCTGGGCGCGTGGCGACTCTACCCCGAACTCGGCCTGGAACTGCGCTACGACGACAATGTCTTCGCCGACGATCAGTTCGAGGAGAGTGACACCGCGACCATCGTCCGGCCGGAACTGCGGCTGGAAAACCGGGCCAGCCGCTACCGCGCACTGCTCGGCGCCAACGCCGATATCGCCCGCTACGCCGACTTCGACAGCGAAGACTACACGGACCTGCGCGGCTGGCTGCTCGGCGACATGCAGCTCGGCGAGGGCGAGCTGCGCGGAGAACTGCGCTACGGCAAGTTGCACGAGGATCGCAGTTCGCCGGACGATCTGCGCGGCACTGAATTGACGGAATTCAGCCGGCGGGACGCGCGCCTGGCCTATGGCTACCGGCCCGGGCGGCTGCTGCTGCGCGCCGACGCCGGTTTCCATACCCTGGATTTCGACGCGACGCAGACGGCCGCGGGACTGGTGAGCAACGACGATCGGGACCGCGATCTGCTTGAGTTCGGCCTGCGCGGCGGCTATTCGGTCTCGCCGGATCTCGCCCTTTACGCCGAAGGGCGGATCGACCAGATCGATTACGACCTTGCGCGCGATCGCGACGGCTTCGAGCGCAGCTCGGACGGCTGGGAACTTCGCTTCGGCGGCCTGCTGGACTTCACCGGCCGCACGGCCGGCGAGTTCTATGTCGGCTATCAGTCCCGCGACTACGATGACCCGCGCTTCAGCGATGCCAGCGGTCCGAGCCTCGGCGGCGAAGTGAGCTGGAACATGAGCGGCCTGACCACGCTGACGATCAGCGGCAGCCGGCACATCGACAGCACGACCGTCGTCGGCGCGTCCGGCATCACCAAGTCGCAGCTCGCATTCGGACTGGACCACGAACTGCTGCGCAACCTGATCCTGACGGTCGAAGCCGAAGTCGCCAACGATGACTTCGAGGGCCTGGAGCGCAACGACGACCTGGCCCGCGTCGAGCTGCGCGGGCGTTACCTGGCGAACCGCTTCCTGCAGCTGCTGTTCGGCTACCGCTACCGGCAGCGGGACAGCTCCCCGGCCAACGCCGCCGGCCGCGAGTACCGGATCAACGAGATCTACCTCCGCGTCACGGGGCAACTATGAGCGGGCACGGCAATCGACGGCTGCGCCGCGCGGCGCTGACGATGCTGCTGGCCCTGCTGGGCGCCGTGGCCGCCGCGCAGGAGCAGCCGGCAGACGAATACCGGCTGGCGGTCGGTGATCGCGTCAAGGTCACGGTCTACGGCCACGAGGACCTGTCCGGTGAATTCGAGGTCGATGCCAGCGGCGACGTCAGTCTGCCGCTGATCAACGAAATCCCCGCCGCCGGGCGCAGCCTGGACGAGCTCGAGGCGGCCATCGTCGACGCGTTGCAACCGGATTACCTGATTCAGCCGCGGGTCAGCGTCGAGCTGCTGAGCCTGCGGCCGGTGTACGTGCTCGGTGAGGTCGAGGCCCCCGGCAGCTACCCGTTTCACAGTGGTATGACCGTGGTCAACGCGATCGCCGAAGCCGGCGGCTTCACTTACCGGGCGCGGCGCAACCGCATCCGGATCGTGCGCAGCGGCAAGGATGGCGAAGTCGAACTGCAGGCCGAACTGAACACGCCCCTGAAGCCCGGGGACGTGATCCAGATACCGGAGAGATTCTTCTGATGCACGATATCGCCGAGCGACACGGCGGCGCGATGGGCCAGGAGTCCGCCGGCGACGACGTCGGCGTCGGCGAGATCTTCGCCGCCCTGCGCCGCCGCATCTGGGTGCTGCTGGGCATCGTCGTTCCGGTGCTGGCCGTGACCGCGGGCCTGCTGTCCCTGCTGACGCCCCGCTACACCGCCGAGCTGCTGATCATGATCGAGGCGGCCGACAACCAGCGATTCGTTTCGCTGGACTCGGTGGTCGCCGGGCTCAGCGGCGACGAACAGTCGGTGCAGAGCGAAGCGCATGTGCTGCGCTCGCGGGCTCTCGCCGAGCGGGTCGTGCAGCGCCTGGGCCTGGCGCAGGATCCGGAATTCAGCGAAGGGCTCGATCCCGCGCTGAGTCCCGCGGTTCGGCTCAGCGCGATCCTGGAGCGCTATCTTGACCGGCTGGAGGTCGCGCCGCTGGACAATTCCCGCGTCATCGCCGTGCGCTTTTCCTCCCGCGACCCGGAAAAAGCGGCGCGGATCGCGAATGCCCTGGCCGATGAATACCTGCAGTCGCGGCTGGAGACCAAATTCGAGCTGACCCATCAGGCCAATACCTGGCTCAGCCAGCGAATCGCCGAGCTACGCCGGAAGACGGCCGACGCCGAGGCCGCCGTCGAGAAGGCGCGCGCCGAGCTGGGGCTGCTGGAGGGCAACGGGATCACACTGACATCGCAGGAACTGGCGGAACTGAACACCCAACTGGTGCTGGCGCGCACGGAGCGCGCGGAGGCCGAGGCCCGTCTGGCGCAGGTTCAGCAACGGGCCGGCGACCGCGGCGGGGCCGAGACGACGCTGGAGGTCCTGCAGTCGCCGCTGATCCAGCGCCTGCGGGAACAGGAGGCCGAGGTGCAGCGGCGCGTGGCGGAACTGTCCTCGGAGCTCGGCCCGAAACACCCGCGGATGATCCAGTTGCAGGCCGAAGCGGCGGACCTGCGCGAACGCATCGACCGGGAGGTTCGCAAGATCATCACCGGCCTGCGCAACGAGGTGAACGTCGCCCGCGCGCGGGAACGGGCGATCGCGCGGAGTCTCGACGAACTCAAGTCGCGCAAGCAGGCCGACAACCAGGGCGCGATCCGGCTGCGCCAGCTCGAGCGGGAGGCGGCGGCGAATCGCGAACTGCTGGACACCTTGCTGGCCCGCCAGAAGGAAACGGCGTCCCAGGAAGACCTGAATTTCCAGCAGCCGGATGCGACCGTGTTCTCGCCGGCGGTCACGCCGGCCGAGCCGTCCTGGCCGCGGACCGGCCTGGTACTGGGACTCGCCGGCCTCGGCGCGCTGATGCTGGGGCTGCTGACGGTGCTGCTGCTGGAACTGATGGACGCCGGCTTCCGCAGTGGCGAGCAGTTCGAGCAATACACCGGCGTGCCATCATTGGGCTTCATTCCACTGGTCCGCAAGCCGCGCGAATTCCGTACCCTGCCCGGCTACCTCGCCGAGCGCCCGGCCTCGGCGCTGGGTGAATCCCTGCGCACACTGAGCTGGAGCCTCCGCCTGGCCTTTCCCGACCAGCCGCCGCGCCGCCTGCTGTTCGCCTCGGCGCTGCCGAACGAGGGCAAGACCACGGTCGCCAGTTGCCTGGCCACTGCCGAGGCCAATGCCGGGCGGCGCGTCGTACTGGTCGATGCCGACATCCGGCAGCCGGGCTGCCACGAACTGGCCGGGATCGCGCGCGAACCGGGACTCAGCAATCTGCTGGCTGGCGACGCCACCGTCGACGAGGTGCTGGCGGAGGCCGAATGGCAGGGACTGAAAGTCATCCCGGCCGGGCAGCCGAGTTCGCAGGCACCGAATCTGCTCGGCTCGGAACGGATGCGCAAGCTGCTCGCGGAACTGGACGCGCGCTTCGATCTCGTGGTGATCGATTCGCCGCCGGTCATGGCCGCCGCTGACGCGCGCATCCTGGCCGGGCTGGCAGACGCGACCGTGCTGGTCATCCGCTGGGGCAAGACCCGCCGCAGCACGGCGCGGCTCGCGCTGCGCCAGCTGCAGGGCGCCGGCGCCCGCATCGCCGGCGGCCTGCTGTCGATGGTCGATGTCAAGCGCAATGCGCAGTACGGCTATGGCGACTCCGGCGCCTACAGCGGCGAACTCGGCAAATACTACGTCGGCTGAGGCCGCAGCGGCCCCACGGCTTAAGGTGCTGCTGGCGCTGGAAGCAACCGGCGGCGGCGCCGGACGCCACGTCCGGGATCTCGCCGCCGGACTCCTGCAGCGCGGTCATCGCGTGAGCCTGGCCTACTCGCAGGAGCGTGTGGAAACCGGCTGGCTCGAGGCCATCGATTCCCTGCCGGGGCTGAAGCTGACGGCAGTGCCGATGCAGCGGGCCGTCGGGCAGGGCGACCTCGTCGCGCTGCGTGCGCTGCGCCGGCTGCTCGCCAGCGCCGGCCCCTTCGACATTGCCCACGGCCACAGTTCGAAAGCCGGTGCCCTGCTGCGGCTCGCTGCGCATGGCGCCGGCCTGCCCTGCGTCTACACGCCGCATGCGTTCATCACGCTGGATCCGGAACTCGGCCGGCTGCGTCGGCTGGCCTACGGCCTGGCCGAGCGCTGGCTCGCCACGCGGGCGGAGCGAATCATCTGCGTCTCGCGGCAGGAGTTCGAGCATGCCAGGCGGCTCGGCATCACCGCCGCCCGCCTGCGGCTGGTCGCCAACGGCATCGGGCCGCTGCCACCGGCCGAGCGGCTGCCGGCGCGCCGTGAACTGGGCCTGCCCGCCGGCGCGATCTGCATCGGCAGCGTCGGACGCCTCGCGCCTCAGAAGGCGTTTCATTGCCTGCTGGCCGCGTTCGCGCTGCTCGAATCGGCGCAGGCGCCGCTGTGGCTGGCCATCGTCGGTGACGGACCCGAGCGGCCGGTGCTGGAACGGCAGGCCGCGCGCCTCGGGATCGGCGAGCGGGTGCTGTTCGCCGGGCCGGGTGACGGCGCGCGCCTGATGGCAGGCTTCGACCTGTTCGCGCTGCCCAGCCGCTACGAGGCCGGTCCCTACGTGCTGCTCGAAGCCGCGGCCCGCGGGCTGCCGATCGTGATGACGCCAACCGGCGGTGCCGGTGAAGTGGTTCGCCACGGCGATAACGGCCTGGTGGCGGACGATCATGGCCACGAGGCGCTGGCCGCCTGCCTGCAGCGGCTGCTGGACGACCCGGCGCAACGCCGGCGGATGGGCCAGCGGTCGAGAACAATCGCGGCCGAATACAGTGTCGACCGCATGGTCGAGACGACGCTGGCCGTCTACCATGAGGCGCGGGCGGCGCGTCAGTAACTGTTGTCGCCGCGGAGCACGACCAGGATCGTGCGCAGGATGATCAGCAGATCCAGCGTGATCGACCAGTTCTCGATGTAGAAAAGATCGTGCTCGACGCGCCCCAGCAGGTCGGCCTCGGTCGCGGTGTTGCCGCGCCAGCCGTTGACCTGTGCCCAGCCGGTGATGCCCGGCTTGACCTTGTGGCGCACGGCGTACTGGTCGACCACGTCCTCGTAGAGCTTGTCACCGGCCTTGGCCTTGACCGCGTGCGGCCGCGGCCCGACCACCGACATTTCCCCACGGAGCACATTGAACAGTTGCGGCAATTCGTCGAGGCTGAAGCGGCGCAGGAAGGCGCCGACCCGGGTCACGCGAGGATCGTCGGGCCGGGTCAGTTCCTCGGCTGCCGGATCGCTGCGGTCCGTGTACATGGTCCGGAATTTTAAGACCGGGATCAGGCGATTGTTGAAGCCGTAGCGCGGCTGGCGAAACAGCAGCGGGCCGGGACTGTCCAGCTTGATCGCGATCGCGATCAGGCCCATCAGCGGGGCGGTCAATATCAGGAACAGGCTGGCGAGGCCGAAATCCATCAGCTGCTTGACCAGCGCCGACCAGCCGGACACTGGCTTGTCCATCAGGCTCAGCATCGGCACGCCGTACTGGAAGCTGGTGCGCCGGTGCAGGAAATCGGCGCCGACGAATTCCGGGCTCAGCCGGATGTCGGCCGGCAGGACCGACAGAATATGCGTGATCTGCAGCAGCCGCTGATCGGCGTTCCACGGCAGCGCCAGCAAGACCTCGTCGGCACGGTGATCTCGCGCCCAACTCACCAGCTCCTGCAGCCCACCGAGCACCGGGTAGCCGCCGAGATCGTCCACCTGCCGCGTGCTGCGGTCGTCGAACACGCCGATCACGCGGTTCCATGGTTCCTGCATCGCTTCGATATGGCGGATCAGTGCGGCGCCCTGCGGCCCGGCACCGTAGATCACGATGTTGCGGCCGATGAGCCCGCCGGCGGCCAGCCGGCGCAGAAAGGACGCGACCGCATAGCGCCCCAGCGGCAGCAACAGCATCACGGCCGCGACCCAGCTAAACGCCCAGAGTCGCGAAAATTCCTCCGAAACCTTCAGTGCAAAAGCCACGGCCAGCAGCAGCAGGAAAAGGCCGGCCGGAATCATCACCAGCCGCCGCGCCTGTCGCGCCGGACGAATGATGCAATTGAATCGGTAAAGCCCCAGGGCGAGAAAGGTCTGCTGCACCAGCAGGGCAAACAGAGCGATGGCGCCGGCGTAGGCAGGGAAGCGCTCGGGCTCGACCGGCCCAACGTACAGCCAGTAGATCAGCAGCCCGCTGCCGGTGACCAGCCCCAGATCGAGCAAGGCCGCGATGCCGGCGACGATGCTCTGCGACAGGCGCAGCCGCGGCGACTGGATGGGCGCCACCTTGCGCGCGAGCGATTCCGCCTCTGTGACCATGGCCGTCCCTGGAGCCCTGCATTGTTGTTGTCGACAGCGACAGGCTCCGGCGAGGCCATTATTGTACAAAGCCACCCGGACCCGACGTCCTTTCGATAATATGTGCGCGTGCGCGACGAAGTCGAGACAGGCATCGCCTTATGTGAAACGCGTCGGCGATTTTCCGGCCGGAATGCGACCGCCGTCACAGCCGCCCTGGCAGCCGCCGGACCCTCACCGCAGTCGACAGCATGAGCAAGATCGCCGTCCTGATCCCGGTCTACAACCAGCCCGACGACCTGCTGCGCACGCTGGATTCCGTCGACCGGGAATCGGCTGACCTGGATTTCGTCATCGTCGACGACGGCAGCGACCCGCCGGTCGGCATCCCGGACGGCCGCTATCGCCATCCGGTGCACCTGCTGCGCCTGGCACAGAATCGCGGCTGCACAGTGGCACGGAACCTCGGCCTGCAGCTCATTCTCGACGGCGGTTACGACTATGTGGCGCTGCAGGACGCGGGCGATACCGACATCGGCGAGCGCATGGCCCTGCAGGCGGCCTATCTCGATGCGCACCCGGAGATCGCCGTCGTCGGCGCCTGGGCGCAATACGTCGACCGCGCCGGACAACCGCTGTATGTCTACCAGGCACCGGCCGGCAGCCAGCAGATCCGCACCCGGATGCGCTATGTCTCGGCTTTCGCCAATCCCGCCAGCATGATCCGGCTCACGGCACTGCGCCAGGTCGGCCTGTATGATCCGGCGTACCCGATTGCCAGCGATTACGAGATCTTCTTTCGCCTGACCCGGGCCTTCGAGACCGACAACCTCCAGCAGGTCCTGATCAACAAGGAAGATCACCCGCAGAGCCTGTCGCTGGGCAACCGGCGCCGCTCGCTCTGGTACCGCCTGCGCGCGCAGCGACAGTACTTCAGCTGGGCATCGGTGCACGCCTGGCTCGGCGTCGGCGCGACCTTGCTGCTGATGCTGCTGCCCTACCGGCTGGTGCTCGGCGTGAAACGCTGGCGCGGGTACGCACACTGAAGCTGCTGGCGATGGAATGAGCATGCAAGCGACGGAACGCAAGACCCGACTGCTGCTGATCGGCCTGGACTCGGCCGACCGGCATCTGATCGAAGAATGGAGCGCCGACGGCAGCCTGCCGGCCTTCCGGCGGCTGCTGCGAAGCAGCCTGCGCGGTGACACGCGGAACCCGACCGGCATGGTCGCCGGCACGGTCTGGCCGAGTTTCTACACCGGCGTGCTGCCGGGGCGCACCGGGCGCTTTCGCGGCACGACGCAGTTCGTGACCGGCTCTTACGAGCATGCCGACATCGATTTCGGCCGCCGGCAGTTTCCGCCCTTCTGGGACGTGCTGGCGAAGGCCGGCCTGCGCTGCACCGTGATCGACGCGCCCTACGCTTTCCTGTCCGAGCAGCCGAACGTCACGCAGCTGGTCGACTGGTGCGCTCATTCGCCGTGGCGGGATGGCGTCAGCTTCAGCAACCCACCGGAACTGGCCCGGCGAGTGCGGCAGGACTACGGCCGCGACCCGGTCGGCAAGTGCGATTTCGCGCGGCTGGGCGATGCAGCCGACTTCCGGCGCTTTACCGAAGGCCTGATTCAGCGCATCGAGACCAAGCTGCGGCTGACGCTGGACCTGCTGGACGCGGGCGATACGGACCTGCTGTTCAACGTATTCAGCGAGTGCCATTGCGCCGGCCACCAGCTCTGGCACCTGCACGATGCGCAACACCCGCTGCACGATGCCGGCATCCTGGCCGAGCTGGGCGGCGACCCGCTGCGCGAGGTCTATCGAGCGATGGACCGGGCACTCGGCCGCCTGCTGGAAGCCGCCGGCGACATCCCGGTACTGGTTTTCTGCAGCCACGGCATCGGCCCGGCCTACAGCGGCACACACCTGCTGGACGAGATCCTGCTGAAGCTCGAAGGCCGGCCGTCGCCGCGCCGGCGACAAGGGCTCGCGCAGGCGATGGTCGCGGCCTGGACAGGGCTGCCGCAGGCCTTGCGCACCGCGTTGACACCGCTGCAGAAGAAGCTCTGGCCCAAGCTCAAGGCGGGCCTGGTGCAGCCAGGCAAGGCCCAGCGCCGCTTCTTCGAGATCATCGTCAATGATGCGGCCGGCGGCGTGCGCATCAATCTGAAGGGGCGGGAACCGGCCGGCACGGTCGAACCCGGCGCCGAGTACGACGAGGTCTGTGACTGGCTGGAACGCCAGCTGCGCGCAGTGGTCAACCCCGGCACCGGCAAGCCGCTGGTGGCCCGGGTACTGCGGAGCCAGCAGCTCTATCCAGGCGAACACTCGCACTGGCTGCCGGACCTGCTGATCGTATGGGACCGTTCCGGACCGATCCACGAAGCCGAATCACCGGCGATCGGACGCCTGTCGCGGCGCTTCGTGTTCCGCAACCACCGGACCGGGGATCACACCGAGGACGACGGGCTGTTCTTCTTCGTCAGTCCGGCAATCTCACCGGCGCGGCTGGACGAGGTTTCGGTCGCCGACCTGCCGCCGACGATCGCCGCGCTGCTCGGCGTCGACATGCCGGGCACGGACGGCCGGCCAGTGTCCGCCATGCTGAGAGAGCCGGCCCGCGATGGCGGACTGGCCGAGGTCAGCTGAGACAGGCCAATGCCGCCGCTCAAGATCATCTACATCGGCGGCTGGGGTCGCAGCGGCAGCAGCCTCCTCGCCAACGTGCTCGGTTCCTACGCGCAGCTCGCGTCGGTCGGCGAACTGCGCTACCTCTGGGACCGGGGCCTGATCGAGAACAAGCGTTGCGGCTGCGGGCAGCCCTTCCGCGACTGCGACTTCTGGCCGGCCGCGCTCGCAGATGCCGGCCTGCCAGCCGCGGCCGGCGCTGCGGCCCGCTTCGCCGCCCGGGTCGGTTCGCGGGCCACGCTGGCGCAGATACGGGCACTGCTGACCGGCAGCATCGAACACTATCAGCGCCGGCATGCCGGCGAGATCGCCCGCCTGCGGGCGCTCTACCTGGCCGCGGCACGGCGAGCCGGCGTCGACACGCTGGTGGACGCTTCGAAAACTCCGCCCTATGTGATCAATCTGCTCGGCCAGCCTGGCGTCGAGTTGTGCTTCCTGCACCTGCTGCGTGACCCGCGTGCCGTCGCCTGGTCCTGGTCGCGGCGCCGAGCCAGCGGAGAGGCCGACGACGACTACCTGCCCCGCTACTCGGCGTTCAAGTGCGCGCTGTACTGGAATGCCTTCAACCTGTTCGCCCTCGCCTTTCGCAAGCGCCCGGGGGTCCGTTACCTGCGGCTGCGCTACGAGGACTTCGCCCGCGCGCCACGAGCCAGCGTCGAGCGCATATTGCGGGAATTCGGTTGCGCGCCGGATGGCCTCGACTGGGAGGGCCCGCGTTCACTCGAGGTTCAGCCTCAGCATTCGATCAGCGGCAACCCCAGCCGCTTCAGGACGGGTACGGTCACGATCCGCGCTGACGAGGAATGGCGGAACAGGCTGCCGGCCGCACGCCGGCGCCTGGTCACGACCCTGTGCGCGCCGCTGCTGCCGGTTTTCGGTTACCCATTGCGGCACGTGACCGCGCCGCTGGCGGCCGAAGCGGCCGACGAGGCCCGGCACTGAGCTGACCGTCCGATACGGCGTGCCCCGACCAGGATTCGAACCTGGGACCTTCCGCTTAGGAGGCGGACGCTCTATCCGGCTGAGCTACCGGGGCGCCACTGCGATTCTGACGGTTCGCCGGCGGGATTTGAACCGCAAGGCGTCCGCTGGGACTAATCCGGCGCCGGCGCCAGGGGCTGTCTTGACCCGGCCGCTGCGGCGCTGGCGCCGCCGGTTGCCGGCAGTTTTTCGAATGCCTGCGCATAGGCCTCCCAGCAGGCATATTCCCAGTCGCGATCGTCGGCTGCGTCGATATCGTTCAGATCACGCTCCGCAAGGCAGTCGTCGACCCATTGAACGGCGGCGGGATCGTCGCCCCAGCGCGCGATCAGTTCGCCATGGCGGCGCTCGGCGCTGGTGGCATCGCCGGGAATCTCGATGCGCAGTTCCTCGCGCCCGCCCGGATGCCGGCCGAGCGCGGCGGCAGCTTGGCCCGACGCCGAGTTCCTGGCGGCTGCAGAGCCGGACTGCCGCCCATCGGCCGGACGACTGCCGTTTTGCCGCCCGCCGGCGTTTCCGCCGCCGGGCAGGCCCGGTTGCAGCCGGCCGCCCTCACCGCCCAGCTGCCAGAGCCAGGCAAACAGGCCGGCGAGGATCAGCAAGGGCAGCAGGCGGCGCATGCTCAGCGCAGTACGTTGAAGTAGCGCGGCCGTTCGCTGGAAGTCGCGCCACCGGGGTCCTCACGTCGTCGATCCGGAGGTTCTTCCAGCGGCACGGTGTCGGCCTCGATGCAGTCACCCCGGCTGATCGCAGCCGTGCGCTCGGCCAGCTCGGCCTGCATCACCTCGTCGAAGCGGCGCAGCGCCTGGTTGAAGCGCACGGATAGCTCATCGCTGAAGCCCTCGTTCAGCATGACCTGGCAGACGAAACAGACCTGTCGCGCCGCCATCGCGACCTCGGCATCGGCCATGGCCGTGATCAAACGAAGTTGGTCGCGCACCAGGTAAAAGGTGCTCCAGCGCCCGCCGCCGTCGGCCAGTTCCTCGACCAGGCGCGCGGCCGACCGGCGGAAGTCCTCGTACAGTTCGCGGCGGTCGCGGATGCGTTCCAGCGCCTGCTGGCGGCTGGTCTCCTCGAACTGCCGGCGGCGTTCGCGGGCCTCGCGGTGGGCCCGCCAGCGCGCGACCAGGGGGCGGTACAGCAGCAGGCCGCCGGCCATGCCAGCGCCCAGCCCAATGCCCAGATAGAGTGCGTCCATCCGCATGCCACGCGCAGAGTCCCGGGTTGTCTGTCGGCAATCGGCGGCGATGCCTGAATGACCGGCATCACAGATCGCCGAGCACAGTGACCAGCAGGCGCCGATGGTGGCTGCCGGCGCGGTGTTCCCAGAGGTAGACGCCCTGCCAGGTGCCCAGCGCGCAGCGGCCTTCGCTGACCGGCAGGCTCAGCGCCGACTGGGTCAGCACGCTGCGCACGTGCGCGGGCATGTCGTCCGGGCCTTCGGCCGTGTGCAGGAACAGCGCATCGCCGTCGGGCACCAGCCGCTGCATGAAGCGCTCCAGGTCCTCGCGCACGTCCGGATCGGCGTTCTCGCAGACCATCAGCGACGCGCTGGTGTGCTGTACGAATACCTGGCAGATGCCGGTCCGGATGCCGGATTCCCGGACGATTTCCTGCAGCTCGGCGGTGACCGCGGTGGTGCTGCGGCCCGGCGTGATCACCTGCAGCGCTTTCTGGAATACCGCCATCGGTTCAGGGAATGTACGGCTCGCCATATTTCAGGCGCAGCGTCTTCACCTTGCCGTACCACGGAATGCTGACGATGTAGAGGTTGTCGTGCTCGGTATCGGCCATGGCCGGCACTTTCTTGCTGCCGTGCAATTCGCTGATCAGCATCGGCAAGGCCGTGCGATTGGTCACCACCAGCACGATCTTGCCCTTGTGTTCGCGCAGGATGCGCGTGGTCAGGCCCTCGATATCGCGAGAGTCGACGACCCGCACCGGCAGGTCGAGCTGCGTAGCCAGCGGCTGGGCCGTTTCCTGCGTATTGCGAAATCGATTCGCGTAGATCGCATCGACGCCGGCCACGACGTCGACGTCTTTCAGGACCCGCACCAGCTCCTGGGCACGGCGCTGCCCGGCCGGTGACAAGCCGGGGTTATCGCTACCGTCCGGCTGGATCTCGGCATAGCGGACGAAGATCACCGTTGTGGTCGCCTGCGATTCGAAGAACCAGGCGAGGCCCAGCGCCACCGCGAAGAAGGCGATGACGGCCGCCACTCGCCGCCGCCGGCGCCGCCGCCGACGCTTGTCGTCCTGGTTCGCATTCATGGCCAGCGTTCGTCGCGATCCCGGCTGTCGATCACCGTGTACTCCGTCTCGATGATTTCTTCGTCGAGCCCTTCGCGCCGCAGGCGGCGGGCAAGCCACCACAGCCGCAGATAGAACACCAGGCCCAGGATCAGCGCGAAGCCCAGCAGCCCCGCCAGCAGGAAAGCGCCGAGAAACACCGACACGGCCAGCACGGCGGCACCAACGATGAAACCGAGCACCTGTGCGATCAGACCGGGCCGGCGCGGCCCGTAGGGAGCATAAGGGGGAAGCTGCCGCATGGCGTTATTCTAGCCGCCTTGGCGGGCCGGCGTTAGCCGCGCCCGCTCAGCCACCGAGCGCGGCCAGCGGGTCGCCCAGCACCTCGGGGTAGAAGCGCTCGAGCAGTGCCAGATACGGCGCCGGCAGATCCGCGACGGTAAGCGCACGGCGGCCGTTGCCGCAGGCGAGGCTGTGACCCGGCGTCTCCGCGAAGCCCATCCACGGCCGCCAGCTCACGAGGCTCTGGAAGCTGACCTGCACCGGCACCGCGACCTGCGTCGGATCGGCCAGGTCCGCAAGGCTCGCCTGATAGCTGCTGTTCTCGTTGTAGGCGAAGGGCCGTCCGCCCGCTTCGCGCGGCTCGCCGAAGACGCGAATCTCCTCGGTGATCCAGACATCGTCCTGGTGCACGACCGGCGGCCGGAAGCGATGCCGGATCTCCAGACCGGCCGCCTCGCCCTCCGGGTCCGCCACCTTCAGGCCGTCGGCGGTCAGCAGGATCCGGCTCGGGCCCATGCGGGTGCGCGGCACGTCGACCGTGACACCGGTCACCGGGTTGCGCCAGCGTTCCAGGTACGCGCCCGTCTCCGGGTCGGTGAAAAAAGCCAGTTCCAGCGTGCGAGCCTCGAAGGTTTCGGCGTCGAGCCGGCGGTAGCGGGCGAACGTGCCGGCGAGGATGCCGAACATCGGTGTGGCCCTGGTCTCGATCACGGCATAGCGGGCGCCGATGATCCAGCCGATGACCAGCCGGTCGTCCGCGGCACCGCGCATCCGGGCGATCGCTTCGAGCAATTGCCTGCGATCGGCCAGATCGACCCGGCCGCCATCGCGGGCCAGGGCAGTGATGCCCGGGCTGAGCAGGGCGAGCCCGCTGGCAGCCGCCAGCAGACCGCGGCGGCTGACATGGACTTCGATCACGAGTGGCGGCGCCGGCGGCGCGGCGGTATCAGGCTCATCCGGCGAAGTCTAGCAGGCCGGCGCGGCTCGGCCGGGATGAACCGCGCTGACCAGGCCGTCGGCGAGCCAGCGCCGCAGCAGGCCTGCTGCGGTACCGGGCACGTCCTCCTCGGGGCAGTGAGCGCAGAGGCCGGCGCAGAGCGCGGCGAAGTCTTCACCGCGCTGGGCGGCATCAACGGCGCAGGCTTCGGCCGGACTCAGCGAGCGCCACTTGACGACCAGGCCCTGCCGCCACAACAGCCATTCCGTTGGCGCCGCCTGCTCGGCCGGCGGCGGTGGCGTCTCGCCAGCGGCAATCGCCGCGTAGATCGCCGGCACGTTCCAGCGCAACTTCAACCGCCGCTGGGCGGGCTGAAACTCGAGCCGCAAGCCCGGCCAGTCCCGCGGCTCGAGCGCAGCGAGTTCGCTCGCCGAGAGCGGCTCGGCCTCGGCGGCATCGAAGACCTCGCCCCAGGCCCATTCGAAGGTGGCCATCTCGGCCAGTTCGGGACGCGCCGACCACGGCGGGGTTCCGGCCAGAAAGCTCGCCAGCCGGCGCCCAAACCAGCGTACCGACGGGTGCTGCGACGGGTGAGCATCGATATAGGCGCGCGCCATGGTCGGGAAATCGTCGCCGAGCAAGGCTCGCAGCCCGTCGAAATCGTTGCCCAGCACGTCGATGAGCCGCAGGCGATAGGCCTGGTAGTAGACGTCGAGGCGTTCGCTGGCGGAAGCGCGCTCGTCGCCGACGATCAGCGGCAGCACCGCCGCATCGCCCTGCAACACATGCGCCTGGAAGAGCTGTTGCGCTGACTTCAGCCCGCTCATGCCGCGGCCTCCAGCGCCAGGGCGCTGAACCGCCGCGCGGCATCGAGCTCGGCCAGCAAGTCGTCCAGTGGCGGAATATCGGCGTCCCGCTCGATCATCGTCGGAACCGCGCCGAAGCGGCGGACGGCCGCGGCATAGAGTTCCCAGACCGGATCCGGCACCGGCTGGTCGTGGGTGTCGATCAGCAACTCGCCGTTGCGGCTGTGCCCGGCCAGGTGGATCTGCCGGACGCGCTCGACCGGGATGCCGGCAAGGAATGCCTGTGGATCGAAACCGTGGTTCCGGCTGCTGACGTAGATATTGTTGACGTCGAGCAGCACCAGGCAGTCGGCGCGCTCGGCCACGGCGGTCAGAAAATCCCACTCGCTCAGCGTGGAGGCCTGCCAGCTGACGTAACTGGACACGTTCTCCAGCAGGATCCGCTGGCCGAGATAGTCCTGCACGCGGGCGACGCGATCGGCCACGTGCACAATCCCCTCTTCCGTGTACGGCAGCGGCAACAGGTCATGGAGATTCAGGCCGCCGACACCGGTCCAGCAAAGATGGTCGGAAATCCACCGCGGCTCGATGCGCGCCGCCAGCCGCTTCAGATCGGCCAGATAGCGCTGGTCCAGGGGCTCGGTACTGCCGATCGACAGCGACACGCCGTGCATGACCACCGGGTAATCGGCGCGGATGCGATCGAGGTAGTACAACGGCTTGCCGCCGGGCACCATGTAGTTCTCCGACAGCACCTCGAACCAGTCGACCGCGGGCCGCCGCTCGACGATGTGCTGGTAATGCGGCGGCCGCAGGCCGAGGCCGAAACCGAGCGAATCTTGCGCTTTCTTGTTCATGAACCGCGGATGCAAAGGCGGCGGGCCGCCGGAGCGACCCGCCGCTGGCCAATCAGATCGATGGCCCCGCCGGCTCAGGCCGACTCGAAGGTGCCACCGGCCTCATCGCACTCGGCCTTGGTGGTCTTGCTCCAGCCCTGGCCCTTGCAGGCGTTCTGGCCGGCGCAGCTGGACTTCGCCGTCGCGCAGGCGCTCTGGCCCTTGCAGGCATTACCGCCGATACATTTGCCCTGGGCTTCCGCCCCTTCGTGTTCACCCGCGGTGGCCGTCAGCGGCGCCGTCGCGAACAAGGCCGCGGCCGCCGCCGCGAGGGCAAGCCCCGTCATCCGGTTCTTGGCTGTCATAGAAGCAACTCCCGTAGTGTGGAATGATTCGGCCCGCCGGTGCAGGCACCGGCCGACGATAGGTGTTGACCGCCGGCCCCTGCAACTGGTTCCCTGTGCCACAACCGGAATGCGTGTCGAAATTCGTGTCAGACACCATTTTCTGTATAAGAAACGGCTTTATCTGTTAATCATAGCTACTTGTTTTTATAGATTATATGATCATGCACCGCAAACCCGGAACCAGCATGGCAGAGACTCGGCGCCAGGCCATCTCGCGGGCACGGGCCTGGCTCGGCACGGCCGTGCTGCTGTTCGTCGTCGGTGCTGCGGCCAAGGCCGCCACCATGCCCGCATTGCAGCTGACGCCCGGCGACGGCTGGCACGAAGCGATGGTCGTGGTCAGCGACCTCGACAACACCCGCCGTTTCCTGATCGCCGTCGCCGGCTGGATCGCCTATCGCGAAGGGCCGGTTACCGAGGCGCATCTCGCCTACTTCGGGCTGGACCGGCCCGGTGCCAGCGGGCGTTACGCGCTGATGCGCTCACCGGACAGCCCGCGCGGCTGGGTGCGGCTCATCGAGTACCGTGGGCTGCCGAGCCGGATGATTCGGGCTCACGCACAACCCTGGGACA
>RFHQ01000119.1 GCA_003695765.1 Gammaproteobacteria bacterium
CCCGAACCAGGCATACAGGAACTCGGGGCAGTTCGGCAGCATGATCGCCACCTTGTCGCCATGCTGCACGCCCAGTTCGAGGAAGGCGTTGGCCGCCTTGTTGATCTCCGCGTTGAACTGCTCGAGCGTGATCGGATCGTCGCGGAACTGCCAGACCACATGGTTCGGGTATTGCCTGGCCTTGTCCTCGATGATCCTGGTCAGCACGCGGTCGTGCTGCGAATACTCCTGCATTGTCCAGGAGGCCCATTTCTTCGCGTGTTTTTCGAACTTGTCGTCCCAGCGTCCCATAGAGACGATCCTCCACTTGCCGGTCAGCTGCCCGGCGGGTTGAGGTTGAGGCGACGGATGTCGTACTGGTTCTGCTGCCAGTTGGCCTCACCGAACCAGACGCCATCGTCGTGCGCTTCCAGCATCTTGCCGAAGTCCCAGGTGATGATCTTTTCCGGGTGCACCTTGATGATCACGCGCAGGGGCGTGTGCACGGCCGTGAAGGCGTTCTGCCGCTCCTCCTCGGTCTTCAACTCGAAGAAATACTTGTCGATGATGTCCCAGTGGACTTTTTTCATCAGTTCCTCGTCCTTCGACACCTCGGCCTTGCCGATCACGAGGATTGCCTTCTGGTGACGCACATTGGAGCCGTCGTTATGGATACTGACCGAGATCCGCGGATCCTTCTCCAGGTGATGCACCTTGTGGCGATATTTCTGGATACTGCTCATGTGGATGATGTCGTCGATGACCACGTAGAACATCGGCGTCACGATCGGGAAGCCCTTGCTGTTCACATGCGCCATCTCGCAGTAGCAGTTGTGGCGGTACAGGATCTCGAATTCCTCCTTGTCCATCGGATAGTCCGTGGCCACATTTAGTTGTTCGAGCTTGACCGGGTCGAATTTTGGTTTGGGTGCATCCGCCATGATCTGCCTCCGTTCTGGCTCCTGTCTGCTGTCTGAAAACTACTGGCCGAAGCGCATGCCGATCTCGACGCCCCAGGTCCGTGGCGGCCGGGTCGACGCGTAGGACCACAGGCCGGCCACGTCGAAGCCGATCTGGTAGCCGTCCTCTTCGAGCAGATTGCGCCCGTAGACGCTGCCGTAGAACTGCTGGTATTCGTAGGTCAGCGAGGCATCGACCAGCCACTGGGCGTCGTTGTGCAACTCGGGTTTGTTGGCGAAATCGACCTCGTGTGAGCCGAGGTAGCGCGCACCGGCATGCAGCAATACGTTGCCCGGTCCCCACTGCTTCTCGTAGTCCGCCACCACGGCGCCGGTCACGTCCGGCGCCCGCCGGATGTCCAGGTTGGAAAAGTCCTTGAGCACCGGGTTGCCCGGCGTGCCGACGTCGACGAGGAACTGGTCATAGCTCGCGTCCAGGATGCCCAGGTTCGCTCGCAAGGTCAGGCCTTCGACGGCCAGCCAGATCGCTTCCAGTTCGACGCCGGAGATCTGCGCCGTCGAGGCATTGACCACGCGCGTCACCTGCCCGGTGCCGCTGGTGGTCGATGGCTGCTGAATCTCTTCCTGTTTGTCCTTGTAGTCCATGTAGAAGACCGTACCGTTCAGGATCAGGCGCCGGTCCAGCCACTCGGTGCGCAGGCCCAGCTCGAAGTTGTCCACGGTTTCCGGGTCGTAGGGCGTGATCGCGGTATCGATCGAATCCACGCGGCCGTTGAAGCCGCCCGCACGGTAGCCGCGCGAGTACAGGAAATAGGCCATGCCGGCATCGCTGAAGGCCCAGCGCACAGCCACCTTGGGCGTGAACTCGTTCCAGCTCTGCTTGGCCTTGATCGGCACCGAGGTGTCGAAGGGGCCGCTGCACTGGGCGATCAGGCTCGCGAACTCGGGGTTCAGCACCGGGCTCTGCCCGCAAGGCACGTTGCCACGCTGTGTCGTGGTCTTCTCGTCCTCTGTATAGCGGCCGCCGAGCGTCACGGTCCACTGGTCGTTGATGGTCCAGTCGCCCTCGAAGAAGATCGCCCAGGAATCGCTTTCCTGCTTGGTCGTCTGTGGCACGGCCAGCAGCGTGCCGGGCACGACGAAGGCGATCCAGCTGACCAGCGGGATCTCGTACTCCGAATCCCAGGTGTACAGGCCGGCCGTGCCGCTGATCGCGCCACCGGCGTCATAGGTCAGCCGCAACTCGTTGGTGAACTGCTCGTAGTCCGCGGGCCGGTCCGTATGGAACAACAGGTCCGGCACGGCATCCCAGTCGGTGATGACTTTCTCGTCCGTCTGCCACAGGCCGCCGATGTAGTCGAAGCGCAGGCTGTCGTTGATCTGCCAGCGCACGTCGAGCTTGTGCGTGTCCGTGTCGAAACTGCTCTTGTCCGGCCGCTTGCCGTCGTGATCGAAGGCCGGGCGCGGCGTCGCGAACGGCCAGGTGAAGTCGTTGTAGGCCTGCAGTACTGCGTAGCGATCGCCGGAGACCGGCGTGCGCGTGTCCGGTGAACACCAGCCGTAGACATCGCAGAACAGCTGGCCCGGCTGGCCGACATTCAGCAGCTGGTTGGAGTCCTGATCGGTGCGCTCGATGACGCTGGTCCACTCCAGCTCCAGCCCGACCACCGGCTCGAACAGCAGGTTGACCCCGCCGGACAGGTATTCGGACTGGCCATCCTTGCGGCCTGTGAACAGGTTGCGGTAGTAACCCTCGTCCTGCTTGCGCCAGGTGCCGGTCAGCTTGATGCCGAAGTTCTCTCCGTTGCCGAAATTGACCAGGCCGTCCAGCGTGGTCGTATCGTAGTCGCCGTAACTGGCCCGGACTTTGCCGCCCAGTTCCTTGGTCGGCTTGCTCCGCTCGACCTTGATGACGCCGCCGATCGTGTTGCGCCCGAACAGCGTGCCCTGCGGGCCGCGCAACACTTCGACGCTCTCCAGGTCGATCGCTCGGGTGATGCTGCCGGACATCGTGCCGAGGAACAGGCCGTCGACGACCACGCCCACGGCCGGGTCGAAGTTCTTCTCCACCTCGGAGACACCGATGCCGCGGATGTACGCGGCGGCCACGCCGCCCGGCCCCTGGTTGGTATCGTCCAGCACGAGGTTCGGCGAAATGTAGACCAGATCGCGCAGGTCGGTGGCGAAATTGGCCTCGATCTCCCGCTGCCCCATGGCGCTGACCGACATGGCGACGTCCTGCAGGCTTTCCTCGCGCTTGCGCGCGGTCACGACGATCTCTTCGAGCACCGCCGGGCCCGCGGCGAGCACGGGTCTGGCCGGCAGGCTGGCAATGGTCGCGGCAACGGAAAGCAGAAACGCTGCGGTGGCCCGCAGTCCCCGAGTCGACACAAGCATCTGGCACCCCCTGCTCAAGCCCAGCCGATCGCTTGGAAAGAACTTGAACTTTATTCAAACTTTGCACAGAATGCTGCCCTTGTCAAGCGAGGTCCGCCATGGCTGATATCGAACTCGAAACCCGCGGCGAAGTGGCCTGGATCCGGCTGAACCGCCCCGAAAGAATGAACGCCTACGACGCGTCGATGGCGCGGGAAATGATCCAGGCCATCGAGGACTCGGCCGGCAGCGGCGTGATCGTACTGACCGGCACCGGCAAGGCCTTCTGCGCCGGCGGTTACCTCGCCAACCTCAGCGACCCGGACCCGAACGAACTGCGCGGCATGTTCTACGGCTCGCTGAAGCTGATCGACGCGATCCGCACCAGCCCCCGCCCCGTCATTGCCGCCGTCAACGGTGCCGCGGCCGGTGGCGGCAACGAGCTGGTCGTCGCCTGCGACCTCGCCATTGCCGCGGAACGCGCGACCTTCGGCCAGACCGGCGTCAAGGTCGGCAGCGCCCCGGTGCTCGGCGGCACGAACTTCCTGACGATGAGCGTCGGCGAGAAGCGCGGCAAGGAGATCTCTTTTCTGTGCCGGCGCTACAAGGCGCAGCAGGCGCTGGAGATGGGGCTGATCAACGCGGTGGTGCCGGACGAGGCGCTGGAAGACGAGGTCATGCGCTGGGCCGACGAGTTGCTGTACATGAGTCCACGCTACCTGGAGATCGCCAAGATCAGCTCGAACCTGTGGTGGAACATGGCCCGTGACAGCTTCCTGAGCGGCCTCGGCATGCTGGTGCAGGCGATCGGCTCGCATGACATGATCGAGGGCGCGTCGGCCTTCATGGAGAAGCGCCGCCCGCGTTTCGAGGGCCGGGCCCCGCGGGACGACTGATCACGGCGGCCGGAGGCGACGATGGACTGGGAACTCGAGGCCGGCCTCAAGGCGATCCAGGCCGAGGCCAGGCAGCTGGCCGCGACCGTCGAGCCGATGGCCGCCGAGGCCGACGAGTGCAGCCAGGTGCACGCCGGCGTGCTCGAGGCGCTCAGGGCCAGTGGCCTGTGCCGGCTGATGGTGCCGGCCGCCTACGGGGGCCGCGACGAGGATCTCGACCCGCTGGCCATCTGTGTCGTCCGCGAGGCGCTGATGGCCTGCAGCGCGCATCTCGACTCGCTGTTTGCGCTGCAGGGCATCGGCAGCTATGCGATCACGGTGGCCGGCAGCGAGGCGCAGAAGCAAGCGTGGCTGCCGGGCGTCGGCGACGCGAGCCTGCTGGCCGCGCTGGCCCTGACCGAACCGGAAGCAGGCTCCGACTTGAAGCGCCTCAGCACGCGGCTGGAAGCCGACGGTGACGGTTTCCGGCTCAGCGGCGGCAAGTCCTTCATCTCGAACGCCGGCGCGGCCGCCTTCTACCTGGTGCTGGCACGCGAAGGGGACGACTTCAGCATGGTGCTCGTCCCAGCCGGGCTGCCTGGCATCCGCATCTCGCCGACGCCGGAGCTGATCGCCCCGCACGTGCTCGGTGAAGTCGAATTCGATGGCGTGCGCCTGCCGGCCGATGCCCGGCTCGGCGAGCCCGGCAAGGGACTGAAGCTGGTGCTGGCCACGCTCGGCGTGTTCCGCGTTTCGGTCGCCGGCGCAGCCGTCGGCCTGGCGCAGGCGGCGCTGGACGAGGCCGTGCGGCACACGCGCCGCCGCGAACAATTCGGCCGGCCGCTGGCGAAGCTGGGCCCCGTGGCGCAGATGCTGGCCGATTGCTGGACCGAGGTCGAGATGGCACGCCTGCTGGCTTACCGGGCCGCGAGCCTGGCGCGCAAGGACCCACGCGCATCGCTGCCGCATTCGTCGATGGCCAAACTGGCCGCGACCGAGATGGCGAGCCGGGTCGTCGACCGCTGCGTGCAGATGATGGGCCGCTTCGGCCTGATCCGGCACAGCAAGATCGAGCGGCTGTACCGGCAGGCGCGGCCAATGCGTATCTACGAGGGCGCTTCCGAGGTCCTGCGACTCGGCATCGCCGCCGAACTCACGAGGCAGTTGCCATGATCGACTTCCAGCTGGACGGCCGCAGCGCCATCGTCACCGGCGCGAGCCGCGGACTCGGCCGCGCGATCGCGGTCGCGCTCGCCGAACAGGGCACGCGGGTCCTGGCCGTGGCCCGCGACCGCTCCGCTCTCGAAAGCCTGGCGGCCCTGGCCCCGGAACAGATCCGCGTCGCCGCTTGCGACATGCTGGATCTCGATGCCGTCGCCGAATTGCCGCAGCAGGCGCTGGCCGCTTTCGGGCGCCTGGACATCGTGGTCAACAACGCCGGCATCGCACCGGCCGGGGAATTCCTGAAGCAGGAGCAGGCGGAGTGGGACCGGGTGATGACGGTCAATGTGGCCGCGCCGGCCGCGCTGGCGCGCGCGGCCGGCCGCCAGCTGGCCGAGAGCGGAGGCGGCAAGATCGTCAACATCGCGTCGACCTCGGGTTTGCTGGGCAAGGCCAGCCTCGTGGCCTACTCCGCCAGCAAGGGCGCCATGCTCCAGTTCACGAAGGCGCTGGCCGCGGAATGGGCACGCTACAACATCCAGGTCAATGCGATCGCGCCCGGCGCCTTCGAGACCGATGCCCAGAAAGCGGTACTCGAGTCGCCGGATATATTGAAGCGACGCCTCGCGAAGATTCCGGCGCGGCGCATGGGCGAGGCCGCTGAGATCGGGCCGCTGGTCTGTTACCTCGCCTCGCCGCTGTCGGACTTCGTCACCGGCAGCGTGTTCGTGATCGACGGCGGCGAATCCTCGCGGCTGTGAGCGATGGCTGAGCAGCCACAGCCGGGCGCTGGCGAGAAACGCGGCAATCATCGCGGCGAAGGGCGGCGGCGGGCGATCCTGAACGCCCTGCACGACTGCATCATCGAACAGGGCTATGCGCGCACGACACTGGCCGACATCGCCCGCAAGGCCGGCATGTCACCGAGCCATCTGCTCTATTACTTCGATGGCAAGGACGCCATACTCAGCGATTACTTCCAGCGGGTCGGCAACCGGATCGTGGCCCGGATGCAATCCTTCCTCAGCGAACCACCGAGCCGGCAGATCGAGTTGCTATCCGATCTGTTCTTTGCCGGCAAGGGCATCACCCGCTTCGAGATCGGTTTCATGCTCGAATGTTTCGGCGTCGCAGTCCACGACACCCGGCTGCATGGCGAGAAGGCCGAACTGGACCGCGCCTGCAAGGCCTGCCTGCGCGAATTGTTCCGCGCGGCGCCGAGCCGCGAGCGCGCCCGCGACTGTGCCGAGATCGGTTACGCACTGCTGATCGGCCTGCGCACGGCGGCTTTCTTCGACCGTGAACTCGGCCCGCTGAAGGCTCGCGAGCTGTTCCGCAACGAGATGTACAGCCTGGCCGGCCTGGCCCCGGACGGCAGCGATGCTTGCACGGCCGCAGGCAATTAGCGATTCTTCGTGTTTGTCTTCTCATTGGCCTTGCAGATGGGCAAGCTGCTGACGCCGGAACTGCTCGCGCATATCGGGCGAACGGCGCCACCGAAAACCGAGGTCGTGACCCGGCGCGATATCCGCAAGTACGCGGTGGCCACCGGCCAGCGCCAGCGGCGCTACCTGGACGGCGAGATTGCGCCGCCACTGTTCTACATGACGCTGTTCTGGGAGGTCGTGGAACTCGACCAGCTGACGCCCGATGGCGTCTACATCGACAGGCTGATTCCGGAACTGCCGCTGAAGCGTGCGATGGCCGGGGGCCTGAAGGTCGAGTATGCGCGGGACATCTTTCCCGGTGACGTGCTGACGGCGACGCGCACCCTGACCGATCTCTACGAGAAACAGGGCTCCAGCGGGCCGCTGATCTTCTACGAGGTCGTCATGGACGTCCGTAACGCCGATGGTGAGCCGGTGCTGACCGAAACGGCGACGAGGATCCTGCGCTGATGAG
>RFHQ01000120.1 GCA_003695765.1 Gammaproteobacteria bacterium
TGCCGCCTCACCGCTGCCACTGCTCACCCTGCCCTGCAGCCGCCATGTCTCCATGCCCTGCTCCGCCATTGCGTCGCGCGATTCTGCCTAGTGAACAGGCCCGCCAGCAAGCCGCGCCGCCCGTCCCGCTTCACGTATCCTCGCGGCCCGATGAGCATCCCCGCCTTCGCATACGAGCAGGTCACGGACTGGTGCCAGCACTGTCAGGCCCGTGGTGGCTTCGAGGAGCTGACCGGTCCCGGTGGTGGCCCTTACCTGCGATTCAGCGCTGCCGATGGCGATGGCAATGGCGGCAGCCTGCGGCTGTGGCGGGCCGCGGCCCCGTTCGACCGGATGCTGCACGTGCGCCTTGGTGGTGAACCAGTGGACACCAACCTGTTCTTCCTGTTCGCTCGCAGCGAATCGGTCGTCCCCCATTTCCATGGACAGGTCGTGCAGTTCGGTGAGGACGCCTGCGTCTACAATGCCGATCTGCTGCCACGGCTTGATCCGGTGGACCACCCGGATTATTTCCGGCTGGCCTTCGAGCCATTGAACATGGCGTACTGGAAAGCGACCCAGAAGCCTGAGAATGCCTGCGCGTCGGCCCCGGCCAATCCGGCGATTGCCGTCTACCTGTCTCCGTGGAGTATCGGTGCGGCCCGGCCCACGGACCGGGCGGAACTGGAACGGGTCGCACCACAGATTCAGGCCTATCTCGATCATTGCCTGGACCTGGCCAGCTCGCTCGACTACCCGGCACCTGATGCGGAACTGATGCGAGCCCGTGACCGGCGCCACCTGGCGGCGTTTTTCGATGAACGCCTCGACCCGCGCGCCTGGAAAGGGGTCAGGCGCCTGATCGGCACCGACCAGACCGAACAGATGCGCGCGCTGCTCATGCAGCCGCTGTCCGATTGACAGCGTTCCGAGGGCAGCGTCTCGGCCGTAAACTCAGGAGGAGCAACAGCATGAATATCGCGATCGTCGGCGCGGCCTATACGGGCCTGGCTGCCGCCAGATATCTGAAACGCAAGGGTCACCACGTGACGGTGACCACGACCCGCGCCGAGCGCGTACCCGAACTGGAACAGGTGGCCGACCGGGTGATCGTGATGAAGGGCAGCGATCGTGACGGTATGCGCGAACTGCTGAAGGACCAGGACGCGGTCCTGCTGACGATGGCCGGCGGGCTGACCGAAAAAGACGGCAGGCCCTACATGGACGCGGAGCTGTACCGGGATTCCTATCTCGGCACCGCCGAAGCGCTGGTCGAGTGCCTGCCGGGCGCGCCACGCCTGCAGCAGATCGTCTTCTGCTCCAGCCTGAACGCCTACGGCGATGCCGGGGGCGCTGAGCGGGTCGACGAGGAGACGCCGCCGAACCCCGGCAGCCCCTTCGCCCAGGTCTATGTCGATACCGAGAATCTGCTGGCCGCACAGGAATCGGCGCAGCTCAGAGTCTGCAACTATCGCACGGGCACGATCTATGGCCCGGGCCGCGAACATGCGAGCGAAGCCGCCCGGATCGCCGGACAGCAGATCCCCTTCGATGGCGAGTCCGACGTCATGATCATCCACCGTGACGATGTCGTGCGCGGGCTCGAGTTCGCACTGGAGCACCGGCTCTCCGGCCTGTACAACCTGTTCAACGACCAGCGCGAATCCAAGGCAGAGTTCTTCGCCAGGGTCTGCGAGGAAGCCGGCCTGCCGCCGATCACCTGGCTGGGGCTCAGCAAGGGCCCGCGCAAGGTGTCGAACGAAAAGATCAAGGCTGCCGGCTTCACGCTGGCCGACCCGCTCGGCGAGCGCGAGAAGGAAGACCTGCTGGCCGGGGACTAACCGCCGGTAGCGCCGAAGACCAGCGCGTGGAACAAGCTGGTCTTGGCGATCATGCACCACATGATGTAGAGCGTCAGCACCAGGGCCAGCATGCCGCGGATGCCGCCGCTCTTCATGCCGTGCCGCGGATCGCCGGCATGGCGGTTGCGGCCATAGCGGATCACGTCCGGCACGACGCTGATGCCGGCCATGATCCAGAATGCGAAATAGGCGTCCCAGGCCCAGGGCGTTTTGACCAGCCCGCCCCAGTCCTCGACCAGCATCAGGCCGGCCAGCGGAATGATCACCGCAGTCGGCCCGGTCACGCTCAAGGCCAGCTTGCGCAGGAAGGCCCGCGCCCAGACACCGGTTGCCTGCGGTTGCGACAGCCGGATGCGCATCGCCCAGATATTGCTGAAGAACGTGTGACCGAAATACAGGAATGCCGCGAACTCGTGGATGATCAGCAACGGCAGATACGGCAGCAAGCGCGGCAAGCGAAAGCCGAACAGCGGCAGCACCGAGACGCCCATGATCAGCGTGTAGACGCCGTACCAGAAGAATCGCCGGGGGTCTTCCTCGGCGCTGGCCTTGAGAGTCGCTTCCGCTGGCTGGTTCACTGTCGGCTCCATTGCGCCCGCTGGCGCGTCACGGCAGGTCGAAGATCTTGCCCCGGTTGAGGATATTGCCCGGATCGAGGCTGCGTTTCAGCAGCTTCATGACCTCGATCTCGTCAGGCGAACGGCAGAGCGACAGGTAAGGCTTCTTTTCCAGGCCGATGCCGTGCTCGCCGGAAATCGAGCCCTGCAGGGGACCGAGCGGCGCGTAGACCAGCTGCTCGATCGCCGGCCTTGCGCTGCCGTCGGCCGGCCCGGCCGAAATCGACAGGTGCAGGTTGCCGTCGCCGAGGTGCCCGAAAACGAAGAAGACCGCGTCGGGCCA
>RFHQ01000121.1 GCA_003695765.1 Gammaproteobacteria bacterium
CCCTCCTCATATTGAAATCATGCACTTGCGCTTGGACCCATTCTAGCCAAGCGGCGGCCGCACTGTAAACGACGCGCGTAAGCGTCCGCGCCACGGGCAAAACCGCGCACTTTAAGTCCAATCGGCGCTGGCAGCGCCCAGCCCATCGGGCGCAGATTCAGAGGCCGTCAGCACGGAGCCATCATGTCCCGGTCATGGCCAATGCACAGCCGACGCGCGGGTTTCAGCTTGCCGGAACTGCTGTTGACGCTGGCGCTGGCCGCATTGCTGTTCGCGCTGGCCCGGCCGGCGCTGCAGGGACTGCTCGCAGAGGCGGCGATCGCTGCCGAGGTCAATGCCCTGATCGCTGCCGTGCAGCTGGCCCGCCAGGTGGCCCAGCGGCGTGGCGAACCGGTCGTGCTCTGCCCGCGGGCGCCGGGCGCGCGCTGCGCGACGGCCAGGGCATGGGCCGGCGGCTGGATGCTGTTCACCAATCTCGATCACGACCAGCCGCCGCAACGGGACGACACTGAGCCGGTGCTGCTGTTGCAGCCGGCGTGGCCACGCGGGGAGCTGTGGGCCAACCGGCGGGCCTTCGTGTTCCGCCCCGGCATGGTGCGCCACAGCAACGGGCGCCTGTCATTCTGTGATCGTTGGGGCGCGGCGGCGGCGCGGGTCGTGGTCATCGGCCCCACCGGCCGGCCACGCACGCTGTTAGGCGACAAAGCTAAAGCATGGCTGATTTGTTCTTAGTAAGTGATTGAACGAATGTTAACTCTTTCATCTTGTCCGCTATCAGCGGCCGCTCGTCCGCCCGGGCTTGCTCCGCTGCCGGCTTGCGGCAATATCCACTGCAATGGGCAAGATGCACGCAGAAGGCGTCACCCTGATCGAATTGCTGGTGGTGCTCGCCGTCCTGGCCACCGTTCTGTCGATCGGTATTCCCGCCTACACCGGTTTCGTGGCCAACAGTGAGATGGCCGCGGCGGTCAACGACGTCGTGTCCGCGCTGCAGCTGGCGCGCAGCGAAGCGATCAAGCGTCGCGCGGTCGTGACCGTCTGCGCCAGCAGCGACTCGCTTTCGGAGGAGCCGGGCTGCGCCCCGACCGGCGGCCTGACCCAGGGCTGGATCGTGTTCAGCGACCTCGACGCGGACGGCCTGCGCGACCCCGGCGAGACCGTGATCGCGGCCGGTCCGCCGGTGGCCGACACGATCGCCGAGCACTCGGCCTTCGCAAACGGCGGGGCCGGCGACCCCTGTTACGCCGCCTTCGCGCCGGACGGTCGCCTGGCCGAGCTGCCGGCGCCGCCATCGGCCAACCTCACCGATCTGCAGTTCTGCGACGCGCGCGGCGATGTCGATACCGGCGGGGGCATCGCGGCCGGCCGCTGGCTGCGGCTGAGCGCGACCGGCCGGCCGCAACTGGTGCGCGAACGCAGCCGGCTGCAGTCGGCCGACAACCCGCTAGGAGGTTGCGGATGAACGGCGGCGCGCAACGCGGCTTCACGCTGACCGAGGTGCTCGTGGCGCTCGTGGTCATGGCGGTCGGCATGCTCGGTATCGCCGGGCTCTATGTCGAGGGGCTCCGCGCGGGCCGTACGTCGATCTACCGGGTGGCCGCGGTCACGCTGGCGGCGGACATGGCCGATCGCATCCGGGCCAACGCCACGGCCGGTGCCGCCTACGCCGGCAATGGGCCCGGCGCGGACAACGCTTGCGTGAACGGCGTGGCTGCCTGCAGCCCGGCCGAACTCGCGCAGGACGACTGGTTCCACTGGCTGGACGCCGTGCGGACATCGCTGCCGGCAGGGGCCGCGGCCACGGTCGCGGTCACCGATATCGCCCCGTTGACTCAGTACACGATCACGTTGCGCTGGCCGGAGACCGGCCAGGCCGAGCCGGCCAGTTACACCGTGGTGCTGCAGCTATGAACGGCAAGCAGACAGAGGCCGGCATGACGCTGGTGGAGCTGATGGTGGCCTCGGTGATCGGCAGCATCCTGATCGCCGGCGCGATCACGGTCTATGTCCAGAGCCGCGCGAACTACCGGGTCGCGGACAGTGTGGCGCGGTTGCAGGACAACCTGCGTTTCGCGCTGGACACGCTCGAGCCGGACATCCGCCTGGCCGGTTTCTGGGGTCTGCACAACCAGGCGGCATTGATCGACGCCGGTGCCGTCACCGTGAGCTGCCCCGGCGGCGGCGCGGCACAGGCCACGGCGCTGGCGATCGGCCGCCGGGCCATCGCCGTCGAGGCACGCGACGATGCCTACGACCTCGCCTGCCCGGGCCGCAGCCCGCGGGCCGGCTCCGATGTCCTGCTGTTGCGGCATGCCAGCGACCGCCGCACGCCGCCCGCTGCGCTGGGACCGGGCCAGGTCTACGCCGAACTGAGCTACACCGGCGGCAGCCTGTTCGACGACGGCGTACCGCCGGCCGCGGCCGCGCCGGCGGAGTACCGCGAAGTCGTGTTTCATGCCTACTATGTCGGCGACTCCAGCTTCGAACCGGGCACACCGGCGCTGCGGCGGCTGACGCTGGTCGACGGTGGCGCACAGGCTGCGCTGCAGGACGAGGAACTATTGCCTGGCGTGGAAAATCTGCAGGTGCAGTTCGGCCTGGACAGCGACGGCGATGGCACCGTGGACCGCTACGTCGATGGCGATCATCCGCTGGCCACACCGGAGCGGATCCAGGCCGTTCGGCTTTGGCTGCTGCTGCGCGCCGAGACCAGCGAGGCCGGCCTCGGCTTCGTCGACGACAGGGTCTACCAGCCGGCCGACGCCGACCTCGCGCCGATCCAGCCGGGTGCCGACCCCGCCTACCCCGCCGCGTTCCGGCGCGCGGCGGTCAGCAAGACCATCCTGTTGCACAACCGGCAGAGCTGAGGCAGACGATGCAGACCGTGGCGAAAACGACCGACCAGCGAGGTTCGCGAGACGCCGGGCTGGCGTGCCGGCGCCCGCAGGGCGGGGCCGCGCTGATCGTCGGCCTCGTGCTGCTGATGGTGCTGACGATCCTGGCGATCGCGTCGATGCGCACCGCGTCGCTGGAACTGCTGATGGCCGGCAACACGCAGTTGCGCGCCAATGCCTTCCAGCTCGCCGAGTCCGGCATCGAGGCCCTGCTGGCCCAGGTCGAGTCCGGCGCGATCCACTTGCAGCCGGTGGACGGCTGGGAACAGTCGCTGGGCCCAACGCCGGTTGCGCTCGGCGGCCTGCAGGGGCAATACGAGGCCCGCGTGCGCTACATGGGCAGTGGCCCGCCCTGGGACGGTTCCAGCAGCGACCTGTTCGAGTTCCTGCACTTCCAGATTCAGGCGGACGGCGTGACCACCAGCGGCGGTGTGGTCACCGAGCGCAGCGGTCGCGCGCGCCATGTCCAGGGCATCTACCGCAAGACCGCCCGCACGCCGGCGGCCGAGGACTGAGGAGCGCGAAATGCAACCGACCGCTGAGCGCCTGCTGACCGGCATGCTGATGCTCGCCGTGATCCTGATGATCTGGACCCAGGGCGCTCAATCGGCGCTGGTGATCAATGAGGCCGCGGTCGAGGCCACGCTGGACCAGGTGCGGCTGCCGCAGCGCGAATTCGGCCAGCTGAGCCTGCGCCGCTGCCCGGCCTGCACGGTCGAGACCTGGCGCGTCGACGCTGACACGCGCTATTTGCTGGGCATGCAGGCGGTGAGCCTGGACGAGTTCCTTGCCGCCGCCGATGACGGGCCGGCGGCGGCCGCGATGCTGGTGATCTTCCACGAGCCCGGCGGCCGGCGAATCACGCGCCTGCGGCTGAGCTGGCCGCCGGGGGCCGGCCGATGAACCGCTCCGCGATCCCTGGCTGCATCGCCGCCTGCCTGCTGGCAGGCCATGCCCTGGCCGACGACACCGAGCTGTTCGTCACCGGCTTCGATGCCCCGGCGCAATGCGAAGCGCCGAACGTGCTGTTCATCATCGACACCTCCGGCAGCATGGGCAGCGAAGTCCAGACCCAGGTCAGCTGGGATCCGAAGCAGGACTTCAGCGGCTGTTTCGAGTCCGATGCGCTGTATTTCTCCGCGACCGGCGAGCCGCCGGACTGCGGCTCGAAGAAACACTTCAAGAAGCGCGAGAACTTCTGCGAGGCTGCGGCGCAGCCGCTGGACGACACCGGCCGCTACCGCGGTCTGCTGCGCGCCTGGGACGACAAGCGCGAACGCTGGGAACCGCTGACGGACGACATCGACAAGCGGCCGGTCGAATGCGCCGCCGATCGCGGCGTCCATGGCGACGGCGGCAAGGAACGCTACGCCGCCGACGGCGAGCGCGGCCCCTGGGCGAAAGACGACCGCGACGAGCCGGCCTGGGCCTCGGCCTCCAATGTCACGCTGTTCGACGGCAACTGGCTGAACTGGAACAGCAACCCGCCGACCATCACCCGCACCCGCCTGGAAGTGGCGCAGGAAGTCATCAACTCGGTGATCGACAGCGCCGAGCAACTGAACGTCGGCATCATGCGCTTCAACTTCGACGAGGGCGGACCGGTGATCCGGGCGATCGAGGACGTCGGCGCTGCGCGCGGCGACCTCAAGAAAGCGATCGACAAGCTGGCGCCGGACGGCTTTACGCCACTGTCGGAGACACTCTACGAGGCTGGCCAGTACCTTGCCGGCCGGAACGTCGACTTCGGCGACGTCGGCCCGGAACTGAGCGTGCCCGAGTCGCGCCTGGGCGGCTCGCCGAACGCTCCCAGCTATCGTAGCCCGGTTCAGGCCAGCGGCCAGAAGTCCTACATCGTGCTGCTGACCGATGGCGAGCCGCAGCGCGACCAGGAAGCGGACGACAAGATCCGTGCCCTGCCCGGCTTTGGCCAGCTGGTCGGCAGCGACTGCGACGGCAGCGGCGAGGGCCGCTGCCTGGACGACATGGCCGATTACCTGTTCAAGGCGGACCTGCGCCCCGATCTGCCGGGCAAGCAGAACGTGATCACGCACACGATCGGCTTCACCCTCGACCTGCCGCTGCTGGAGAGCACGGCGGCCCGCGGCGGCGGCCGTTATTTCGTGACCGAAGACACGGCGAGCCTGGCCGCTGCGCTGACCGAGCTGGCCGAGAGCTTCACCGAGGACGGCTCTCTGTTCAGCGCCCCGGCGATTCCGGTCAATGCCTTCGACCGGACTGTGAGTGCCGGCGATGTCTACGTATCGCTGTTCTCGGCCAGCAACCGCGTGCGCTGGCCCGGCAACCTGAAGAAGTACCGCCTGCAGACCGACGCCGCAGCCGCCGGGCAGTCGCTGGAAACCGGCCTGCTCGACCGCTTCGGCCAGCCCGCGGTCGACCCGAAGACCGGGTTTTTCGCCGCCGGCGCAACCAGCTTCTGGTCCGCGGTGACGGACGGCAACAATGTCGCGCTGGGCGGTGCCGCCAGCCGCCTGCCAGATCCCGACCAGCGCCGCCTGCTGACCAATATCGCTGGCGACGACCTCAACGATCCCGCGGGTCAGAACGCGGTGACGCGCGGCAATCCGGCAATTACGGCGGCGCTGCTCGGCGCCCCGGCCGACGAGCGTGACGCGGTCATCGACTGGGCCCGTGGCCGCGACGTCATGGACGAGGACCGCGACGGCGACAGCAACGAGGCGCGCCACGCGATGGGCGATCCGCTGCACAGCCAGCCGGTCGTGGTGACCTGGGGCGGCACGGCCGCCGCACCCGACAGCACCGTGTTCCTGACCACCAACGAGGGCTATCTGCACGCGATCGACGCGGCCAGCGGCGATGAGCTCTGGGCCTTCGTGCCGGCCCGCCTGCTGGGACGCCTGTACACGCTGTTCGTCAACAACGAGACCGGCACGCGATCCTACGGTCTCGACGGCCAGATCACGGTGCACATCGCCGGCAACGATGGCCGGCCGGGCATCGGCGCCGGCGAGCGCGTGATCCTGCTGTTCGGCATGCGCCGTGGCGGCGACGCGTTGTTCGCATTGGACGTCACCGACCGCGAGCGGCCACGGCTCATGTGGGAAATCGACAGCCGCACGCCGGGCTACGCCGCGCTCGGTCAGACCTGGTCGCCGCCGCTGGTCCGGCGCGTGGATATCGGTGGCACGGTGAAGTCCGTCGTGCTGTTCGGCGGTGGTTACGACACCGGCCAGGACAACCGCCGCTTCCGCGAAGACACGGTCGGCAATGCCGTGTTCATGGCCGATCTCGAGACCGGAGCGAAACTGTGGAGCGCCGGCGGAGATGCCAGCCACACGCTCAGGCTCGACCGCATGCGCTTCTCGATCCCGGCGCCGTTGCAGACCATCGACCTGGACGGCGACCGGCTGACCGACCGCGTCTACGTCGGTGACATGGGCGGGCAGCTTTGGCGCTTCGACATCGTCAACGGCCGCCCGGCCACGGACCTCGTCGAAGGCGGGGTGCTCGCCTCGCTGGGCGCCGCCGATCTCGGCGCCAGCCCGCCGGCGGCAAGCGTCCGCCGCTTCTACAACCAGGCGGATGTGGTGCCGGTGCTGGCCGCGGAGAAGATCTTCCTCGCGATCAACCTCGGTTCCGGCTACCGCGCGCACCCGCTGGACAGCGAGGCCGCGGATCAGTTCTTCTCGATCCGCGATTTCGACGTGTTCGGCGTCATTCCCAGCGGTGATTACCCGGCGCCGCTGACGGTCGACGACCTCATCGATGTCACCGGCGATGCCAATCCGGTGCTCGGGTTCGACGATGCCGGCTGGCGCTTCCGTCTGGTCAACGCGCCCGGCGAGAAAGTCCTCAGCCGTTCCGTGACATTCAGCAACAGCGTGTTCTTTACCTCCTTCCTGCCCGGCACGGCCGCAGCCGCCTGCGCCCCGGCCGGCGGCCGCAACCGCCTGTACCAGGTCAGCGTGCTGAGCGGCGCAGCACTGACCAACTTCGACTCGCCCGAGTCTTCCGGCGAGCTGACGATTGCGGACCGTTCCCGGGAACTGTCGCAAGGGGGCATCGCACCGGCACCGGCCTTCCTGTTCGGTGACAACGGCGTGCGCGCCTGCGTCGGCCTCGAGTGCTTCGCTCCGGCGGCCGGCGGCTCCGGCGGCGGCGGTTTCCGCAGTTTCGTCCGCAGCTTCTGGTTCCCGGATCGCGCTCCCTGACGCGGCCGCTCGCGGCGCCGGCGCTTTCGCCGTTGTTACATAATGACCGTGACGCGGTTCAAGGAATGACCGCTCGCACGACCCGCCCGTCCGGTGATCGGCCGCCCGCGACTGGCACCCGTCGCTGCCGCATGCTTTGCTGCCATGAAAACCTGGCATGCAGACGGCTTTACCCTGATCGAGTTGCTGGTCACGCTGCTGGTAGCAGCGGTGATCCTCGGCGTCGGCGTACCCAATTTCAGCGAGTTCATCGCCAATAACCGCATGGCCTCGGCCGCGAACGACGTGGTCAGCGCCATGCATCTGGCCCGCAGCGAGGCGATCAAGCAGCGGGCCAATGTGACGATCTGCCCGAGCGCCAATTGGCAGGCGCTGAACCCGGGCTGCAACAACGGCGGGCGGCTCGCCGACGGCTATATCGTATTCGTCGACTGCAGCGCGCCCGCTCCGAACTGCGGCGCGCCGAATCTCGCCGTCGACGCCTTCGACACCGTGCTGGCAGCCCACGGCCCGCTGCCGGACGACATCGCGCCGCGCGTCACGACCGACGCGGCCGGCACCGAATACCTGAGCTTCAGCGCCACCGGCTTTCCCCGCAACGCCCCCGGTTTCGGCGCGGCGATCAGCAATCTGCAGCTTTGCGATCACCGCGGCAATCACGACATCGGCGGCGGCGTGGCGGCCGGTCGCTGGGTGCAGATCACACCCACGGGCCGGCCGCAGATCTACCGCGACCTGACCTACGTGCAGGGCGCGCAGAACCCACTGAACGGCTGCTGAGCCGAGCGCGGGCACGACGGACAGACGATCGGAACCATGAGCAGAAGGACGCAGACAGTCAAACAGTCCGGCTTCACGCTGGTGGAATCGCTGGTGGCGATGGTGGTGCTCGCGGTCGGCATGCTCGGCATCGCCGGCCTGTACATCGAAGGGCTGCGCTCCGGACAGGCCTCGGTGTCACGCACGATGGCCGTCGCCCTGGCCGCCGATATGGCCGACCGGATCCGTGCGAATCCGGCGGCAACGGTTGCGTATGCGGGCGCCGGGCCGGGCGTGAACAACCAGTGCGTCAACGGGCCGGCCCCCTGCAACCCGGCGCAGCTGGCCCAGGACGACTGGTTCTGGTGGTTCCAGGACGTGCAGGGACGGCTGCCGGTCGGGGCGACGGCCGCCATCGCAGTCGACCCGGTCACGGCGGCGCCGGCCGTGCAGTACGACATCACGCTGACCTGGCCCGAACCCGGCCAGACGGTCCCGGCCAGTTACAACCTCAGGTTTTCCTTCTAGGAGCCGCGCCATGAGCCTCCGCTTGTCAAGGATCGCCGTACGCCCGCGCCAGGCCGGCCTGACGCTGATCGAGCTGATGGTCGCGATGGCGATCGGCCTGTTCCTGGTGCTCGGCACGGTCGCCGTCTACACGCAGAGCAAGTCCAGTTACCGGGTCTCCGACGGCCAGGCGCGACTGCAGGAAAACCTGCGCTTCGCGCTGGACCTGATGGAGCCGGATATCCGTCTCGCGCGCTTCTGGGGCCGCCACAACGAACCGGCCCTGGTGACCGTGCCCGGTGGCATCAATGTCAGCTGCGCCGGCGCGAATGCGACGGCCATGGCAACCGCCTTCAACCTGGTGATCAACGCGGTGGACGAGAGCGTCGGCTATGCCGCCGGCGTGCCCTGCCCGCCGCCCAGCGGCGCGCGCGCGGACTCCGATGTGCTGATCGTTCGCCATGCCAGCGCCCAGCAGACCGCACCGGCCGCCGGCCGCCTGCAGGTACGCAGCGACCTCGGGCTCGCCCAGCTGTTCAACAACGGGGCGAACCCGGGTGGCTTCGGTCCCAATGCGCAGACCCATGACCTGGTCGTCAATGTCTATTACGTGGCGAACGGCTCCGACCTCGACGCGCAGCTCCCGTCGCTGCGCCGTTGGACGCTGGACGACAACGGCAATCTGGTCGATGAGGAACTGATCGCGGGCGTGGAGAACCTGCAGGTGCAGTTCGGCGTCGACGAGACCGGCGCCGGCTCCGTCACCCGCTATGTCGACGGCGACGACCCGATCATCACGCCGGGCGCCCCCGGATTCCTGCCCAATGCCGAGATCCTGGCCGTGCGCCTGTGGCTGCTGGTCCGCAGTTACCAGCCGGAGCCCGGTTTCACGGACATCGCCGTCTACACGCCGCCGGACAGCGACCTGGGCGCGATCAACCCTGGGAACGCCGGCTACCCGGCCAATGTCCGCCGGCAACTGATCACCAAGACCATCAATCTCCGCAACAACCGGGTGCAATAGCGATGCGCGCAAGAACGACGGCACCGAAGAAGGAACAGGGAGCGATCCTCGTCGTCGCCCTGGTACTACTGCTGGTCATGACCGTGCTGGGCATCTCGACGATGAACACGGCCAGCCTCGAACTGAACATGGCCGGCAACGAGCAATTCTACGAAAACGCCTTCCAGCTCGCCGAGACCGGCATCGACGTGCTGATTCAGCAGCTGAACAACGGCGGCGCGCTGCCCCCGGCGCTGAACCCGGGTGCCTGCCCGCCGCTCAACCCGCCGGTGCCGGTCCCGCCGATGGGCGGCACGGTCGCGACGCGGATGTGCTTCATCGGCGACATCCCGGATCTTTCCGGTGGATCCAGCATCGGCAAGATCCGCCAATACCACTATATGGCCGACTCGCAGGGTCAGGCCCAGGGCCAGGCGTCGTCCTGGCATACCCAGGGGCTGTTCGTGCGCGGCCCGGACGGCATCTGAGCCGTCCCAGTCAACAGGAGCGATCGTCATGCGTAGCCGTCGAATCTTCGTCCTCTCCACCGCACTGCTGTGCCTGCTGCCCGGCCTGGCCGGCGCGGCCCTGGATGCGCTGGAGGAAGCGCTGGAACTACCGCTCGACCAGGTGCAATTGCCCTACAGCGAGGTCGGCGACTTCACCGTGCGCCCCTGCGCCGACTGCGAGCCGCTGCGCCTCGCGGTCGACCACGAGACCCGTTATTTCGTGGCTGACAATCCGGAGCCGGTGAGCCTCGCGGAACTGCGAGCCGCGGCCGGCGAACTCGACGACGGCCTGATCTTCATCTTCCACGAGCCCGGTGGCGAAACCGTCACCCGCATCGTGCTCGGCGGCTGAGCGCGGCGGCGCAGGAGGTACACGGACATGTACAAGCAGAGCAAACGGATTTGCTGGCTGGCCACGGGCATGCTGCTGGCGCTGGGATCGGCGCCGCTGGCCTGGGCCGACGACACCGAGCTGTTCATCGCCAACGCGGACCCGCAGGTCACCGGCGCGCGGCCGAACATCCTGTTCATCATCGACACCTCCGGCAGCATGCGCAGCACCGTGCTGACGCAGCAGGCCTGGGATCCGAACCTGACCTTCAGCGACTGCTACAAGTCGAACGCGCTGTACTTTTCGACCACCGGCAGCAAGCCGAGCTGCGGCAGCAGCAACTACATCTGGAAGAGTTCCAACGCCTGCGCCGCGTCGCAGGCTCCGCTGGCGAACTTCGGGCGCTATGACGGCAATCTGCTGCAATGGCGCAACCGCAAGGGCACCAGCCAGGACCGCTGGATCGCGCTGAGCAACAAGCGGCGCAGCGCGCCGCTGGAGTGCCAGGCCGATGCCGGTGTGCATGGCAACGGCGGCAGCGCCACCTATGCCGCGGACGGCGCCGCCGGACCCTGGTCGACCAGCAACGCGGCCGAGCCGGCCTGGACGCAGAACTACACGATCTGGGACGGCAACTGGCTGAACTGGTTCCGCAGCGGCGGCACCGTGCAGAGCACCCGGATCCAGGTGGTCAAGGACGTGGCCACCAACCTGCTGCAGAACATCAACGGCGTCAACGTCGGCCTGATGCGCTTCAGCGATTATCGCGGCTGGGGCACCGGCGAGGAGGGCGGTCCGGTGATCTACGCGATGGAGAACATCGCCACGGCCCGCAGCAATATCATCAACATGGTCAACAATCTGCCGGCCAACAGCTGGACGCCGTTGTCGGAGACGCTGTACGAGGCTGGCCAATATTTCATGGGCCGCAACGTCGACTACGGCAACCGCTGGCCGCCGCCCTACAGCGTGGCGAATTCGCGCGTCGGCAACACCTTGAGTTCCAACACCTACCAGTCGCCGCTGGAGTTCCAGTGCCAGAAGAACTACATCGTCTACCTGACCGACGGCGCGCCCACGCGCGACAGCAGCGCCAACAATAAAATCGAGTCGCTGCCCGGCTTCGCGCAGGTGAACACGACCGGCGGCAAGTGCGACCTGAACGGCGTCAATGGCCAGGGCCATTGCCTCGATGACATGGCCGAATACCTGCACCTGGCGGACCTGGACCCGCAGATGCCCGGGCAGCAGAACGTCACGACCTATACGATCGGCTTCACGGTCGACCTGCCGCTGCTCGCCAGCACCGCGGCCCGTGGCGGCGGCGAATACCGGCTGGCGGACGACACCGCGAGCCTGGCCGGCGTGCTGACCGACATCGTCTCATCGATCCTCAAGGAGGCCCAGACCTTCACCGCCCCGGCGGTGCCGGTGAACGCCTTCAACCGGACCAAGAATCTCGACGATGTCTACGTCTCGGTGTTCGAGCCCTCGGGCCATTCGCACTGGACCGGCAATGTCAAGAAATACAAGATCCAGGGCGGCAAGCTGGTCGGGCAGGACGGCAAGCCGGCGGTCAACCCGAATACGGGCTTCTTCTGGAACGACGCGGGCAATGTTGCGTTCAGCTACTGGTCGGACGCGCCCGACGGCGACCGCGTCGCCGAGGGCGGCGCCGCCAACCAGCTGCCCTTCTATACCAACCGCGTCCTGTATACGAATCTCACCGGCAGCGCGAACGTGCCGCTGGCGGTTGCAGCCAGCAACCGGATCATCGTCAACGACCCGGAACTGCAGCCGCAGGACTTCGGCCTGGCCGCCGGCGACGTGACCGTGATGGACAAGGTGATCGCCTGGACCCTGGGCCTGGACATCTGGGCCTACGACGAGGCCGTGGCGAACGGCAATTCCAACCCGCCGCTGCAGCCGCGCAACGCGATGGGTGATCCCCTGCATGTGCGCCCGGTGGCCGTGATCTACGGCGGCACGGCGCAGGCCGTCGACGCGACGATCTTCGTCTCCACCAACGACGGCGTGCTGCACGCGGTCGATGCGCAGACCGGCGTGGAGGACTGGAGCTTCATTCCGAAGCGCCTGCTGCCGCGCCAGTACGAGCTCTATCTGGACCCGCTGGTAGCCAACAAGCGCTACGGCCTCGACGGCGAGATCACCGCCTATGTCCGCAACAACAACCTGGTGCCCGGCATTCAGGCCGCGGACGGTGAGGAGGCCTGGCTGGTCTTCGGCATGCGCCGCGGCGGCGATGCGCTGTACGCGATGAACGTCACCGACCCGAATGCGCCGGTGCTGGCCTGGGTGATCGACTCGAATTCGCCCGGCTTCAGCGACCTCGGCCAGACCTGGTCCCGGCCGACGGTCGCCCGCGTCAATATCGATGGCACCGTCAAGGACGTCGTGATCATCGGCGGCGGCTACGACACCAAGCAGGATACCGGCGGTTACAAGACCGACACCGTCGGCAATGCCATCTACATGATCGACCTCGACACCGGACAGAAGCTCTGGAGCGCGGGCGCCAGCTCCAACCACGACCTGCGCCTCGACGGCAGCAGCAACGGCTATGCGATGGAGCACTCGATCCCGGCGCCGGTGCGCGTGCTGGACCTCAGCGGCGACGGGCTCGCCGACCGGATGTACGTCGGCGACATGGGCGGACGCCTGTGGCGCTTCGACATCATCAACGGTCAGCCGGCCAGCACGCTGGTCGAAGGCGGGCTGCTGGCGACGCTGGGCGCCGCCGATCTGACCGGCAACGGCTCTCCGGCCGACCAGCGGCGCTTCTACTCGGCGCCGGACGTGGTCGCGGTGCTGGACGCGGAGATCCCTTACCTGGCCGTCAACATCGGCTCGGGCTACCGCGCCCACCCGCTGGACAGTTCCGTGCAGGACGAGTTCTACTCGGTGCGTGACTTCTCGATGTTCGACGTGATCCCGACCGACGGCTACCCGGCGCCGATCACCCGCGCCGACCTGGTCGATGTGACCAGCTGGGGCACGGCGGCCTACCCGACGCTGCTGGCCGATGACAAGGGCTGGCTGATCAGCATGGTCCAGAGTCCGGGCGAGAAGATCCTGTCCGAGTCGATCACCTTCGACAACACGACGTTCTTCACCTCGTTCGCGCCGGGCAGCTCCGGCAGCGCCTGCAGCACCGCCGCGGGCACCAACCGCGTCTACCAGGTCAGCGTGCGTGATGGGCGGCCGCGGGTTTACGATAACCCGTATCCGCCGCAGACGCCGCCGCAGCCGGAAGACCGCATCACGACGCTGAAGCAGGGCGGCATCGCGCCGGAGACCATCCTGCTGTTCACGGAGGACGGCGACGGGCCGACCGCCTGCTCGGGCGTCGAGTGCTTCGACCCGAACTTCGACGGCAGCACGGTGCGGACCTTCTGGTTCGAAGACGAGACCCGCTAGGAGCAGCACATGGAGCGTAACAAGCGAAGGGGTTTCTCACTGGTCGAGTTGCTGGTGGTGATCGTGGTGCTCGGCATCATCCTCGCCATCGGCGTGCCCGGCTATCGCCAGTACATGCAGCGCGCCAACCGCGCCGATGCGACGACCACGCTGCTGCGCATCGCTGCGGCACAGGAGCGCTTCTTCATCCAGAACGGCAGCTACGCCAGCACCGCCCAGCTCGCGCCGGCGCCGCCGGCGGGGCTGGGCATCACCGGCACCGAGCGCGGTTACTATGATCTCGTGATCGCCCCGGGGCCGGGCGGCCTGGCCACCGGCTACACGGCCTGGGCCGTGATCGCGGCCGGCGAGGCGCAGGCGGACGACAGCGATTGCGCCGGCTTCAGCATCAACGAGCGAGGCCAGCGCGTGGCCGTCGACAGCAGCGGTGTCGATCGCACGGAGGAATGCTGGCGCTGAACCCGGGGCCCGGCCGCGGGGCTGTGCCTCAGCGGTGCCGCCGGCGGCGCTCCAGCACCAGCCCGTCGAAGAGGATCAGCGCGACGCCGCAGCTGATGGCCGAATCGGCGACGTTGAAGGCCGGGTAGGACCATTCGCGGTAGTAGAACAGCAGGAAGTCGATCACGTAGCCGTATAGCGCGCGGTCGATCAGATTGCCGATCGCGCCGCCGACGACCAGCGCGAGCCCCAGTGCCAGCACGCCGCGGCCCTTGCGCGGCAGGGTGGCCAGCCACCAGACCAGGGCCACGCTCACGACCACGGCCACCGCCATGAAGAAGCGGTTCTGCCAGCCGGCGGCGCCGGCCAGGAAGCTGAAGGCCGCCCCGGTGTTGTGCAGGCGCACGAGGTCGAAGAACGGCAACACCGGCTGGCGCTGGTACAGCGCCAGGTGGTCGACGATCGCCTGCTTGCTGAGCTGATCACCGAGCACGATCAGCGCCGACAGCCCGAGCCACCAGAACGTCCGCATGCCCATGCGCGCCATTTGCGCCCGCTCAGGCATGCCGGCGCGCCTCGCCCGGCCCTTCGATATTGCTGACACAGCGCCCGCAGATCTCCGGGTGGGCCGGCGAGCAGCCGACATCGGCGCGGCGGTGCCAGCAGCGGATGCACTTGGGCCAGTCCACTGCTTCGGCCTCGATCCAGCAGCCGCTCTCGGCCACGGCGCCCGGCGGGCGCTCGCCGGCCGGCAGTGCCTCGGCCGCCGACGTGATGAACACGAAGCGCAGCTCCTCGCCCAGCGCCTGCAGCGCCGACAGCAGCGGCTCCTCGGCATAGATCTTCACCGAGGCCTCCAGCGCCGCGCCGATCTCGCCGGCGTTGCGCCGCGCCTCCAGCACGCGCGCGACCGGCTCGCGCGCGGCGATCACCCGGTCCCAGTCGTCGACCGGCGGCGTCAATTCGGGGAATTCGTACCAGTGTGCGAGGAACACCGACGGTCCACGCTCGCCCGGCAGCGCCTGCCAGATCTCGTCGGCCGTGAAACTCAGTACCGGCGCCATCCAGCGCACCATCGCCTCGGCGATGTGGTACATCGCCGATTGCGCCGAGCGCCGCGGATGGCCGGCGGTGGCGCTCGTGTACAGCCGGTCCTTGATGACATCCAGATAGAAGCCGCCCATGTCCACGCTGCAGAAGTTGTGCAGCTCCTGGATCACCCGATGGAACTCGTAGCGGTCGTAGTCGGCGCAGAGTCGGTCCTGCAGTGCGGCCGCCCGGTTCACGGCCCAGCGGTCCAGATCGACCATTTCCGATACCGGCAGCAGCTGGGTTCGCGCGTCGAAGCCATGCAGGTTGCCCAGCAGGAAACGGGCCGTATTGCGCATCCGCCGGTAGGAATCGGCCACCCGCTTGAGGATCTCCTGCGAGACGCTCATCTCGCCGCTGTAGTCGGTGCTGGCGATCCACAGCCGCAGGATGTCGGCGCCGAGCATGTTCACGATCTTCTGCGGCTCGATCGTGTTGCCCAGCGACTTGGACATCTTGTGGCCCTGCTCGTCCACGGTGAAGCCATGGGTCAGCACCTGCCGGTACGGCGCCCGACCATGCATCGCAACCGCAGTCAGCAGCGAACTCTGGAACCAGCCACGGTGCTGATCGGAGCCCTCGAGATAGAGATCGGCCGGGTCATCGATCTCCTCGCGCAGGCTCGACACGCAGTGGTGGGCCAGTCCGGAGTCCATCCAGACGTCCATGGTGTCGCGCACCGGCTCGTAGTCGGCCGCGGCCTCGCCGAGCAGTTCGGCCGGCTCCAGCTCGAACCAGGCATCGATACCATCGCGCGCCACGCGCTCAGCGACCTGCTCCACGAGGGCCGCCGTGTCCGGGTGCAGCTCGCCGCTGCGGCGATGCAGGAACAGCGGGATCGGCACGCCCCAGCTGCGCTGCCGGGAAATGCACCAGTCCGGGCGGCCGGCGACCATCGCGCGGATGCGCTGCTCGCCCCAGTCCGGGATCCACTGCACGCTGCCGATCGCGTCCAGCGCCTGGTCGCGCAGCCCGTTCCGGTCCAGGCCGATGAACCACTGCGGCGTGGCGCGGAAGATCAGCGGCGTCTTGTGCCGCCAGCAATGCGGATAGCTGTGCCGGAAACTCTGCCGATGCAGCAGCATGCCGCGCCGATCCAGCTCGGCGACGATGCACTCGCCCGCTTCGTTCACATGCTGCCCGGCGACCAGCCCGGTGCCTGCGACGAAGCGGCCGTCGCCGCCGACCGGGTTGTCCAGCGGCAGTTCGTTGGCGACGCCCGCCTGAAAGTCATCGTGGCCGTGGCCGGGCGCGATGTGCACCGCGCCGGTGCCGGTCTCCAACGTGACGAAGCCTGCGAGGATCACCGGCACCTGCCGGTCATAGAACGGGTGCTGGAGCCGCTGCCCGGCCAGCGCCCGGCCGTCGAACTCGGCCAGCACGCGCGCGTCGTCCGCGCCGTAGCGTGCCAGCGCGGCCGCCGCCAGCTCGGCGGCCAGCACCAGGCGTTCGCGCCCGTCAGCGCATGCGAGCTCGACCAGCTGGTAGCGGATGTCCGCGCCCAGGGCCACGGCCTGATTGGCGGGCAGGGTCCAGGCCGTCGTCGTCCAGATCGGGATGGCCAGCGGCAGCCCCGCGGACAGGTCCTCACCGGTGGCAGTCTGCAGGGCCGCGTAGAACGCGGCCGGGTCGGCGACCGGGAAACGCACGTCGATCGCTGTCGATGACTTGTCGCGGTACTCGACCTCGGCCTCCGCCAGCGCGGAGCCGCAGTCCAGGCACCAGTGCACCGGCTTGTAGCCGCGGTAGACGTGGCCGCGTTCGAGAATCCGCGCGAAGGCGCGCAACTGCTCGGCCTCGTAGCGGGGGTCCAGCGTCAGGTAGGGATGTTCCCAGTCGCCGAGCACCCCGAGGCGAATGAAGTCCTCGCGCTGGCTGTCGACCTGCTTGAGCGCATACTCGCGACAGGCCTGGCGAAACTGGCGGGCATCGAGCCTGCGCCCGACCTTGCCGTGCTTTTTCTCCACCTGCAGCTCGATCGGCAGCCCGTGGCAGTCCCAGCCGGGCACATAGGGTGCATCGAATCCCGACAGGCTCCGGGACTTGATCACGACGTCCTTCAGCACCTTGTTGACCGCATGGCCGAGGTGGATGCGGCCATTCGCATAGGGTGGCCCGTCCAGCAACAGGAATTTCGGCCGGCCGGCAGCGGCCTCGCGAATCCGCCGGTAGAGATCGAGTTCCTGCCAGCGCTGCAGCATGCCGGGCTCCCGCTGCGCGAGATTGGCGCGCATCGGGAAATCGGTCTTCGGCAGGTTCAGGCTGTCCTTGTAATCCGTCATCGTCACTCTTCATCGGCCGCGGCCAGCAGCGCGCGCGCCTGGGCCGCATCCTCGTGCATCTGCTCGACCAGGCTGTCGAGGTCGTCGAACCGCCGTTCGTCGCGCAGGCGGGCCACGAAATCCACGCCGATGTGCTCGCCGTAGATATCGCGGTCGAAGTCGAACAGGTGTACCTCCAGCAGCAGCGTCCCGTCCCGGTCGACGGTCGGCCGGTAGCCGAGACTGGCGACGCCGTCCACCGGGCTCTCCGGCAGGCCGTGCACCCGCACCGCGAAAATGCCGCTGAGGGCGACCGCCCGCCGGTTCAGGCGCACGTTCGCCGTTGGAAAGCCGAGCCGCGCGCCGAGCCGGCGGCCCGGTACCACCCGGCCAAGCATGCGATAGTACCTGCCCAGCAGCCGGCGCGCCCGCTCCAATTCGCCGGCCGCCAGCGCCTCACGGATCGCTGTCGACGAGACCCGCTGGCCGTCGACGACGACGCTCTCGGCGCGCTCGATGCCGAAGCCATGCTCGGCCGCAGCCTGCTGCAGTTCCGCGAACCCGCCCGCGCGCCGATGCCCGAAGCGGAAATCGTCGCCGACGACGAGATGCTGCACCTGCAATGCCTCGAGCAGCCAGCGCTGGATGAAGGCCGCCGGTGACAGGCTCTCCATCGCCGCATCGAAGGGCGGGCAGAAGAAGCAGTCGACGGCCAGTTCGGCCAGGGCCACGAACTTCTCGCGAAAGCGTGTCAGGCGCGGCGGCGGCCGGCCCGGACTGAAAAACTCCGCCGGCGTCGGCTCGAAGGAGAACACGACCGCCGGCAGCCCACGCCGCCGGGCCTCCTCGACGACCCGCGCGATGATCCGCTGGTGACCGAGGTGGACGCCGTCGAAGGTGCCGATGGTCGCGACGCAGCCGCCGGGCAAGGCCGGCCGGCCGGAACCGGGTCTGCGGATCAGTTGCATGGCGGCGGAACCGGGCTCGTTTCGTGACTGGCGTGGGCTGCGGCGCGGCGCTGCATTATAAAGGCGCCTGCCGCCGGCGCAGCAGCAGCTGCCCCGGGCGGACCCCGGCCAGCAGCAGCGCCAGCGCATAGAGCGCCGCACCGCCGGCCACCGCCGCGGCCAGCCAGGCGCAGCGCTCCAGCAGGCCGGCGGCCAGCCAGGCCGGCGTGTCCGGCAGCAGCCAGACCAGCACACCGCCCATCAGGCCGGCGGCGACCAGCACCTGAGCGAGGAAGCGGCCCCAGCCCGGAGTGCGGCGCCAGGCGCCGTCGCGCACCAGCCCGCGCCACAGCAGACCCGCATTGAGGAAGGCCGCCAGCGAGGTCGCGCAGGCCAGCCCCGCGTGCGGGCCCGGCAAGCCGAAGTGCAGCCACGGCAGGACCAGCAGCAGGTTCAGGCCCATGTTCACGAGCAGCGCCAGCACGCCGATGCGCACCGGCGTGCGCGTGTCCTGGCGGGCGAAGAAACCCGGCGCCAGCACCTTCACGAGGATGAAGCCGCTCAGGCCGAGGGCATAGGCGACCAGGCTGATTCGGGCCATCGCCACGTCTCCGGCGCCGAAGCGGCCGCCGTAGAAGATCGTCGCGAGCAACGGGCCGGCGAGCACGGCGAGGCCCACGGTCGCCGGCACGGCGATCAGCGCGACCAGGCGCACGGCCCAATCCAGCGTGGCAGAGAACTCGTCCGCCGACTGGGCCGCGTGCTGCCGCGACAGGTTCGGCAGGATCACCGTAGCCAGTGCGATGCCGAAGACGCCGAGCGGAAACTCCATCAACCGGTCCGAGTAATACAGCCAGCTGATGCTGCCGGTGGCCAGGAAGGATGCGATCAGCGTATCGAACAGGATATTCACCTGCGCCACCGAGGCGCCGAAGATCACCGGCGCCATCAGCCCGAGGACGCGGCGCACGCCCGGATGGCGCCAGCCCCAGCGGGGCCGCGGCAGGATCTTCAAACGCGCGAGGAAGGGCAGCATGAACAGCAGTTGCAAGGCCCCGGCGACGAAGACTCCGGCGGCCAGCGCGATGCCGGGATCCGCCGTGCGCGGCGCGATGCCGGCCGCGAACAGGATCAGGCAGAGGTTCAGCAGCACGGGCGCGAACGCGGGCGCGGCAAAGCGCTGATAGGTATTCAGAATGCCGCCGGCCAGCGCGGCGAGGGAAATGAACAGCAGGTAGGGAAAGGTAAGCCGCAGCATCGCGACCGCCAGCCCGTAACGGTCTCCGCCCGCCTCGGCCCCGGCGATGAAACCCGGCGCGAAGACTGCAATCAGCAGCGGCGCAGCCAGCACGCCGGCCAGCGTGACGCCGAACAGCGCGATGCCGAGCGTCCCGGCGACGCGGTCGACGAGCTCCTGGACCTCGGGGCGCGACTGCCGCTCGTCGTACTCGGTGAAGACCGGCACGAACGCTTGCGAAAAGGCGCCCTCGGCGAAGAAGCGCCGGAAGATGTTCGGGATCTTGAAGGCGACGAAGAACGCATCCATCACGATGCCGGCACCGAAAAAGCGCGCGAAGACCACGTCCCGCACGAGGCCGAGCACGCGCGACAGCAGCGTCATGGCGCCGACGACCGTGGTCGAGCGGAGCAGGCGCCGGCCGGCCGCCGGCTGCTTCGTCTGGGCTTTCGACATCGCGGCGGAAGTCTAGCAGCTTGTCCCGCTGCAGACCGGAAAAACAATGGCTTGCAGTCGCATGGCTATTGACAGCCGCGGCGCCAGCCGGAAGAATACGCGGCCTTTCCGCGGGCCCGCCCGCGCGACCCAGCACAGGACAGGCAGACAGTGGCAAACATCAAGTCCGCAGCCAAGCGCGCCCGGCAGGCCGAAAAGCGCCGCCGGCACAACGTCGCCCTGCGCTCGCGCATGCGCACGGCGATCAAGAAGGTAGTGAAGGCCGTCGCCGCCGGCGATGCCGAGGCCGCCGGCCAGCGTTACCGGGAGGCCGTGCCATTGATCGACTCGATGGTCAACAAGGGCCTGGTCCACCGGAACAAGGCGGCCCGCCACAAGAGCCGCCTGAACCGCGCCGTCCGCGGCCTGCAGGCCTGAGCGGCCTCAATCGCCGCCGGCCGGGTCCACCGCGGCCAACGCTTCCAGCCGATCCATCACGGCGCCCGCGAGTGGCCGGGTGCCGGCGCCGGTCAGCGCGCTGATCTCGTAGACCGGCCCCCGCCAGTCCAAGGCATCGACGAGCGTGGCGCGCCGGCGCGCCCGCTCGGCGGCGGCGAGCAGATCGATCTTGTTGAGCACCAGCCAGCGCTCGCGCGCGGCCAGCTCGGGGCTGAACTTCTGCAACTCCGCGACGATCGCCCGCGCCTCGTCGGCCGGTTCCGGCGAGCCCGGCGGCGGCGCGATGTCGACGACGTGCAGCAGCAGCCGGGTCCGGGCCAGGTGGCGCAGGAAGCGGATGCCGAGGCCCGCGCCCTCGGCCGCGCCGGGAATCAGCCCGGGAATATCGGCCATGACGAAGCTGCGGTGGGCGTCGACGTTCACGACGCCGAGGTTCGGGTGCAGCGTCGTGAACGGGTAGTCGGCGACCCGGGGCTTCGCGGCCGACAGCGCGCGGATCAGCGTGCTCTTGCCGGCATTCGGCATGCCCAGCAGGCCGACATCGGCCAGCACGCTCAATTCCAGCCGCAGCGTCCGGCGCTCGCCCGGCGTGCCCGGCGTGGACTGGCGCGGGGCGCGGTTGACGCTGCTCTTGAAACGCGCATTGCCGCGGCCGCCCTCGCCGCCGGCCGCGACCAGCAGCCGCTGGCCGGGGCGTTCGAGGTCGCCGATCAGTTCCCCGGTTTCGACCGCGTAGACCCGCGTGCCGGCCGGGACCGGCACCTCGAGGTCGGCGCCGCTGGCTCCGCTGCGGTTGCGGCCGGCACCCGGCGCCCCATGTGCCGCCTGGAAACGGCGCTGCACGCGGAAATCGGCCAGCGTGTTCAGGCCCGCATCGGCCACGAGGAAGACGCTGCCGCCACGGCCGCCATCGCCACCGTCCGGGCCACCGCGCGGCACGTATTTTTCGCGGCGGAAGCTGACGCAGCCGGCCCCGCCATTGCCGGCCTGCACGCGAATCGTGGCTTCGTCGACGAATTTCATGCTGCGTCCGATACTGCCGCCGGCGGACCCGTTGCACAACGAAAAAACCCCGCCGCAGCGGGGTCTCTGATGCCAACGGGCGCGGCCCCGTCAGCCGCCGTCCGGCAGCACGCTGACGACGGTGCGCCCCCGGGCGCCCTTGCTCGCAAAGGCGACGCGGCCGTCGATTCGCGCGAACAAGGTGTGGTCGCGGCCGACGCCGACGTTGCGGCCCGGCAGGATCCGGGTACCGCGCTGCCGCACGAGGATGTTGCCGGCGCGCACCGCTTCGCCGCCGAATTTCTTCACGCCCAGGCGTTTCGACTCGGAATCGCGCCCGTTGCGGGAACTGCCACCTGCTTTCTTGTGTGCCATCGTCGGACTCCTCGCTCGCTCAGTTGCCGCCGCTGATGCCGGTGACCTCGATCAGCGTGTAGGCCTGGCGATGCCCCTTGTTGCGGTGATAGTTCTTGCGCCGGCGGAACTTGATGACGCTGATCTTGCGCCCACGGCCCTGCGCCAGCACGCGGGCCTCGACCTTGCCGCCGCTGACATAGGGGGTGCCGACGGTAACCGCCTCGCCCTCGCCGACCAGCAGGACTTCGTCGAAGGCCACGCTGTCGCCCTCGGCGGCATCCAGCTTTTCGACTTTCAGCCTGTCACCGGCGCTGGCGCGGTACTGCTTGCCACCGGTCTTGAATACGGCGTACATCTCGGTTCTCCGGAGCGACCCGGCGCCGGCGCCGGGGAAAGGCCGGGCATTCTAGCGATTCGCCACCCCCGGATCAACGGCTTAGCGCGACCGCGGCGGCCCGGCCGCTGCCGCAGCGGTTTGTCAGCGCCCGGCCGGGCGGGCATCATTCCCTGCCATGCAACTCGTGCAGCCAGCCCCGGACGTCCTGGACCTGGAAGCCGTGCGTGCCGGTCTCGGGGACGACTGGCCGGCGGTCAACCGGGAAATCCTGCGCCAGCTCAAGAGCGACGTGGCACTGGTCAACAGCGTGGCGCATTACATCATCGGCTCCGGCGGCAAACGCCTGCGGCCGCTGCTGGTGCTGCTGGCTGCACGCGCCTGCGGCTACGCCGGCCAGAAGCATGTGCTGGCGGCGGCCATCGTCGAGTTCATCCACACCGCCACGCTGCTGCACGACGACGTCGTCGACGATTCCGACCTCCGGCGCGGCCAGGACACGGCCAAGCGGGTGTTCGGCAACGAGGCCAGCGTACTGGTCGGCGACTTCCTGTATTCGCGCTCCTTCCAGATGATGGTCGAAGTCGGCCAGATGCGCATCATGGACGTGCTCGCGGACGCGACCAACACGATCGCCGAGGGCGAAGTCCTGCAGCTGATGAACTGCAATGACCCGGACACGACCGAAGAACAGTACCTCGAGGTCATCTACCGCAAGACCGCGAAACTGTTCGAGGCCGGCGTGCTGATCGGCGCGATCCTGGCCGACCAGTCGCGCGCGGTGGAAGACGCGATGGCAACCTACGGGCGCGAACTGGGCATCGCCTTTCAGCTGGTCGACGACGCCCTCGACTACGACGCCAACCAGGAACAGTTCGGCAAGAACATCGGCGACGACCTCGCCGAGGGCAAGCCGACGATGCCGCTGATCCACGCTCTTAGGCGCGGCAGCCCGCAGGAGCAGATCCTGATCCGCCGCGCCATCGAGCATGGCGGCCAGCGAGAGATCGCGCCGATCCTGGCGGCCATCGACCGCACCGGCGCGCTGGCCTATACGCTGGGCCGCGCCCGCGAGGCGGTGCAGCGCGCGGTCGCGGCCCTGGAACGTGTGCCGGACTCGGCCTACAAGGCGTCGCTGGTCAGCCTCGCGCAGTTCGCCGTGCAACGCCGCCACTAGCGGCCGGAGACTTGCCTGCCGCGCGCCCCGCGCGTATAAAGGCGGCCCGGTTTCGCCGGGACCGGCAGGCATTCGGGGTGTAGCTCAGCCTGGTAGAGCGCTATCTTCGGGAGGTAGAAGTCGCTGGTTCGAATCCAGTCACCCCGACCAGCCCGCCTGCCGCTCAGTCGACGTAACGGCGCGCCAGCCGCGGGCCAAGCCCGGTCAGCAATTCGTAGGCGATCGTGCCGGCCAGCGCGGCCAGTTCGTCGATTCCGAGGCCGCCGCCGAGCAGGGTCAGCCAGTCGCCGGGCCGCAGGCCATCCGCCGGCAGGCTGCTGACGTCCACGACCAGCGCATCCATCGACACGCGGCCGACCAGCGGCAGGCGCCGCCCGGCATGTACTGCGAAGCCGGCATTGCCGAGGCTGCGCAAGTAGCCATCGGCATAGCCGACGCCGACGGTGGCGAGCCGTGCCGGCGGGGCCACGGTCGCGGTTGCTCCATAACCGACGCTGCGCGGCCGGTCGATGACATTGATCTGCAGCACCCGGCCGGACAGCTGCAGCACCTCGCGCACCGGCGCCCGCCCGTCGATGCGCCCGCCGTACAGCGCGATCCCCGGCCGCGCCAGGTCGTCGGCGAAGGCCCCGCCGAGCAACAGCCCGGCGGAATTGCCGATGCTCAGCGGCAGGCCGGGCAGGGTCGCCGCCAGCGAGCGGAACTCGGCCAGCTGCTGGCGGTTCAGCGGATGCGCCGGCTCCTCGGCGCAGGCCAGGTGGGTCATCAGCCCGCTGAGCCCGATCCGCCGCAGCCGGCTCCGGTCCAGCGCCTGGAACTCGGCCGGACTCAGGCCGAGCCGGCACATGCCGGTATCGATGTGCAGCCAGCAGGGGCCGCCACCGGCCTCGCTCCAGTCGGCGAGCTGCGCCGGCGTGTTCAGCACCGGCACGAGGCGCGCCTCGATGAACCGCCGCGCGGCGCCCGGTGGCTGGCCGTTGAACACGTAGATCGCGGCCTCCGGCAGCCGGGCGCGCAACGCCAGGCCCTCGTCCAGCGTCGCGACGAAGAAATCACGGCAACCGGCCGCGGCCAGCGCCGGCGCGACGCGGCGCATGCCCAACCCGTAGGCGTCGGCCTTGACGACGGCGCCGCAACGCCCGGCAGCGAGCCGCGTCAGCGCGCGGTAATTCGCCGCGATCGCGCGCAGATCGATGTCGAGCCGGCCGCCGGCCGCGAGCCCGGCCGTCGCCTGGCCGGTCGCGGAAATCGTCTCTGACACCGCCATCAGCGCAGCCGCCGCCAGCTCGGGCCGCTGGAGCCCTGCGACCAGCCGTGGTACGGATGCCTTGCGACCAGTGCCGGGTTGCGGAAGAGCGGCAGCAGCGCGGCGCCGGCGACGAAGCCGCCGACATGGGCCCAGAACGCGACGCCGCCGCCTTCGCGGCCCAAGCTGCCGAAGCCGCCGAGCAGCTGCACGAGGAACCAGTAGCCAAGCATCCAGTAGGCCGGCACGGCGATCGTGGTCACGAAGAAACCGAGGAAGATCAGCATGTGCACATTGACCCGCGGATACAGCAGCACGTAGGCGCCCATGACACCGCCGATCGCGCCGGAGGCCCCGACCATCGGCACGCCCGAGGCCGGGTTGGCCAGCATCTGCAGCGCTGCGGCCGCGAGGCCGCAGAGCAGGTAGAAGGCCGCGAAGCGCAGATGGCCCATCGAATCCTCGACGTTGTTGCCGAAGATCCACAGGAACCACATATTGGAAAGAATGTGCATCCAGCCGCCGTGCAGGAACATCGAGGTCAGCAGCGTGTGCCAGGCCGGCCGGCCCTCGAGCACGCAGACCAGGCCGGCGCCGAGCTGTGTCGTGTAGCCGGCCGGCAGTGTGCCGAGCAACTCGCCCGGGATCAGGCCCAGCGTGCACAGGGAGTTCAGCAGGGCCGCGGGCGTACCGAAACCCTGGACCACGGCCCAGACCAGCAGGTTCAGCACGATGATGCCGTAGGTGACGTACGGCGTCAGAAAGTGCGGGTTGTCGTCGCGCAGCGGGAACATTGGCGATTTCGCTTGCCAGATTCTGCCGGCGCCACTATACCGCTGGCGAGCCAAAAAACGACCCGCCGAAGCGGGTCAGGATCTTTGGGAAGTTCGTCGAGACCCCGCCGGTCCCGTCGTCGATCTCGTCAATCGTGTCAGAGATGAATTTCAGCCGGCCGGCGGCATTGGCCCCGACGCGCCGTCACCGACGCGGGCCTCGTCCTCGGCCAGCTGCGGCGCGATCGGCTGCGTGACGAGCCGCAGATTGACGCGCGCCGCGGCAGGGGCACCAGGAGCAGTCAGCGCCGCGCGCAGATCGGCCGCGGCGCCGTCAACATCGCCGGCCGCGATCCGCGCGACGGCCCGGTTGTTCAGCGCCCGGCCCCGGTCACGACCGGCTGCAACAGCCGCGTCGCAACGAGCCAGGGCCCGCTCGGTCTGCCCGAGCAAGGTGTAAGCGATGCACAGGTCGTTGAGGATCGGCGCGCGCAGGCTGCGTGCCTCGCCGGCCAGTTCGAGCGCGTACTCGAGCCGGCGCGCGGCCTCCGCGTAATCACCGTTCAGCAGCGCACGCTCGCCGTAGGCGCCGCTGTCGCTGAGCTGCATGCGCAGCGAACCGGCCTGCGCCGTGCCGGTCAGCGCAAAGCCCAGCGCGAGCATCAATAGTCCAGTGCGAAAATTCTTTCCAGCGGTGTTCATGACGGTCTCCGTTCGATTCCGGCCGGACCCAGCGCCGGCTTGAGGAGACATTCGTCCTTCGCCGTCGATCGGATTCAACGGCGCCAGCGCCCGGCACCGGTTATTGCAATGCGGCAGGCCCGGCGCAGCGAACCGGACGTTCGCCCGGTGGTCATGGCAGGGATCGTTGAGCAGCGGCCTCTGATCGGCATCGCCGCGGCGACCGCCCCGGTGGCCGCGGTGATTATTCGCGTAGCTCGATCAGCAGTTGGCCGTCGGCGACACGGATGTTGTCGATGCCGGCGGCAAAGCTGCGCCAGAAACCCGGACCGCGGCCGAACTCGGCGACGAGGTCGACATTCTTCAGATTGCCCAGCCAGGCGTTCGGCAGCGGCACGCCCATGACGCTGACGCCACGCAGGCGGACCTGCGGGCGACCATCGGCGAAGCGCATCTCCAGCCCGGCGTTGACCCGCAACGTGCGCCCGCCGAGCAGCGGGAAGTCCGGCGGCAGCGGCAACAGCAGCCGCGCACTGGCCAGATCCTCACCGAGGTCCACGGCCAGGCGATGCGCCAGGGCCGGATCGCGCGCGATCAGCGCATTCAGCTCCCGCTCGCTGAGCTCGATGCGCCGGTCCGCGTCGGCCTCGCTATAGGGCACCGGGCGCAGCCATTCGGCATCGCTTTCCTTGCCCTGGCCGGCCGCCGGCGCCGCGACTCTCTCCAGCCGCTGCAGCTTGGACTCGAGCACCGCCTGCTCGCGGGCGTTCAGCTCGACGGGGCGGAATTCGCGCGGAAACAGCCAGAACCAGGCCACCCACAATGTCAGGCCGACGGTGACGACGACCACCGCGAGCAGGATCAGCGCGACCTGCGTGCCGCTGAAACCACGGCTTGGGGACTGGGTATCTTGCATGCGCCGGGCTCCGGGGCGTGAGCGTGCTAAAACTAGCACGGAATCGCCGGGGCGGTCCCGGCGGGCAGGAGCAGGACGACGATGAGCAGGAAACAAGGCAAGCAGGCACAGGCAAGGCTGAACCGGCGCGCGCTGCTGGGCGCGGCCGCCGGCGCCGGTGCGCTGCTCGGCGGCCGCATGCGCGCGGCCAGCGCGGGCAAGGCGGCGGGCGGGGTCTCGGTGCCGGAGAACGGCCGGCGCTATGCCCGGGCGCCGCTGGCGAAGCCGGTGGTCACGGTTTCGGCCGTGCAATCCCGCGTGCGCGCCGTCGACGGCGACAACCCAGCGCCCGGCATCCGGGCCAATCTCGCGCACATGCTGGAACTGATCGACAAGGCGCAGTTCTACGGCGGGCACAAGGACCTGCTGTGCTTTCACGAATTTCCGCTGCAGGGCTGGAACCCCTGGGACCGGAAAGCGCTACGGCGCCTCGCCATCGAACTGCCCGGGCCGGAGACCGAGGCAATCGCCGCGAAGGCCCGCGAGCACGATTGCTACATCCAGTTCGGCGCCTACGCCGTCGACCGGGACTGGCCCGGGCACATCCTCAGCATCACCAGCATCATCGGCCCCGACGGGCGGCTCGTCGCCCGCGACTGGAAGGCGCGCAATATCAAGGGCGTATTCCCGGGCTTCGAACTGCTGACGACCACGATCTACAACGTGCTCGATCGTTACATCGAGATGTACGGCGCCGATGCGGTCGTGCCGGTGCACCGCACGCCGATCGGCAACCTCGCGACCTCGTCGACGCAGCTCGAGCCGGAGCTGTTCCGCACGATGGCACTGAAGGGTGCCGAGATCATTCTGCGCACGGCGACCGGCGGCTTCACCCCGGAAGACATCCAGATGTGCGCCCGCTACAACCGCGTCTATGCCGTGATCGTCAACAATGCCGTGTCGCCGGACAATCCCGGCTTCATGGACGATGCCGGCGGCGGTGCCGGTGGCTCGGCGATCTACGGGCCGGACGGCAAGGCGCTGGCCGTCGCGGCCTCGAAGTTCGAGCAACAGGTCGTCGCGCCGATCCCGATCGCCGATTTCCGCGCCCGGCACGCGATACCGGACGTCCACTGGCCGCTGTACGCGCCGGCCTTCGCGGCCTACCGGCCGCGCTACGAGCCCGGGCTGTTCGAGGACTATCTGCCCGAGAGTCTCGCCGACGCCAAGCGCTACCTGGACGGCAAGGACCGCTGGCCCGCCTGATGC
>RFHQ01000122.1 GCA_003695765.1 Gammaproteobacteria bacterium
CCACTGGCCGGCGGCGTGCCGGTGATCGTATTGCCGCCACCGCCGCAGGCCGCAAGGCCGAGCGCCACGAGCGCGACTCCAAAAGAAAGCAGGCGTTTCATAGCAAACCCTCTACCGCAATCCTGCGGCCGTACTCCTTCAGTAAATGCTCGAGCCTTCTCTTAGTATTTTCGGCGTGACGAAAATCAGCAGTTCCGTCTTCTTGTTCGACACGCTGGTCGAACGGAAGAACGCCCCCAGTATTGGCAGATCGCCGAGGTAGGGCACCTTGGTGTAGGTTTCCTGCTCGTCGGTCTCGTAGATACCACCGAGAACGACGGTCTGCCCGTTGTTCACCAGCACCTGCGTCTCCACCGAGCGGGTGTCGATGCTCGGCACCTGGCCGCCACGCTCGGTGGTCACGACCTTGCCGACGCTGTCCTTGGTCACCCGCAGGTCCATGATGATGCGGTCGTCCGGCGTGATCTGCGGCGTTACCGTCAGGCTCAGCACCGCCTCCTTGAACTGCGTCGTGGTCGCGCCGCTGGAAGCCGACTCCTGATAGGGAATCTCGACACCCTGCTTGATGTTGGCTTCCTTCTGGTTGGCCGTGATCACGCGCGGCGACGAAATCACCTCGCCGCGGCCCTCGGCCTGCAGGGCCGACAACTCCAGGTCGACCAGATAGTCGTCGCCGAGAATCGCGACCGCGAGCTGGCCGGCCGCACCGGCCACCGGCAGGTTCACATTGAACCGATCGTCCAGCCCCGGCACCGTCACCGGGAACGGCGTGCCGGTACTGTTGATGTTGTCGATGCCGGATTGCACGACCGTATCGTTGCCCTCGGCCGAGCCGCTCGTCGAGATCAGGCCGTCGCTGCCGTTGCTGCGCACATAGGTCGCGCCCCAGCGCACGCCCAGGTCACGGCTGAAGTTGTCGCGCACGATCACGATGCGCGACTCGATCAGCACCTGGCGCACCGGGATGTCCAGCGTGCTGACCATCCGCCGGATGTTCTCGATGCGGTCGGCCGTGTCCTGCACCAGCAGCGTGTTGGTCCGTTCGTCGATACCGACCGAGCCGCGCTCCGACAGCAGCGGATTGCCACCGGCGCCGGAGATCAGTTCCGCCAGGTCCGAGGCCTTGGCATAGTTGACCTGCAGGTACTCGGACATCAGCGGTTCCAGCTCCTTGATCTCCTGGCGCGCTTCCAGGTCCGCCTTTTCACGTGCGGCGATCTCGTCGGCCGGCGCGATGATGATCACGTTGCCGTTCTCCCGCATGTCCAGGCCACGGGCCGCCAGCACGATATCCAGCGCCTGGTCCCAGGGCACGTTCTGCAGGCGCAGGGTCACGTTCCCCTGCACGGTGTCTGAGACCACGACGTTGCGGCCGCTGACCTCGGCCAGCAACTGCAGCACGGCGCGCGTCTCGATGTCCTGGAAGTTCAGGGTCAGGCGCTCGCCGCTGTATTCGCGATCCGGGCTGAACAGCGTCGGACGCTCCTGCGCCGACTTGGGCCGCACCGGTTGCACTTCCAGCGTGAACACATCGTCCGACTGGTAGGCCAGCTCCTCGAACTGGCCGCTGGCGGCCACCACGATCCGCGTGTCCGGGCCGACGCGCAGCACGTCGATCGTGCTGACCGGGGTCGCGAAGTCCATCACGTCCAGGCGCTTGGTCTGCTCGTCGCTGACGGCCGTATCGGCGAAGTTCAGGACGATGCGGCTGCCTTCCTGGCGCACGTCCACGGCCGTGCCGGGCTCGCTGAGGCGCACGATCACCCGGCCCGCGCCGGTCTCGGAACGGCGGAAGTCGACCATCTCGATCGCGCGCCGTCCCGGCGCCGCGGCGCCACCACCGCCGGTGCTGGCGGCCTGGAAGGTCGGCTGCGTGGCAACAGCGCCGGCGGAATCCAGCGTGACGACAATATTGTTGCCATCGACGCGGGTGCTGTAGGGAACCATCTGATCGAGGTTCAGCACCACGCGCGTGCGGCCGCCGGCCTCGGCGGCGAGGACGGTGTCGAGCACGCCGATACCGACGTCCTTGCGCCGGCTCGGCAGATCCAGCACGGTGTCGCGCAGGTCCAGCGCGATCCGCGCCGGGTTCTCGATCGTGAAGGCCAGCGGCTCGTCCGCCGGTTCGGCCAGGACCAGGCGGAGTTCGATGCGGTTGCCCGGCAGGGCCTGCACCTGCACGTCGCGCAGGCTGTTGCCAGCCTCCTGCGCCCAGCTCGCGGAGACAGCCAGCAGGCTGACCGCCACGCTGGCCAGCAGCGCCATCCACGCGCCGCCGGCAGAACGCCTCGCGCAACTCGCCGTTGTCGGCCTGACTATAGTCATTTCAAGTACTCCCACGCTCTCCCCTTGGGTGAGGCCGCTCAGCCGCGCCAGCACCCGTCAGTCCAGGCTGATCGCCGCAGACCGCTTGAAGAATCCGCCCATGCCATCCGGCACCAGCTCCTCGACCCTGATTTCCGACTCCGTGATCTCGACGATGCGCCCGTCGTTCTGACCGACGTAATTGCCGGGCAGCACGCGGTGCACGAGGCCGTCCGGCGTCTGCACCAGCGCATAGGTCTTGCCGCCGATCTCCAGTGCCCCGACCATTTCCAGCGTGTCCAGCGGGAACTGCTCGAGAAATTCCTTCGGCCGGTTGACGATCGGGCGCGGCCCGCTGGCGACCGCGCGCTGCTGGCCGCTCTCCGGCACGAAGGGCGAACGCAGATTCCCGGCCGAATAGGTGAAAGTCTCGTAAGGCTTGATCTGCGGCAGCGGCTCGATGCGACCGCCCGGCCGCGACTTGACCTCGTCGATATAGGCCAGCAGGTCGTCCATGTCACCGCCGCAACCGCCGAGCAGGCCGGCCAGCACCAGGCTGCATACCAGGCCGATGTGCTTGCTTCCCGTCCTCATGAGCCCGTGTCCTGTTGCTCTTCGCCGTCTTCCTCGAGATAGCGGTAGGTCTTGGCGGTCACGTTCAGGACCAGGTTGTCGGGACCGCCGTCCTGATCGTTCGCCGGCGTGATCTCGATGTCGTGCAGAGTCACGATCCGCGGCAGCGCCGCGATGTCGCTGACGAAGCGGCCGAACTCGTGGTAGCTGCCGCGCAAGCGGATCTTGATCGGCTTCTCGGCGTAGAAGTCCCGCCGCAGTTCCTCCAGCGGCTGGAACAGCTCTTCCTGCAGCCCCGCGGCCAGGCCGGTCTGCGAGATGTCCACCAGCAGGTTCGGGATCTCGGTCTTGCCGGGCAGCTGACGCAGCATGGTGCCGAAGGAACTCTCGATCTCGGCGAGCTGCTCCTTGTAGGCATCGAAATTCGCGGCCTTGCGCTGCTTCTGCTCGAATTCACGCTTCAGGTCGCGTTCCTCGCGCTGCGCCTTTTCCAGCCGCGGCATCTGTTCCTTGTAGACCAGGAAATAGAAGCCCGCACCGCTGACCAGTACGAAGAACAGCGCGACGAACAGCAGGTGAAAGACCGGCGGCCAGCGACCGATGTCGTTGAAGTCGAGATTCTGCAGTTCTTCGAGGAAGTTCATTCCGCTTCCTCCTCTTCCATGCCGCCTGGCGCCACCTGGCGCGCGAAGACGACGAACTCGCTGGCGCGTCCGGGCACCTCGCCACGGCCGGCCTTGACCTCGACGACCTCCAGGTCCGGATCGGCAAGCCACTCCGAACGGTCGATGTTGCGCATCAGCGCCGACACGCGCGTGTTCGACTCGGCGAAGCCGCGGATCTCGAGGCGCCGGCCGGTCTGCTTGACCTCGGTCAGGTAGACGCCGTCCGGCAGCACCTTCACCAGTTCGTCGAACACATGCACGATGCCCGGCCGGCTGCGCTGCAGCTGCTCGATGATCCGCATGCGCGCCAGCAGGCGTTCCTTCTTGTCCTCCAGGTCGAGGATCTCCTCGATGCGCTTGTCCAGCGCCTTGATCTCGCTCTGCAACAGGCGATTGCGATCACGCTGGTGGTCGATGACGTTGTCGAAGGCGAAGTAGGCCAGCACCAGCAGCAACGCCGCCGCGACGGCCGCGCCGCCGAGCGCTACGTAGAACTGGTTCCGGCGCTGCTTGCGGAGTTCGTCGCGCCAGGGGAGCAGGTTTATGCGAGGCATGTCAGTCGAAACTCCGTAGCGCGAGCCCACAGGCCGTCAGCAGGGCGGTGGCATCCTTGCGCACTCCCTGTGACTTGGCGCGCGAAGAAATCTTCATCTGGCCCAGCGGATCGCCGATCTCCGTCGGGATGCCTACCTTGCTGGAAATGACATCGGCCACGCCCGGGATGTTGGCGCAACCGCCGCAGACGAGAATCTGGTCCGGCTGTTCCCGGCCGCCGCCGGAGGCCAGGAAGAACTGCAAGGAGCGGCTGACCTGCTGGGTCATGTCGTCGATGAACGGGTCCAGGACCTCCGGCTGGTAGTTGCTCGGCAAGCCGCCCTCCTTCTTGGCCCGTCCGGCGTCCTCGAGGCTCAGGCCGTAGGTCCGCATGATCTCCTCGGTGAGCTGCTGGCCGCCGAAGGAGAAGTCGCGGGTGTAGATCACGCGCATGTCCTGCAGCACGCTGAAGGTCGTGTTGCTGGCGCCGAAATCGACGACGGCGATCAGGTGGTCGATGCCGCCGTCCGGCATCTGGTGGGCGAGCAGCTGGCAGGCGTTCTCCAGCGCGAAGGCCTCGACATCGACGACGCGGGCCGTCAGCCCGGCCGCCTCGACGGCCGCGCGGCGCTGGTCGACGTTGTCCGTGCGGGTCGCGACCAGCAGGACGTCGTTCATCTCCGGGTCGCTGGCCGATGGGCCGAGAACCTCGAAGTCGAAGCTGACCTCCTCCATCGGGAAGGGGATGTACTGATCGGCCTGGATCTCGACCTGCCCTTCCAGCTCGTTGGGCCCGAGGCTGCGGGGCATCTGGATGACCTTGGTGATGGCCGCGTCGCCGCTGATCGCGATCGCGACCTCGTCGGTGCTGCTGCCGGAGCGCTTCACGGCCCGCCGGATCGCCTCGCCGACGGCATCGGCGTCGACGATGGTCTTTTCGTTGATCGAGTTCGGCGGCGTCGGTTCCGCCGCGTAACATTCGACGCGGTAGCTCTTGCCCGCCTGGCTCAGCTCGATGAGCTTGATGGACGACGTCGTTATGTCCAGTCCGATCAGCGGCTTGGAACGTGGCTTGAATAGCACGTGTTTTCCCTTCTAAGTCCGCAGCTTGCCAAAAATTTGTCGCCCGGCGTCTAAGCAACCCGATTTAACTATATATCGGGCTGCGGCGAAAGGGCTGTGGACTGCGTCCCACTTTCACCGCCAGTTCGGACGCAGTCGCACAGCACGGCACAGCGCGCACCAGTCGCGTGAACGCAACAGAGGGGAGACACCGGGGCAATGCCCGGACAGAGGATGGTGTTCAGACCCGGTATCAGGCCGGATCCGGCAGCCCCGCTGTCCTAGGAGTGCTCCGGCCCGGCGTCGTCCCTGCTCCGCCGCGGCCCGGGAATCCCTTAGACCGGTGGCTTTGCGCCCCCATCTTTCAATGGGTTTGCCCAAAAACCGCCGCCAATATGCATAATCGACCCCCCCGAGGCAAGGGAATGTCTTCGCTTTTTTCATGAGCCCGTGGATTCGCATCCTCGCGGTCGCCGCGGCCCTGCTCGGCACTGCCGCGCTGGGCGTGGCGGCTGCCGTCGCCGGCGCCTGGTACTACTTCGAGCCGTCGCTGCCGTCGGCCGAGACGTTGCGCGACGTGCAGTTGCAGATCCCGTTGCGGGTCTACTCGCGCGACGGCCGGCTGATCGACCAGATCGGCGAAAAACGGCGCAGTCCGGTCGATTACGAGGACATCCCGCCGGTCGTGATCCAGGCTTTCCTGGCCGCCGAAGACGACCGCTTCTTCGAGCATCCCGGTTTCGACTACCAGGGCATCATGCGCGCGGCGCTGAACCTGCTGCTCACCGGCTCCCGCAGCCAGGGCGGCAGCACGATCACGCAGCAGCTGGCCCGGGTCTATTTCCTCAGCCGCGAACGCACCTTCGTCCGCAAGGCCAAGGAATTGCTGCTGGCGATGCAGATCGAGCGCGAGTTCACCAAGGAAGAGATCCTCGCGCTGTATCTGAACAAGATCTTTCTCGGCCAGCGCGCCTATGGCGTCGGCGCCGCCGCCGAAGTCTATTTCGGTAAACCGCTGGACGAGCTGACGATCGCCGAGGCCGCGACCATCGCCGGCATCCCCAAGGCGCCGTCGCGCCTGAACCCGGTCGCCGATGTCGAACGGGCGACGGAACGCCGCGCCTACGTGCTACGCCGGATGCACGAACTGGACTTCATCGACGATGAGCAGTACGCCGAGGCGCTGGCGACGCCGGTGGTCTCGAAGCTTCACGGGCCGCGCGTCGCGTTGCATGCGCCGTGGGTCTCAGAGATGGTGCGCGCGGAGATGATCCGCCGCTTCGGCCCGGCCGCCTATACCGACGGCTACCGGGTCGTCACGACCATCGACAGTTCCCTGCAGCTCGCCGCCGAGCAGGCGACCCGCACGGCCCTGCTCGAGTACGACCGGCGCCACGGCTACCGCGGACCGCTGGCCCGCGATGCGCTGGCCGGGCTCGATAAACAGCCCGACGGCAGCTATGCCGGCGATGCGCTGAACGCCCTGCTGGCCGATTACCCCGAATACGGTGGCCTGCAGCCGGCCGTGGTGCTGGGGCTCGGCGAGGACCAGTCGGCACGGGTCTTCATCCGCGACCGGGGTGAGGCCGTCGTCGGCTGGGACGGGCTGCGCTGGCCTCGTTATGTGAACGACAATGTCGTCGGCGACCCGCCCAAGCAGGCCAGCGACGTGGTCCGGCCCGGCGACGTGGTCTACCTGCTGCCGACGGTCGACCGCGGCTGGCTGCTGGCGCAACTGCCGGAGGTGCAGGGCGCGATGGTCGCCGTGGACCCGGAGGACGGCGCGATCCTGTCGCTGACCGGCGGTTTCGATTTCCGCGCCAGCAAGTTCAACCGGGCGGTGCAGAGCCGCCGCCAGCCCGGCTCCTCGTTCAAGCCCTTCATCTACTCGGCGGCGCTGGAGAACGGCTTCACCCCGGCCACGCTGGTCAACGATGCGCCCGTGGTCTTCGACGACGAGAACCTGGAGGACACCTGGCGGCCGGAGAACTACTCGCGGCGCTTCAATGGACCGACGCGGCTGCGCGAGGCGCTGGTGCGCTCGCTGAACCTCGTGTCCGTGCGCATTCTGCTCGGCACCGGCATCGGCAACGCAATCCGTCACATCCGCAAGTTCGGCCTGCCCGACTCCGCGCTGCCGCGCGATCTGTCGCTGGCCCTGGGCAGCGGTGGTGCCGCACCGCTGGACATGGCCGCCGGCTACGCCGTGTTCGCGAACACCGGTTACCGCGTCAAGCCCTACCTGATCGAGCGGGTGCTCGGCCCGGACGGCAGCGAACTCTACAACGCCGAGCCCGACGTGGCCTGCCCCCCCTGTGACCCGGACCCGGCGGAGCGGGCCCGCCGCGAGGCGCTGGCCGCCCGGGACGCGGCCGAGCCGCCGGCCCCCGCCAAAGCGCAGCCGGTGCAACTGCAGCTGCTACCCGATGCGCCCGCGCCGGGCAGCGACGAGATCCCCGACTACCGCAGCACGGAACAGCTGATCGCGCACGGCCTGAACTGGCGGCCGACAGCCAGCGAAGCGCCGCATTTCCTGCGCGGCTATCTGCACCCGGCCGAGCGGGTGATCAGCGCCGAAAACGCCTACCTGATCTACGACATGATGCGCGACGTGATCCGGCGCGGCACCGGGCGCCGGGCGCGCGATCTCGGCCGGCCGGACCTGGCCGGCAAGACCGGCACTTCGAACGACCGCCGCGATGCCTGGTTCAGCGGCTTCAATGGCCAGCTCGTGGCCACCGCCTGGGTCGGCTTCGACCAGGAACGCTCGCTCGGCGCCGGTGAAGAAGGCAGCCGCACGGCGTTGCCGATGTGGAAATACTTCATGGCCGATGCCCTGCGCAATGCGCCGGACGGCACGATCCCGCGACCGCCGGGCATCGTGACCGTGCGCATCGATCCGCGCAGCGGCAAGGTTGCGCCGGCCGGTTACCAGGGCGCGATTTTCGAAATCTTCGAAGCCGGCCACCTGCCACCGCTGCTGCGCGAGGAAGCCACACCGATATTCTCCGACGTCGACGGCAACCCGGCGGAGCCGGCGCCCGAAGACGAAACCCTGTTCTGAGAACGGCCGCCCAGCCGCGAAGGAAAAAAGCCGATGTCCAGCCGCCGACATGCACAACGTCCCGAGCACCTGCGCGCGACGATCGCCGACGAAGCCGCGCGCATCATGCAGGAGAGCGGGCTGGCGGATTTCCGCGCGGCGAAGGCCAAGGCCGTGGAACGCATGGGCCTCGGGCGTCAGGCGCCGCTGCCGGGCAACGCGGAAATCGAAGCGGCGCTGGCGGAACGCAACCGCGTCTTCGGCGGGGATCGCCACGCGGCACAGCTGCAGCGGCTGCGGCGGCTGGCCGCGGACCTGATGCTCGCATTGCAGGCCTTCCGGCCGCGGCTCGTCGGCGCGGTGCTGAGCGGCCACGCGACCGAGCACAGCGCCATCGACCTGCACCTGTTCGCCGATGCCGCCGAGGCCGTCGGCGCGCAGCTCGACTCGCTGGGCCTGCGTCACCGCCCGATCGCCTGCCGGCACCGCTGGCGCCGCGGCGAGGAATTCCAGTTGCCGGGCTACCGCTTCCGGGTCGATGGCACCGAGTGCCTGGCGAGCGTGTTCCCGGAGCGCCGCCGCGCCCATGCGCCGTTGAGCCCGGTCGACGGGCGGCCGATGCGCCGCGCCGGGCTGCGCGAACTGCAGGAGCTGCTGGCGGCGGAGCCGTGAATCAGCGCTGTTCCAGCGCCACGTAGTCGCGCCGACCCGGGCCGGTATACAGCTGCCGCGGCCGGCCGATACGGCCGTCCGGGTCGGTGATCATCTCGCGCCAGTGGGCGACCCAGCCGACCGTGCGCGCGATCGCGAACATCACCGTGAACATCGCGGTCGGCAGGCCCAGCGCGCGGTAGATGATTCCGGAGTAGAAATCGACGTTCGGATAGAGTTTTTTCTCGATGAAATAGTCGTCCTTGAGCGCGATCTCCTCGAGCTTCAG
>RFHQ01000123.1 GCA_003695765.1 Gammaproteobacteria bacterium
TCGGTACGCGACGCGTCCTCGGCCGAGAACTCCACGTCGTCACAGGCCTCGCGCGCCAGCCGCACCGACTCGCCGGCACTGCGGATGATCTCCTCCTTGGCCAGCTCCAGCTTGTACTTGCGGTGTATCTCGCTGGTGGCCACGAACACGTGGATGCGCTTGTTCGCCGCCGGTTCGACCGCCCGGGCCGCCCGTTCGATGTCGCCCGGATGGCAGCGCGCGAGGCTGCAGATCCGCGGGCCCTCGATCTCGCGGGCGATAGCCTGCACGGCCTCGAAATCACCGGGCGAGGCCGCCGCAAAGCCCGCCTCGATGACGTCGACACGGAGGTCTCGCAGCGCGCCTGCGACCCGCAGCTTCTCGCGCAGCGTCATGCTGCAGCCCGGAGCCTGTTCACCGTCACGCAGGGTCGTGTCGAAGATCACGACGCGGTCTGTGGCTTGCTCGCTCATTGCCTGCCTCCGTCCTGTCTTGGCCGGGCCGCCGGCCCGGGGTTCAGCCCTGTTCGTTCAGCCAGGGCATGCGACCGCGCAACTCGGCGCCGACCTGCTCGATCGGGTGCGCGAGGTCGGCGGACTCCATGCGCTGGAATTCCGGCTTGCCCTGTTCGTTTTCCGCGATCCAGTTGCGCGCGAACGTGCCTTGCTGGATGTCCTGCAGGACTTCCTTCATGCGGTCACGAACATGCTGGTCGATCACCCGCGGCCCGCTGACGAAGTCGCCGTACTGAGCCGTTTCGCTGATGAACTCGTGCATCTTCTTCAGCCCGCCCTCGTGCAGCAGGTCGACGATCAGCTTGAGTTCGTGCATGCACTCGAAATAGGCGACCTCCGGCTGGTAGCCGGCCTCGACCAGCGTATCGAAGCCGGCCAGCACCAGTTCGGTCGCGCCGCCGCAGAGCACGGCCTGTTCGCCGAACAGATCGGTCTCGGTCTCTTCGGCGAACGTCGTCTCCAGCACACCGCCGCGGCCGCCGCCGATCGCGTGCGCGTAGGCCAACGCGATGTCCTGGGCGCGCCCGCTGGCGTCCCGTGCGATCGCCATCAGGCAGGGCACGCCCTTGCCCTGTTCGTATTGCCGGCGCACGAGGTCACCCGGGCCTTTCGGCGCGATCAGCACGACATCGAGATCGCCGCGGGGCTCGATCTGCCCGTAATGGATGTTGAAGCCGTGCGCGAACAGCAGGGTCGCGCCTTCGGGGATCCGCTCCTCGATCGCTGCGTACAACGCCGGCTGGGCGGTGTCGGGCAGCAGGAAGGCGACGAGGTCCGCGCCGGCGACGGCATCCGCCGGTTCCTTGACAGTGAAGCCGTCGGCTTCGGCCTTGCCCCAGGTCGCCCCGCCCGGGCGCAGGCCCACGATCACGTCGATGCCGCTGTCGCGCAGGTTCAGCGCGTGCGCGCGGCCCTGGCTGCCGTAGCCGAGCACGGCGACCCGCTTGCCGGCCAGCGCGCCGGTGTTGGCTTCGGATTCATTGTAAATCTTCATTTTCGATACTCCTGGCGATACGTCGAGATCCGGCATAAAAAAACCCCGCCACCTGATCCGGGTGCGGGGTCTGGCAATTCGGTGGCCTGTTCAGGCGGCCAGGGGCCCGCACCTCCGTGGGCTGAGTCCCAGCAGAAGCAGGGGCAGTGTGGCCGCGCGACCCGCGCCGCGCTGCAGGGGCGACGGCTTGGCGAAACTGGCACACTCATTAAACATAGCCGCGGGATATTCAGGCATGGGCGGCGGCTTGTCAACTGTCGAATCGGCACAGACGGCTGCCGGGATTGCATAGCCCGCGGTGGCTCCGCGATGGCGCCAAGTGGTGCAGCGCCGGCCCATCCTGTAGTAAGGTAGGCGGGTTAGGCGGCGCGCGGCAGCGGCTGCCACGAATCGGACTTGTGCCCGGCACACTCCGAAACAGATCCGAATTCAACTAGCCAAGGGGATCCTGAATGAGTCCAATCAATTGGAAGCCGTGGCTTGTGGCAGGCGGTGCCGCGATGCTGCTGGCCGTCCCGCTGGTGGCGCCGGCGCAGTCACTGAACCAGGTGCTGGACGCGCAACAGCGGCGCATCCGGCTGGCCCAGGAGTCGCAGAAGCGCATCGACGCGGTCGTCAAGCAGACCCGCAGCCTCGAGGACCAGTACAAGGCGGTACTGAAGGAAATCGAAGGCCTGAACATCTACAACACGCTGCTGCAGCGCCAGGTCGACAACCAGAAGGCGCAGATCGAGGATCTGAAGGCCTCGATCGACCAGGTCGAGGTGATCAACCGGCAGATCGTGCCGATCATGACCAAGATGATCGACGGCCTGGAGCGTTTCATCGAGCTGGACGTCCCCTTCCTGCTCGACGAGCGTCGCCAGCGCGTTGCCGACCTTCGTGCGCTGCTGGAGCGGCAGGACGTGACCGTCGCCGAGAAATTCCGCAAGGTGACCGAGGCCTACCAGATCGAGAACGACTTCGGCCGCACGATCGAGGCCTACAAGGAAAACCTGCAGATCGACGACACCACGCGCGAGGTCGACATGCTGCGCATCGGCCGCATCGTACTGGTCTACCAGACGGCCGACGGCAGCAAGTCCGGCGTCTGGGACCAGCGCAGCCGCTCCTGGCAGCCGCTGGGCAGCGAGTACAAGAACCAGATCAAGTTCGGCCTGCAGATCGCGAGAAAGCAGGTGGCGCCGGACCTGATCCTTCTTCCTGTTGACGCGCCGGAGGCGGGTTGATGAGCAAGATCACGATGAAAGTATTGCCCTGCCTGCTGCTGGCCGGCGCGCTGCTGCTGCCAGCAGCGGCGCCTGCGCAGGAAGCCAAGGCCCTGTCGATGAAGGAGTTGCTGGAGCTCGTCAAGCGCGGCGAAGTCCAGGACAACAAGGAGAACCGCGAGCGCGAGGCGCGCTTTCGCCGGGACCGCGCCAACCAGCAGAAACTGCTGAA
>RFHQ01000015.1 GCA_003695765.1 Gammaproteobacteria bacterium
AATATTCCCCACTGCTGCCTCCCGTAGGAGTCTGGGCCGTGTCTCAGTCCCAGTGTGGCTGATCGTCCTCTCAGACCAGCTACGGATCGTCGCCTTGGTGGGCCTTTACCCCACCAACAAGCTAATCCGACTTGGGCTCATCCAATAGCGCGAGGTCCGAAGATCCCCCGCTTTCCCCCGTAGGGCGTATGCGGTATTAGCCCGAGTTTCCCCGGGTTGTCCCCCACTACTGGGCAGATTCCCAAGCATTACTCACCCGTCCGCCACTCGTCGCCAGAGAGCAAGCTCTCCGCGTTACCGTTCGACTTGCATGTGTTAGGCATGCCGCCAGCGTTCAATCTGAGCCAGGATCAAACTCTTCAGTTTATATCTCTACAAACGTCAGACGAGATCCCGAACTACTAAGTTACTGGTAAGTAACGAGTATGTTCGGTCACTCGCATCGGGCCATAGCGAGCCGCCATGGTGACGCGAGCGCCCACACAAATTACCTGTTTCCTGATTGTTAAAGAGCGAGTGCGATCCCCCGCGGGAATCGCGGGCAGACCGACAATTGTACAGAAGATTCTCCGGCCGGCAAGGGGTCGGCGAAGAAAAAATCCAGCCGCCGCCTCAGACAACGGTGACCCGGGCGAAGCGCCGCTTGCCGACCTGGTAGACGTGGGTCGTGCCCGCCGGGATCTCCAGGGCCCGGTCGGAGACCCGCTCCCCGTCGATCCGCACCGCGCCCTGGCCGATCATCCGGAAGGCCTCGGAATTGCTGGCCACGAGGTCGGCCTCGCGCAGCAGATTGGCAATCCCCAGCCGGCCTTCCGGGGCCGGAACCCTGATTTCCGGCAAGTCCTCCGGCAGGGCCTTGTCCCGGAACTGCCGCTGGAAGGCCTCGCGGGCGCGTTCGCCGGCGCCTGGCCCGTGGAAGCGGTCGACGATCTCGGTCGCCAGTTCGAGCTTCGCGTCCCGCGGATTCGCGCCCTGTTCCACGCCGCGCCGCAACGCGTCGATCTCGGCGGCCGGCCGGAAGCTCAGCAGCTCGAAGTAGCGCCACATCAACTCGTCAGAGATCGACATCAGCTTGCCGAACATCTCGGCCGGCGGCTCGTCGATGCCGACGTAGTTGCCCATGGACTTGGACATCTTGTTCACGCCGTCCAGGCCCTCGAGCAATGGCATGGTCAGCACGACCTGCGGCGGCTGGCCCCAGCTCTGTTGCAGCTGCCGACCGACCAGCAGGTTGAACTTCTGGTCCGTGCCGCCCAGTTCCACGTCGGCCTCCAGCGCCACGGAGTCGTAGCCCTGGACCAGCGGGTACAGGAACTCGTGGATCGCGATCGGCTTGCCGGCCGCGTAGCGCTTGCTGAAGTCGTCGCGTTCCAGCATCCGCGCGACCGTGTGCCGGCCGGCCAGGCGGATCATGTCGGCCGCCGTCATCTCGTTCATCCAGCTCGAGTTGAACATGACCCGGGTGCGTTCCGGGTCGAGGATCTTGAAGATCTGTTCCTCGTAGGTGCGGGCGTTCTCGGCGATCTCCTCCGGCGTCAGCGGCGGCCGGGTCGCGTTGCGGCCGGTGGGGTCGCCGATCAGCCCGGTGAAATCGCCGATCAGGAAGATGACCTCGTGGCCGAGTTCCTGGAACTGCCGCATCTTGTTGATCAATACCGTGTGCCCGAGGTGCAGGTCCGGCGCCGTGGGGTCGAAGCCGGCCTTGACACGCAGCGGCCGGCCGCCGGTCAGCCGCTCGCGCAGCTCGTCCTCCAGCAGGATTTCCTCCGCACCGCGGCGAATGATTGCCAGCTGCTCGTCGACCCCGGTCATCACCCGATTATCCACCGTGCATCGCCCCCGATGCCGCGGCCGCGAGCATACCGGAATCGACCGCTGCCCGGTACGCGAGCGGGCGGCGACCGGAGTCTCAGATCCGGCCTGCATTGATTGACCCAGACCGCTGAGAATGCAGATAATTCTGCTGCTTGCGATCCGCGGGGGTGGGCCACCGAAGCGTGGCGGCGGATCGCCGGGCACGGCCCGGGTCCGCGTTCCGGGCCCGACACGGGGAGTCGCCAGCTTGACTGCACCGCACAGCCTGATGCCGGACTACAAGCCGGCGCCGGAGCAGCCGGTTCGCCGGCCGGCCCGCGTGCCCTGGTTCGCGGCCGGACTCGGCATTCCGCTGGTCTCGGTCGCGCTGCTCGGCGGCCCGCCGGCACCGGAATCCGCGACCGCCGGACAGGCGGCGCAGGCGGCCGCGTTGGCCGGCGAGGTCTCGGCCACAGCGGCACCAGCCACGGTCGCAGCCGACCCAGCCGCGGCAGCGGCCGGCGCTGTCGCTGTGCTGCCCGCGGTCGAACCACCGCCGCCCCCCGGAGAAACCGTGCGCCTGACGGTCCGCCGCGGCGACAGCCTCGACCGCCTGTTCGCGCGGCACGACATCAGCCGCGCCGATCTCGCCCGCATCATGCAGCTCGATCTCGCGCGCGAGCACCTGCGGCTGATCCGGCCCGGCGACACGATCTCGGTCCGCCACGAAATGGGCCATGTGCTGTCGCTGGACCGGGAGATCAGCCTGACCGAAGCTCTGCACGTCGAACGCGTCGAGGACGAGGGCTACCGGGCGGAACTGAAGGCCCGCGAGCTGGAACGGCGGCCGGTGGTGGCCAGCGGCACGATCGACAGCTCGCTGTTCGAGGCGGCCGCGGCCGCGGGCGTCTCGGACCGCCTGATCATGAACCTGGCGGGTATCTTCGCCTGGGACATCGACTTCGTGCTGGACATCCGCCGCGGCGACAGTTTCCGCGTGCTCTACGAAGAGCTCTGGCGGGACGGCGAGCGGCTCGGCGAGGGCCGCATCCTGGCCGCCGAATTCATCAACCAGGGCGAGAGTTTCAAGGCCTTCTACTACGAAGATCCGACCGGCCGCGCCGACTACTACGATCCGGACGGCCGCAGCCTGCGCAAGGCCTTCGTGCGCGCGCCACTGAGCTTCTCGCGGATCAGTTCCAATTTCAATCCGCGCCGCCGGCACCCGAAGCTGAACACGATCCGCGCGCACCGGGGCGTCGACTACGCGGCGCCGACCGGTACGCCGGTCAAGGCCGCCGGCGACGGCAAGGTGATCTTCCGCGGTCGCAAGGGGGGCTACGGCAACACCGTGATCCTGCAGCATGGCGGCAACATCACGACGCTGTACGCGCATCTGTCGCGCTTCGGCAAGCCGCGCACCGGCAGCCGCGTCCGCCAGGGCCAGGTCATCGGCTATGTCGGCGCCACCGGCCTGGCGACCGGCCCGCACCTGCACTATGAGTACCGCGTGAACGGCGTGCATCAGAACCCGCGCACGGTCAAACTGCCGGACGCCGAGCCGCTGGACCCGGCCTGGCTGCCCGCCTTCCGCGAGGTTTCGGCGGCGCTGTCGCGGGAGCTGGACGCGCACCGGCCGCTGCTCGCCAGCCAGGCCCCGTTGCCCAGCAGCTGATCGGCCGCGATCGGGCGCGGCCACAGACATGTCCGAGGCGCTGTTTATCGGGCTGATCTCCGGCACCAGCCGCGACGGTGTCGATGCCGTGCTGGTCCGCTTCGGCGACCACCGTTGCGAGCTCCTGGCCAGCCGCTGCCGACCGTACCCCGAGGCCCTGTCCGGCTGGCTCACGGCCGTGCTCGAACAACCGCAGCGCACGCCGATCGACCAGCTGGGCGCGCTGCACACGGAGCTGGCTCAGGTCTTCGCGGACGCGACCCACGAGCTGCTGGACGTCGCCGGCGTCCCGGCCCGCGCCGTACGCGCGATCGGCAGCCACGGCCAGACGATCCGCCATCGCCCGGATCTGCCGCATGGTTTCTCGCTGCAGCTCGGCGACCCGGGGACCCTTGCCGTGCTCACCGGCATTCCCGTGGTCGCGGATTTTCGCACCGCGGACATGGCCGCCGGCGGCCAGGGCGCGCCGCTGGCGCCCGCCTTCCATCGCTGGGCCTTCGCCTCGCCGGAAGAGAACCGTGCGGTCCTGAACCTGGGCGGCATCGCCAACGTCACGCTGCTGCCCCGGGAGGGTCCGGTGCTCGGCTTCGATACCGGGCCGGCGAACGCCTTGCTGGACCTGTGGATCCGCGAGCAGCGCGGCGAGCCCTACGACGACGGCGGGCGCTGGGCCGCCGGCGGAAACGTCGATCAGGCGCTGCTGCGTGCCTGCCTGCAGGAAGCCTTCTTCCAGCGGCCGCCGCCGAAGAGCACCGGGCTGGAGCTGTTCAACCGGCGCTGGCTCGCGGCGCGGCTCGCGGCAGCCGGCGAACGGACCTCGCCACGCGACGTGCAGGCGACACTGGCCGAGCTGACGGCGATCACGGTGGCCCGGCCACTGCAGGCGGCGGGGCCGCCCGAGCGCCTGCTGGTCTGCGGTGGCGGCGTCCACAACCCGGACCTGCTCGCACGGATCGCCGCCCGCCTGCCCGGCACGGTGGTCGAAAGCAGTGACTGCCTGGGCATTGCGCCCGACTGGGTCGAGGCCTGTGCCTTCGCCTGGCTCGCGCGCGAGCGCCTGGCCGAACGCCCGGGCAACCTGCCGCAGGTCACCGGCGCCCGGGTCGCGGTCCCGCTCGGCGGTGTCTATCTGCCGGCCGCCGGCGCATTATGACAACTGTGAACGGCGTAACATCACAGCCGTGGCGCCCTGCTATATTGAAATGTCTTTGTCAGCCGCGCCGCCGTGGACACGCCGAATCTCAAGCTGCCCGATTACTACATCAATCGTGAGCTCAGCGCGCTGGAGTTCAACCGGCGTGTCCTGCACCAAGTCGTCGACCCCCGCACACCGCTGCTCGAGCGGCTGAAATTCATCTGCATCCTGTCGACCAATCTCGACGAGTTCTTCGAGATTCGGGTCAGCGGCCTCAAGCAGCGGCTGGAGCTGGGTTCGGCGCCGGCCGGGCCGGACATGCTGACACCGCAGCAGGTGCTGAATCAGCTCAGCGAACGAGTCCACGAACTGGTACGCGAGCAGTACCGGTTGCTGAACGACGAACTGATCCCGGCGCTGGACAGCGAAGGCATCCGATTCATACGCCGCACGCGCTGGAACCGCGAGCAGCGCGAGTGGCTGCGCGAACACTTCCACAAGGAAATCGAGCCGGTGCTCAGCCCGGTCACGCTGGACCCGGCCCGGCCCTTTCCGCGCATCCTGAACAAGAGCCTCAATTTCATCGTCGGCCTGAAGGGCGTACATGCCTTCGGGCGGCCCTGCGACAAGGCCATCGTCCAGGCGCCCCGGTCCCTGCCCCGGCTGATCCGCCTGTCGCCGGAACTTGCGGATACCGGCCCAAACGACTTCGTGTTTCTGTCGTCGGTCATCCACGCCTTCGTCGACGAGCTGTTCACCGGCATGGAGATCAGCGGCTGCTACCAGTTCCGCGTGACGCGCAACAGCGACCTCTATGTGGACGAGGAAGAAGTCGACGACCTGATGCGCGCGCTCGAAGGCGAGCTGATCGCCAGCCGCTACGGCGCGGCGGTGCGCCTGGAGACCGCTCACGATTGTCCGCCGGCGCTGACCAGCTACCTGCTGCAGATGTTCGGGCTGAGCGAGGCCGATCTCTACCAGGTCGACGGCCCGGTCAATCTCAATCGCCTGATGGCCGTGTACAGCCTCGTGGACCGGGACGACCTGAAGGATCCACCGTTCAGCCCGGGGCTGCCGGTGGTGCTGGGCAGCGACGACGACATCTTCACGGCGATCCGCGAACGCGACCTGCTGTTACACCACCCCTATCAGTCCTTTGCGCCGGTGCTGGAATTCATCAGCCGCGCGGCGCAGGATCCGGACGTTTTGGCGATCAAGATCACGCTGTACCGGGCCGGCGCGGATTCGCCCATCATCAAGGCCTTGGTCGCCGCAGCGCAGGCCGGCAAGGAGGTCACTGTCAGCGTCGAACTGCGGGCGCGTTTCGACGAGGCCGCGAACATCGAGCTGGCCAACCGCCTGCAGACCGCCGGTGCGCACGTCGTCTACGGCGTCCGCGGCTTCAAGACGCATTGCAAGATGGCGATGGTCGTGCGCCGCGAAGGCGGCCGACTGGTGCGCTACGTGCACCTGAGCACCGGCAACTATCATCCGGGCACGGCGCGGGTGTACACCGACTACGGACTGTTCAGCGCCGACCCGGACCTCGGCGAAGACGTGCACCACGTGTTCCTGCAACTGACCAGCATGATGCAGACACCGCCGGCGAAGCGCGTGCTGCAAGCGCCCTTCGACCTGCACGACAAGGTGCTGGAACTGATCGAGCAGGAGATCCGCAACGTCGCCCGCGGGCGCGCCGGGCACATCATCGCCAAGCTGAACGCGCTGGTCGAGCCCGAGGTGATCCGTGCCCTCTATCGGGCTTCCTGCGCCGGCGTCTTCGTCGACCTGATCGTGCGCGGAATCTGCTGCCTGCGTCCCGGCGTGCCCGGCGTGTCGGACAACATCCGCGTCCGCTCGATCGTCGGACGTTTCCTGGAGCACACGCGTGTGTACTATTTCCATGCCGACGGCGAGGAAACGGTCTTCTGTTCCAGTGCCGACTGGATGGACCGCAATTTCTTCCGGCGCATCGAGCTGGCCTTTCCGATCCTGGATCCGGAACTGAAGCGCCGCGTGATCGCCGACCTGGACATCTACCTGCGCGACAACCAGCAGGCATGGGAACTGCAGGCCGACGGCAGCTATCGCCTGTTGACGCCGGGACCGGACGAGGACCCGGTATCGGCGCAGGGCACGCTATTGGCGCAACTCGCCGAGCTGCCCAGCGTCAGCGCCTGACGGCTCGATCTGCAGCGCCAGCCCGGCGCCGTCTGCCAGCCGCCGTGCCTCCTTGCCGAGATCCGCGGCCGTCAGCGGATTCGCGGCCAGCCAGTCAGCGGGCGCCAGCAAGCGCAAGACATTGCCCCGGGCGACCAGCCGCAGCGGAAGCGCAACGCGGCCCCTGCGGCTGCGATTGAGCAGCACCGCCAGCCGCAACAGCACCGCCAGCCGCAGGCCCTGCCGGCGCCGGCGGCCACCGAGTACGGCGAAGGCCTTGCGATCGAAACTGCGGCGGTGGCTGCCGACCAACAAGGCCAGCAGTTGCTGTTCCTGCCGGGTGAAGCCGGGGAGGTCCGCGTGCTCGAGCAGGTAGGCGCCGTGCCGATGGTAGTGCGCATGCGCGATGTCCAGACCGATCTCGTGCAACTGCGCTGCCCAGCCGAGCAGGCGGCGCAGCTCGGGATCCTCCAGCGCCCAGTCCGCGGCGACCTGATCGAACAGCGCCAGCGCGGTCGTCGCGACGCGTTCCGCCTGCGCCGCGTCCACGCGCATCCGCCCGGCCAGGGCGCGCACGCTGCGCAGCCGCGCGTCCTCGTCGCTCAGCCGGCCGACCAGGTCATAGAGGATCCCTTCCCGCAGCGCGCCGTCGGCGAGCACGAGCCCGTCGGCGTCCAGCGCTTCGAGCACGGCCGCGAGGATCGCGACGCCACCGGCGAAGACCGGGCGGCGCTGTTCCGACAATCCGGGCAACTGCAGCCGCTCCACGCGGCCCGCGGCCAGCATCCGGTCGATCAGCGCCTCGACCCCTTCGCGATCGAGTCCGGCCTGCTCGCCAAGCAGCGCCCGGACCACGCGCCCGGCAGCCCGGATCGTGCCGGAGGTGCCGATGAAGCGCGCGATCGGCCGGTCCAGGAAACGCTCGCGCAGCGGCGCCAGCTCCATGCGCGCGGCCAGCCGCGCGTCGTCGAAGCGCCGCCGGCTCAGTTTGCCGCCGGCGAAGAACTCGCGGCTCACGCTGACACAGCCGAGGTACAGGCTTTCGAGCAATTCGGGTTCCAGCCCCTGGCCGCGCGCCAGCTCGGTGCTGCCCCCGCCGATGTCGATGCAGATCTGCGGCCCGGCCACCGCCGGCAGGCCGTGCACCGCGCCGAGATAGATCAGGCGGGCCTCCTCGATGCCCGAGATCACCTGGACCGGGTGGCCCAGACTTTGCTCGGCTGCCTGCAGGAACTCGCCGCTGTTGCGCGCCTGCCGCAGCGTATTGGTGCCGACCACCCGGACCTGATCGGCGTGCATGTCGCGGATCCGCTGGCCGAAACGCGCAAGGCAATCGAGTGCCCGCGCCTGGCTGGCCGCGTCCAGGCGCTTGTTCTGGTCCAGCCCGGCCGCGAGTCGCACCATTTCCCGCAGGCGGTCGATGACGGTCAGCTGCCCGTGCGACAGCCGGGCGACGACCATGTGGAAGCTGTTGGAGCCAAGATCGACCGCGGCCAGGACCTCGGCGCCGCGATCCGGCGCCGGCCCAGCCTCAGCCGTCACCCTCGGTCACCGGCGCCGGCGCCCGCATCGGCTGCGTGGCGTCGTGCGCCTGCTTGCGCTTTGGCTTGCTTCCCGCCGCGGCCTGCTGGGCTGCCGGCTGGTGGATCAGCTGGCCGTTGATCTCGGCGCCAGCGGTCATCTCCAGCAGCTCGTAATGCAGGTTGCCGACGACCCGCGCCGTGGCGCCCAGCTCGACCCGCTCCGATGCGTAGACGTCGCCCTCGACCGTGCCGTTGAGCAATAAGCGCGGCACGCGCACGCTGCCCTCGACACGGCCGTCTTCGCTGATGCTCAGCACTGCCTCCGGATCGCGCTCGGCAATGACGTTGCCGTGCACGATGCCGTCGATATGGCAGCCCCCGTCGAAGCGCAGGTCGCCTTCAATGCGCGTACCGTCACCGACGAGGGTGTGGATCAGGTCCGGCTTGCGCCGCTTGCCGAAAAACATGCCATTACTCCGCGGATTGCCCCCGCGTGCCAGTCTACCGCCGCCGCCGGTCGAAAAAACCCGACCAGGGTCACATCAGCCGGCTGCCGGTCGCCAATCGAAGGATTCCTCGACGTTCCGCGGCCGCTTGCCGCGCGGCAGCAGCCGGACGGTGACACGCCGTGGATCGAATCCCTCGGGAAAGCGCAGCTCCGCCTGCAGGTTCTGGAAATAGCGAAAGGAAAAATCCAGCGACTTGGCCCCGCCGCCCGTCAGGTCCGCCAGCGCCAGGCTGCGCGGCTGGCCGTCCTGCTCGCCTTCGACGACCAGTTCGACCCGCCCCGAGACCCGGCTGTCGCTGCGCAGCGCCTGCGCCAAGACCAGCCGCAGGCGGAACTCGTCCGGTCCGGCGCCGGGCTCGATCTGCAGATCCTGCACGCGCAGCCCGGCCTGCTGGTCGGCACCGACGATGCCCTGGTAGAAGGCGATCTCCTCCGACTGCTGCTGGATGCGCGCCTGCAATTCGGCGAGTTGGATCTCGACGCGCCGGTAGGCCTCGGCCTTCACCTTGCTTTCGGTGCTGAGCACGGCCAGCTGTTCGCGCAGCCGCTGCGCTTCGGTCTGCGCCGCAGTCAGCTCGCTTGCCAGCCGGCGCTTCTCGCGCAGCGCCTGCAGGCGGTTATAGCCGGCATTGGCCTGGCCCAGTTCGTAGGCGGTCCACAGCATCGCCAGTCCCGCCAGCAGCAGCAGCCAGGCGAGCCACCGGCGCCGCGGCAGATGGTCCGTCGCCCGGCGCATCGGCCGGACCGGCCTCACGGCGCGCCGCTCGCCTGCCATTCGTCCTGCCACCAGTCCGGCCGCGGCGGCGGGCCGCCGGGGAACAGCGCCGGGGCCAGCTCGGTCAGTGCCTGCGCGTAGACCGGGCGCTTGAAATAGATCACCTCCCGCACCGGCCGCCAGTAGTCGACCCAGCGCCAGCGGTCGAATTCCGGTTGCTCGGAGCGGTCCAGACGCAGGCGGCTGTCGTCGCCGAGCAGGCGCAGCAGGTACCAGCGCTGTTTCTGGCCGATACACAGCGGCCGGACATGCCGGCGGACATAGCGCTCCGGCAACCGGTAGCGCAACCACTCGCGGGTCGTGGCCAGCAGTTCGACATCGTCCGGGCGCAGACCGACTTCCTCCCACAACTCCCGGTACATCGCCTGCTCCGGTGTTTCGTCGACCTGGATGCCGCCCTGCGGAAACTGCCAGCCGGGCTGCCCCTTGCGGCCGCCCAGCAGCAGCGTATCGTCCGCTGCGCAGATCACGATGCCCACGTTGGCGCGGAAACCTTCCTGGTCGATCAAGTCCATTGCGGGCGGATTCTTCCACAGCGATCGAGTCGCTGTCACGGCGCAGCGGGCATTGGCATACACTTCCGCTGCCCCACGCGCCACGGACAGCCGATGCAGCTCAGCCTCCGACGACTCCTGCCCCTGCTGCTGCTGCTCGCCGCGGCGAGCCTGCTGCTCGCCCTGTGCACCGGCAGCCACGCGGCACCGCCCGAGGCGCTGCTGCGGGCGCTGCTCGGCGACGGCGATCCCCTGACGCGCGACATCGTGCTGCGCCTGCGCCTGCCGCGTGCGCTGGCCGCATTCGGCACCGGCGCCTGCCTCGCGCTGGCCGGCGCGATGCTGCAGGCCCTGCTGCGCAATCCATTGGCCGACCCTTACATCCTCGGCACCTCCGGCGGCGCCGCCGTCGCAGCGCTGGCCGCGATGCTGGCCGGCCTGGCCGGCAGCGGCATCGAGCTCGCGGCCTTCGGCGGGGCTCTGCTCAGCACGGCGCTGGTCTTCGGGCTCAGCAGTGCCGGCAGTCCGCTGAGCCCGCCGCGGCTGTTGCTCACCGGTGTCGTGCTCGCGGCCGGCTGGAGTGCGCTGATCAGCCTGATGCTGGCGATCAGCCCGGACACGAACCTGCGCGGCATCCTGTTCTGGCTGATGGGTGACTTCGCCTTCGCCAGCAGCCCCTGGCCGAGCCTGCTGGTGGCCGCCGCCGGCACCGCCGGTGGCGTGCTGCTCGGCCGCTCGCTGAACCTGCTGACGACCGGCGAGATGCAGGCGAGCCTGCTCGGGCTGCGGGTCGGCCCGACGCGCAGCGCCGTCTACCTGCTGGCCTCTCTGTTGACGGCGGTCGCGGTCACGACGGCCGGCACCGTCGGCTTCATCGGCCTGGTCGTGCCCCACCTCATGCGCCTGCTGAGCGGTGCCGACCACCGGCGGTTGCTGCCTGCGGCGGCGCTGGCCGGCGGCAGCCTGCTGACGCTGGCCGACACCCTCGCGCGTTCCGTGCTCGCACCGCGGCAATTGCCGGTCGGTGCGATCACGGCGCTGCTCGGCGTGCCGCTGTTCCTTTACCTGCTGCGCCGCGCGGATCCGGCGGCCCGTCAGGCCCGGCGCGCGAAATAGTCCCGCCCGCGCTCCATCAGCTGCACGAAGGCTTGCTCGTCCCCGGCTTCGACCACCGCGGCGACCCGGTTGACGGCTTCGCGCAGCGCCGCCAAGGCCCCCGGACCGTGCGGGTTCTCCGACTGGATCTCGAAGTACAGGTGTGGATTCTCGGCGGCGACGCTGGCCGCGACGCGGAGCTGCGCATCGAAGGTCGTGCTCGACAGTTCGGCGAGCTTCGGCAAGGCCTCACCGCTGTCCGCGAGCGCCGTGAAGAAGGCGATGTTCAGCGCGTGCGAGAGGCCGAGCACATAGGCGATCAACCGGTCGTGCTCGTCCACCGGCATCTCGATCTGTTCCGCCATCGTCGAGGCGAAGAGCTCGCGGGCCTCGGCGGTCGCTTCCGGAACGCCCGCGTCCAGAAACAGCACGTGCCGGCCGGACAACAGCTCCGTGTCCGGCCCGAACATCGGGTGCAACGATGTGACCCGCGCGCCGCTGTCGGCGAGGCGCCGCAAGGGGGCCAGCAGCGGCGACTTCAGCGACCCGATGTCGAAGATCAGCCCGCGCCGTCCGGCGGCGGCGAGCGCGTCGAGGATCGCGGCACTGGCCACGATCGGCGCGGCGACGACCGTCAGCTCGAACTCGTCCGCGGTTTCGCGCCAGTCGCTCACCGCCTGGAAGCCGGGCGGCGCCGGCGCCGGATCGGCGATGGTCACGGCATAGCCCTGCGAATCCAAAAAGTCGGCGAACCACAGGCCCATCTTTCCGGCTCCGCCGATCACCAGCGCACGCTGCCCGTGTCCGCGCCCTTCGGCGCGGACCCGCGCCCGCTCCTGGCGCGTCAGCGCCGACTCGATCAGCAGGCGCATCAGGGCCTCGGCCACCGACGGCGGCAAGCCCAGCGCCGCCGCCTGTCGGGCAGCCGCTTCCAGCACCTGTTTCTCTCGCTGGTAGTCGCGCGTCGGCAGGCCGGCCGCCTGCTTGACCGCACCAACCTGCTCGGCCAGCGCCTGCCGCTCGGCCACCAGCTCGACGATCTGGCGATCGATCGCCGACAGGCGCGCGCGAATGTCGTCGAGTTCCATGGGGCGCATACGTTACCCCAGACCGGCAGGCGCTGCTCACGCGCGTCTGCAGCGCATGCCGCAGGTCATCTAGAATCGCTCCGGTGGGCAGCGGAGGCGACAGCATGGACCGCGTGAACGAGCCGTCTCCGGCGGCCCGGCTCGCATGAGCAGCCGACTGGCCGTGGCGGCGAGTTCGTCGCTGGCAGCGGCGGCGGGCGCAGCGATGGCGGAGGCCGGCGGCAATGCCGTGGACGCGGCGCTGGCCGCGATTCTGGTCGCCGTCAATACCGAGCCGGGTATCTGCTCGCTGGCCTGCGGCGGTTACCTGACGGTGAAGCGGCCGGGACGCGACGCGCTGACCCTCGACGGTTACGTGGCCGTGCCCGGGCGCGGCCTGCGCAGGCCGGCCGGCGAACGCCTGGCGATCCCGGTGCACCTGGAATACGGCGGCGGCGTCGACACGGTGATCGGCCCGGACACGGTCGGCGTGCCGGGTGCGGTCGCGCTGTTCGGCGAGGCATCGCGGGAATACGGTCGAGTGCCGTGGCCGGTGCTGTTCGAGCCGGTGATCGACTGCACCCGCCGCGGCTTTCCGCTGCCGCCGGCCTCCTACCATTACCTGGAGTACTCGGCGGAACCGATCTTCTGCCGCAGCGAGGACGGGCGCACGGCTCTGTGCCATCCCGATGGCCGGCTCAAGGAAGCCGGCGAGACGGTCGTCGTGCCGCACCTCGCCGACACCCTGAACCGCATCGCCCGCAACGGCCCGGACGAGTTCTACACCGGTGAACTCGGTCGCGGCATCGCCGCCCATGTGCAGGCGGCGGGCGGCCGGCTCAGCGAGGCCGATCTCGCCGCCTACGAAGTGCTGCCTCGCCCCAGCCTGAAGACCGCCGTCGCCGGCTGGGAGGTCGCGAGCAATCCGCCCCCGGCGATCGGCGGCGCAGTGCTCAGCGCGATGCTGCAGCTGCTGAGCAGGGAGCCGATACGCGACTGGGACCGCGCCGCGCTCGCACGACTCGTCGACACCCAGCGCGCCGTGCTCGACTATCGCCGGCGGCGGCTGGACGACAGCGATTCGCTCGAGGCCGATGCCCGGGCGCTGCTGCGCGCAGCGCTGCGCGGCGAGCTGCCGCGCGCCGGGGAGTCCAGCGCCACCTGCCACGTGTCGGCCGTCGACGCGGACGGCCTCGCCTGCAGCGTCACCGTGTCGGCTGGCTATGGCTCCGGCGACATGGCGCCCGGCACCGGGATCTGGCTGAACAATTCGCTGGGCGAGCTGGAATTGAACAAACGCGGCCTGGAGCCGGCGCCGCCCGGCAGCCGCTTGCGCTCGAACATGGCGCCGACAGTGGCGTGGCGGGATGGAGAACTGCTGGCGATCGGCTCGCCGGGGGCGGACCGGATCACGACCGCGATCCTGCAAGTGTTGGTCAATCACCTGGTGCTCGGGCAAGCGCTGCAGCAGGCCGTCGACGCACCCCGCGCGCATGTCGAATTCACCGACGACGGCTGGCGCGTGGCGCACGAACCCGGACTGGCCATCGACGAACTCGGCGTCCCGGCCCGGCCGTTTCCGTCGCCGTCCATGTTTTTCGGCGGCGTCGGCGCGGCGGCCTGGCACCCGGCGCGGGGCTTTTCCGTCGCCGCGGATCCACGCCGCAGCGGTGGCACCTGGCACAGCGACGGCTAGTCGTGCGCCTGCCCGCGGTGCTCCTGTGCCTGCTGCCTGTGGCTGTCGCCCCGCGCGCGGGCGCCGCTGGCGAACTGACGCTGACCGAGGGCACGGCCCTGCACGCCAGCGCCAGCGCCGACGGCCGCCGCATCGCGCTGGACTTGGCCGGACGCATCTGGATCCTCGACCGGAAGCCGCGGGAGGCCCGCGCGCTGACCGCCGGCACGCAGGTCGCAAGCCGGCCGGCGTTGAGTCCCGACGGGCGGCTGGTCGCCTTCGAGTTCGCCGACCGTGGCCACCGACAGATCGCGGTCGTGCCGGTGGCCGGCGGGCTGCCGCGGCAGGTCAGTTTCGGCGACTTCGATCATCGCGCGCCGTCCTGGCATCCGGACGGCAAGCGCCTGCTGCTGTCCTCCGACCGCGGCGGCAGTGAGGACATCTGGGCGCTCGACCTGACCAGCCTCGACTTGGAGCAGCTCAGCTTTGCGCCGGGCGACGAGCGGGATCCGGCCTGGGACGACGCCGGCAGGCGGCTCGTGTACGTCGGCGACACGCCGGACGGCGGCGACGGCCTGTACGTCCGCGAGCCCGACGGCAGGCGGCGCTTGCTGTGGCGCGAGCGTGGCCGCTTGCATGCGCCGGCCTGGCGGCCCGGTGGCGGCCTGATCGCCTACGTGCGGCGGATCGGCGGTCGAGGCCAGCTCCGGCTGCTGCTGCTGTCCGAGCCGCCGGTCAGCAAGGGCCTGACCCGCCACGAAAACGTGTTTGCGTCACGGCCGTCATGGCAGGGGCCGGACCAGCTGATCTACACCGCGGACGGCCGCCTGCGCCGGCGGCACCTCGATCGTTTCGCGGCCGAGGATCTGCCGTTCAACGCCCGGGTCACGGTCCCGGATCGGGCACCGGTCTCGCCGGCCCCGGCACCGGCGCCCGACTGGCCCCAGCCGGCGCGCGCCTTCAGCGGTCTGGACGGCGGCAACGGTCGCTGGTACGCAGGGGCGTTGGGCGCGGTCTGGGCGCTGGATCGGGCGGGTCAGGTCACCCGCCGATTCGGCGTGGTCACGGCCAGCGCCCGGCGGCCGGCGCTGGCACCGGGACTGGAGCGGCTGGCCTGGATCAGTGATCACGGCGGCGCGCCCCGGGCTTGGGTCGCCGAGCTCGATCACGGCCCGGAACGCGCCATCGGCAGCCCGGAATGGCGCATCAGTGCCATCGCCTGGCGGCCGGACGGCCGCTCGCTCGCCGGCCTGGCGCGGCGGGCCGGGGCGGCACGGCAGTCGGTGCTGCTCTTGGCCACCGACGGAACGGCAGCACCGCGACTCATTGCCGGCGGCCTGCGCGGGCTCTCCGGGCTGAGCTGGTCCGGCCCGGACCGGCTGCGGCTGTATCGCGACGTCGGCTTGCCGGATCTGCTGCTCGGACTCGACGGGCGGCTCGGGGAAGCGGCGCCCGACGGAATGCGCCAGGCCTGCGGCCCCCCGGGCGGCGAATGGCTCGCCGGTCTCGATGCCGGCGGCCGTCTCCGGCTGCCGGGCACCGGGGCCGACTCGCCGGGGACGGTCGAGGCCTTCGGCTGCACGGCCAGCGGCGGCCTTTGGTACCAGCGGGACGGCCGCCTGTGGCAGTGGCGGCCCGGTGAGGAAGCGCGCCCGCTGCGCCTGGGGCTGAGCTGGCGACCGGCCGAAGGCCGCGGGCGCAGGGTGTTGCGGGTCGGCCGGCTCTTCGACGGCCTCGGACCCGGCTACGTCACACAGCGTGACATCGTGATCGAGGACGGCCGCATCGTCGCGATCCAGCCCTGGCAGGACCCGCCGCCGCCAGGGCGTCTGCTCGATCTCCGCGAACTGACCGCGCTGCCGGGCCTCGTGGACGTCGGCGCCGCGCCAGGGCCGATGGGCCTCGCCGTCGAGGGCCGGGCCTGGCTCGATGCCGGTGTCACCAGCCTGCGCTATGCGGCGGCCGATCCACGCGGGGTCGCCGAGCGCGCCGAGACCTGGCGGTCCGGCACGTTGCCCGGCCCGCGCGTCTATTACAGCCCGCCCGCCTGCGCGGCGGCCGGATCCGTCTCGGCCGCAGCGCGCCTCGCCGGCTACCGCCTTTGCGAAGCTGCGGACCGCGGCTGGCCTGCGCAGATCGCCGACGCGCATGCGCTCGGCCAGCCGGCGATCGCGACCCGGCCGTTTCCGGCCCTGCTGCTGCCGATCGACGAGCTCTGGCTGGCCGGCCAGTCGGGGGTCTACGGCGACATCATCGATCTGGCCGGCGCGCGTAGCCTGCGCCTGGCTTCCCGCCTGACGGCCTTGCTGCCCCCGCCGCCGCAGGCGCCCTCGGCCATCGAGCGGGCCCAAGCGCGGGCGCGGGCGCAGGCCCTGTTTCGCGCCGCGGGCCGCGGGGCGCGGATCCTGCCGGCAGCCGACGGGCGCCGCTGGCCACCCGGGCTTGGTTTGCGTCGGGAACTGCAGGCGCTGGTCGACAGCGGCTTGCAGCCTTTCGAGGTATTGCGCATGGCCACGCGAGACGCAGCGCAGGCGCTCGCGGCAGGCCGCGGGCTTGGCGAACTGCGCCCCGGTGCTCGGGCCGACCTGCTGCTCGTGGCCGGCGACCCGCTGGCGGACATCGAGGCCGCGACGCACCCGGCACTGGTGCTGCTCGGCGGCCGCGAATACCGCCCGGGCCGCTGATCCGTCGCAGCGTTGGAAAAATTTACAGGCGCGAACCGGCGAACTTTGTAAAAACGGCGGCTTGCGATCGATTCGGATCCGCCGGTCCGGCGCCCCGATACCGCGAAAATCCGTGAAGGGCGCGATGGAACTGCCTGTCGCGGCGCGGCCTTCGCCGGGACGGCCGCCCGTCGGTGGCCGGCGGCCCTGTCGGGTTCCTTTACAATCTGGCGCCAGTTACGCAGAAACCGCTGACCATTGGAGCCATTAACTACTGAATTTACGCTGATTCGCGGCAGTTGGCACGCAGGTTGCAGGTAAACACTGCGCACAAAAAAAGGTTACTGCAGGCGGTGGCGCTATTCGACATCTGCAAACAGACATCGAAGCCAGAAGACGCTCGCAACGAGAAGAACAAGAACCAGAAGAAGAAGCAGAGGCAGCGACAGCACAACAACGACAACAACCCAGCGATGCCACGCCGCTGACGCCGTAACCGAATTCGCGACAACAACAATAACCCGTATACCCCGCCTCCCTAGCGGGGTTTTTTTTGCCCGGCTTTCGCGCCGGCCGGACTGCGCCTATGCTCGGCCCCCATGACCGGCTCGGCAGACAGCGGATCATGCGTGCTCGAGGCCCGCGGACTGTGCGTGGAGGCTGCCGGACGGCGGCTGGTCAGCGATCTGGACTTCTCGCTGCACGCCGGCGACTTCGTCTGCCTGCTCGGCCCGAACGGCGTAGGCAAGACGCTGAGCCTGCACACGCTGGCCGGCCTGCGCGCGCCGGCGGCCGGCCGCGTGTCGTTGCTGGGCCGGCCGCTGGAGCGGCTCGACCGGCGGCAGATCGCCCGACAGCTCGGCTTGCTGTTGCAGCACCACGAGGACGCCTTTCCGGCCACGGTGCTCGAGACCGCCTTGCTGGGCCGCCACGCTCATCTGGGCTTTCTGGAATGGGAGCGCAGCGCCGACCTGGCGCTGGCGCGCGCGGCGCTCGCGCGCGTCGACCTGGCCGGGCTGGAGCAGCGCCCTGCACAGCAGCTCTCCGGAGGTGAACGCCGCCGGCTCGCGGTGGCGACGCTGATGGTCCAGGATCCGCTGATCCTGCTGCTGGACGAGCCGCTGAACCACCTGGATCCGGCGCACCGCTTCCTGGTACTGGACACGCTGGCCGCGCTGGCGGCCGAAGGCCGGGCGATCGTCGCCAGCCTGCACGACCCGGCGCTGGCCGCGCACTACGCGAGCAGCGTGCTGCTGCTGTACGGCGACGGGCGCTGGCAGGCCGGCCCGGCGGCCGAACTGCTGACCGCCGAGCGCATGAGCGCGTTGTACCAGACCGCGTTTGCCAGCTATCGCCGGGGCGACGAAGAACTGCTGATCCCGGTGCCCACCCGGCCGGCTGCTTGACAGCGAAATTCGCTCCCGCCTAAAGTCGCCGCTCGCCTGGTGTTCCCGGACGGCGGTCCGGGATAACGGGAAGCCGGTGAAGCAGGTCGCAAGAACCCGCCATTCCGGCGCTGCCCCCGCAACGGTGAACGAGTCAAACCGGTTCAGCGCGTCCGCCCGGACGCGCGGCCACTGCGCAAACGCGTGGGAAGGCGAACCGGTGGGGAACACGCGGTTCCCGCTCGCAAGCCCGGAGACCGGCCGGCGATGGGATCAGGGTGCGGAGGGCGCCTGGCGGGCCATCCCGGCGCAGCCAGTTCAGCTCTCCCTCCCTGCCGATACGCACTGCAGCGCGCGGGGTCGCGCGCGAAGGGAGGCACCATGCATTTCCGTCCTTGTCTGCACGGTCTGATCGCCGGCGCCGCACTGTTCGCCGGCGCCGCGGCGGCCGACGATCGCATCGAGAACATCGTCAGCACCGCCAGCCGGACCGAACTGCCGGCTGCCCGCGTCGGCAGCGCCTTCAGCGTCGTCGACCGGGCCTTGATCGAGCGCCGTCAGGCCGTCCTGGCCAGCGATCTGCTGCAGGACCTGCCGGGCGTCGCGGTCAGCCGGCTGGGCGGGCCGGGCAGCCAGACGCAGCTCAGGCTGCGCGGCGCCGAGGCCAACCACGTGCTGGTCCTGATCGACGGCATGCCCGTCAACGACCCGGCCGCAGCCGACGAATTCAGCTTCGAGCAGTTCACCAGCTGGGATCTCGAGCGGATCGAGCTGATCCGCGGACCCCAGAGCGCGCTCTGGGGCAGTGACGCGATGGCCGGTGCGATCAACTTCATCACGCGACGCGATGGCGCCGCACCGCTCAGCGCAGCCGGCTTCGCCGAAGGCGGTTCCTTCGACAGCCGGCGCGCCGGCCTGCGCGCCGGCGGCGGGCGGGGGCGTTTCAGCGGCACGGCCAGCCTGTCCTGGTTCGAGACCGACGGCGAGAACATCGCCCGCCAGGGCGACGAGCGCGATGGCTACGAGAACCTGACCCTGGGCCTGCACACGGCCTTCGAGGTCAGCGAGCAGCTGGCCCTGGAACTGACGGCGCGGCACACCGACGCCAGCGCCGACTTCGACGATACCTTCGCGACGGGGCTGCCGACCGATGCCGACCTGGTCACCGATACGCGTTACTGGTACCTGCAAGGCGCCGCCGAACTCGCCCTGCAGGACGGCCGCTGGCGCCAGCGGCTGACCGCGCACTGGCTGGACAGCGAGCGCAAGAACCGCGACGCCGGGCGACTGACCGACCGCAGTGACGGCGAGCGCAGCGGCCTGCGCTATCAGAGCTCCTGGGCACTGGGCAAGGCGCCGGACCGCTACCAGCTCACGGCCGCGATCGACTACGAGAAGGAAGAATTCGCCCAGGCATTTCCGGGCAACCCCTTCCTGTCGGCGGCCGACCAGCGCCAGTCGCGGAACAGCACCGGCCTGGTCGCGGAGCTGCAGGCCCAGCCGCTGCCGGGACTGGACCTGAACGGCAGCCTGCGCCATGACCTGAACAGCGACTTCAAGGACAAGACGACTCTGCGGCTGACGGCGGCCTGGCGGCCGGACGCCGGCGCGACGCGGCTGCACGCGAGCTATGGCACCGGGATGAAGAAGCCGACCTTCACCGAGCTGTTCGGCTTCTTCCCGGCCTCCTTCGTCGGGAACCCGGACCTGAAGCCCGAGGAATCCAGCGGTTTCGATATCGGCATCGACCAGCGATTCTTCGACGATCGCCTGCGGGCCGACCTGACCTGGTTCTACGCCGAACTGGAGAACGAGATTCAGACCGTCTTCCTGCCCGGCTTCCGCTCTTCGGTGGTCAACGGCGACGGCCGCAGCCGCCGCCAGGGCATCGAACTCGAACTGCAGGCGCGGCTGACACCGGCGCTGCAGGCCACGGCCAGCTATACCTATACCGAGGCCAGCGAGCCGGACGCGAGCGGCCGCCGGCAACGCGAAATCCGGCGGCCGCGGCACATGGCAGCCGTGAACCTGGACTACGGCTTCGCCGGCGACCGCGGCGACCTGAATCTGAACCTGTCCTACACCGGCGACCAGCTGGACCGCGACTTTTCCCGGTTCCCGTCGCCGCTGGTGACGCTGGACGATTACCTGCTGGTCAATCTGGCCGCGAGCTATGCGCTCGGCGAGCGCTGGAGCGTCTACGCCCGTGCCGAGAACCTGCTGGACGAAGACTACGAAAACGTCTTCGGCTACCGGAATCCGGGCCGGGCCTTCTATGCCGGCATCCGCGCCGGATTCGGCCAGCGCTGAGAACGGTCCGCGCCGGGGCTCTATACTTCGCCCATGGGCAAGCGACTGTCGAAGATCTACACCCGCACCGGTGACGACGGCAGCACCGGGCTCGGCGACGGCCGGCGCGTCGCCAAGGACGACCCGCGCGTCGAGGCCTATGGCTCCGTGGACGAGCTGAACAGCGCGATCGGCGTGGTGCTCGCGCGGCCGGGCCTGCCGGCCGCGGTCCGCGACTGCCTGACTGCGGTGCAGCACCGGCTGTTCGATCTCGGCGGCGAGCTGTGCCTGCCGGGCCACCAGGCGATCGACGAGGCCGCCGTCACCGCCCTCGAACAGGCGCTGGACGGTTTCAACCGTGATCTGCCGCCGCTGCAGGAGTTCATCCTGCCCGGCGGCAGCGACGGGGCCGCCGCCTGTCAGCTCGCGCGGGCGATCTGTCGGCGCGCGGAGCGGCGGACCTGGCGCCTGGCGCGCGACGAACCGGTGAACGAGGCCGCGCTGAAGTTTCTCAACCGGCTGTCCGACCTGCTGTTCGTCGTCGCGCGCGTGCTGAATCGCGAGGCCGGCGTGGCCGAACCGTTCTGGCAGAAGGCTCAGTCCTGAGCCAGCGCCTCGCGGGCGCGGTCGAGCGCGTCGCAGATCGCCTCGGCGCCGTCGATCAGACGCGGACCCGGCCGGCTGACCAGATCCGCCGGGACGCTGAAGAAATTGCCCGCCCGGCTCGCCGGCAGTTCCGGCCAGTCCTGCCAGCGGGAGAAATCGGGCGGGCGGTTGGGCGCATAGCCACTGGCGATGATCGCTTCCGGGCGCGCGGCGATCACGCTTTCGACGCTGACCACCGGCGCCAGGCCCGCCAGCCCGGCAAAAGGGTTGTCGCCGCCGCAGAGCGCCATCGCCTCGCCGATCGCGTGCCGCCCGGTCACCGTGCGCAAGGGCTGCGACGAGACCTGGTAGAACACCCGCAGCCGGCGCTTGCCCGCCGCGGTCGCGGCCAGCGCCCGCAGGCGCTCGCGGTAGCGGCGAGCCGACCGTTCGGCCGCCTCGCGCGTGCCGGCCAGCGCCCCTAGCCGTTCGATCTGCCCGGCGATGCCGGCCAGGCTCGGTGATGGCATCAGCACGACCCGATAGCCCAGCGCCCGCAAGCGCTCGACGACCTCGACCGGCGTGCCGCTCGCCCAGGCCAGCACTAGGTCCGGCGCGACGGCTGCCAGCGCCTCGTAATCGATCCGGAACGCATCGCCGATGCGCGGCAGGTCCGCGGCGGCCGGCGGGTAGTCAGTGAAGGCCACGCCGGCGACCAGCCGCGATCCAGCGCCGGCCGCGTAGGCCAGCTCGGCCAGGTGCGGCGCCAGCACCGCGATCCGCCGCGCGGCGGCCTCGGCGGTGCCGCCGGCCGGTGCGGACGACGCCAGCATGGCGAGCAGCGCAGCGGCCACCGCCAGGACCCGTCGCCGGCGCGGCATCAGCTGACCAGGTCGTAGAGCGTCAGCACCGCGATCGCCGGGCACCAGATCAGCCACAGGCTGCGCAGCACCAGGTCCATGGCCGCCGCAACCGGGGCACCCGGACGAAGCTCGCAGCGGTCGCCCGCCCGGCCGGCGGCCGCGCTGCCGGCGCAGGCGAGCACGTCGTTGTTGATGTCGAAGAAGCGCTCGGCGCAGTTCTGGTAATAGGCCCGCCAATCGGCGATCGCCTCCTCGAAACTGCCCGCGAGCGCGTAGCTGACGGCCAACAGCCGCGCCGGTATCCAGGCCAACGCGGCGTGCACGGCCTGCACGGCGGCCCGCAGTTGCCCGCCGGCCGCATCTTCCGGAGGGCAGCGATAGGCTGCCCGGCGGCGCATCAGGTCGATCACCCGAAACAGCCACGCCCCCGCCGGCCCGAGCAGCAGGAACCAGAACAGGACGCCGAAAATTCGGTTGTTGGCCTGCACGAAGACGGCGCGCTCCACGGCCTGATCACGAGCCACCGGATCGTCGGGCGGATCGGTCTCCAGCAGCTCCTTCGCCAAGTTGCGGATGCGTTGCGGGTCGCCCCCTTCCAGGGCCAGCCGGTATTCGTCCGCCTCCTCCTTCAGATCGCGCGGCCCCAGCGAGAACAGCAGCACGATGATGGCGAACGCGAAATACAACAGCCGGAACAGCGCCTCGTCGAGGATCGCCCCGGCGACGACGACCGGCAGCACGAGCAGACACAAGGCCAACAGGATCGCCGCGAACATCAGCGGGCGCGGCAGCGGCGCGGCGACGCCGAACACGCGATCGAAGAACGGGTCCAGCCAGCGAAACTCGCGCAGATGAAACAGGTGCGTGAGCAGGCGCTCGATCGCCAGTCCCAGCAGCAATGCAATCAGGTTCATGCCGGCCGTTTCCCGTGTCCGGCTATCACGATACCTTGTCGAGCAGCGCCTGCAAGCGTTGCCAGTCGAAAGCCGGCCCGGGATCGGTCTTGCGCCCCGGGGCAATATGGCTGTGACCGACGACCGGGGCCCGCCGCAGTCCGGGCAGCGCCCGGCGCAATGCCACGATCAATTCCGCCAGCACACGGTACTGACGGGCGTCGTAGGGCCGCTCGTCGGTTCCCTCGAGTTCGATGCCGACGGAGAAATCGTTGCAGCGTCGCCGCCCCGCATAGCTGGACTCGCCGGCATGCCAGGCGCGCTCGTGCAAGGGCACGTATTGCACCAGTTCGCCGTCGCGGCGGATCAGCAGGTGGCAGGAGACCCGGAGCTGGCAGATGCCGGCGAAATACGGGTGGGCCGCCGGGTCGAGGCAATTGCTGAACAACGCGTCGATCCACGGGCCGCCGAATTCTCCGGGCGGCAGTGAAATGCCGTGGATCACGATCAGCGCCGGCTCGCAGCCCGCCGGGCGGGCATCGCGGTTCGGCGAGCGCCGCTGCCGCGCGCCGGCGACCAGCCCGGTCTGCGGATCGACCCGCCAGCTCACGGGCAATCGGCCGTGGCCCGGTGAACCCGGCCGGTGGGCTGCGCAATAATGCCCGGATGCAGCCGCGCACCTTTCACCCGGGACCGCTCAGCGGCGGCGACGAGCTGGTGCTCGGCGACGCGGCGGCACGACATCTGCGCACCGTGCTGCGGCTGCAGCGCGGCGCACGCCTCGTGCTCTTCAACGGCGACGGACGGGAATACCCGGCCGAGCTGCTGACCACGGGCAAGCCGCTGCGCGTGCGGCTGGACGCGGCTCGGCCCGGCCTCGCCGATTCGCCGCTCGCGCCAGTGCTGATGCAGGGCATCTGCCGCGGCGCGCGCATGGACCTCGTGATCCAGAAGGCCACGGAGCTCGGCGTCGCGGCCATTCTGCCACTGGCCTGCGAGCGCAGCGTCGTGCGCCTCGACGGCCCGCGCGCAGAGGCGCGCCGGCAGCACTGGCAGGGCGTGGCCCGGGCAGCGGCCGAACAGTGCGGGCGGGCCAGTGTGCCACGGATCGGCGCGGCTGCCACGCTGGCCGACGGCATCGCCGCGTTGCCCGCGGCCGGCAGCCGCCTGCTGCTCTCGCCCGGTGCCGGCACCGGCATCGGCGCGGCCCTGCGGCAGTGGCCACCGCTCGTGATCCTCTGTGGCCCCGAGGGCGGGTTCAGCGACGGCGAGCGCGCGCTGGCGGCCGGCGCGGGCTTCACGCCGGTGTCGCTGGGTCCGCGCGTCTTGCGCACCGAGACCGCGCCGCTGGTCGCGCTGGCGATCCTGCAATACCTGTACGGCGACCTGCGGGAAGGCGGCTGACAAGTTCAGACGGGCTGCAGGCCGGCAGGCGCGAGGCCCGCGGCCACGGTGGCTTCGAGTTGCTCCAGGTCCGGGATCAGCGGGTATTCGTTGATCATGCGGACCTGGCAGACGATCGGCCCGTCGGCCGGCCAGGCATGCCGCGTGTCCGGCTCGATCACCTCGCGGTTCACGCGCACCAGTTGCGGGAAACCCTCGGTCAGCAGCCCGTAGGCCCGGTCCGGCAGGGCCTCGCCGAGGACATTCATCACCGCGATCCGCGTGCGGCCGCCTGGTTCCGCGAACGGCAGGCCCGCGAGCTGTTCGAAGGAGATCACCGGAATCTGCCGATCGTTCCAGCGCAGCATGCCGCGCAGCCAGTCCGGCGCCCCGGCCTCCACCGGCTCCAGCATGTGCCGGACGACCTCGGCCACGCAGGCCCGCGGCACGATCAGCCGATGCTGATGCAGCGGAATCAGCAGGCTGTACAGTTCGTCGGCCTGGTTCTGCACGGCTTCAGTCTTCCTCGCGCTCGAGCAGCGCATTCACCGCATCCAGCAACTCCTGCTCCTGGTAGGGCTTGCCGAGATAATCGTTGACGCCCAACTCGATCGCGCGGGCGCGGTGCTTCTCGCTGACGCGCGAGGTGATCATGATGATCGGCAGACCGGCGGTCTCGGGATTGTTGCGCACATGGGTCGCGAACTCGTAACCGTCCATCCGCGGCATTTCGATGTCCAGCAGGATGATGTCCGGCCGGTGATCCTTGAGCACGCCGACCGCCTCGACCCCGTCTTTCGCGGTAATCACCTGAAAGTCGTTGCGCTCGAGCAGACGCTGGGTCACGCGGCGCATCGTGATCGAGTCGTCGACGACCAGCGCCAGCGGCTGTTCCTTGACCGCCGCCTGCACCGGCTCGACCGGTTCCAGTGCCGGCCGCGTGCTGCGCACCAGCGCGCCGGCATCTAGGATCACGACGACGCGGCCATCGCCGAGTATGGTCGCCCCGGCAATACCGCGGATTCTCGCCAGTTGTTCTCCGACCGGCTTGACGACGATTTCGCGGCTGTCCAGCAGTTCGTCGGTGATCAGGGCCGTGGAGTTCTCGCCCGCCTTGACGAGGATGATGGACACCCGGTCCGCTTCCGGCGGCAGCCGCGACGGCCCGGTGCCGATGAACTGCCCGAGATGATGGAAACGATAGACCTGCCCGGCGTACTCGATACTGGGCTCGTCCTCGGCCATCCGGGCATCGAGTTCCTCGCGGCTGATGCGAATGATGCCCTCCACGGTCGGCATCGGCAGCGCATACAGCTCGTTGCCGGCCCGCACGATCAGCGCCTGGGTCACAGCCAGCGTGAACGGCAGGCGGATCACGAAGGTCGTGCCCAGGCCGGCTTGCGACTCCATGCGCAGCGTGCCGCCGAGCTTGGCGATCTCGCTGGCGACGACGTCCATGCCGATGCCCCGCCCCGCCGCCTGGGTCAGGCGGCCGGCGGTGGAAAAGCCCGGCCGCAGGATCAGCTGCATCGCCTCTTCGTCCGTGACACGCTGCTGCGGGTCCAGCAGACCCTGCTCGACGGCCTTGCGCCGGATCGCGTCGACGTCCAGCCCGCGGCCATCGTCGGCGACCTCGATCACGACCTCGGAACCCTCGCGGTGCAGGCTGATGCTGACCCGGCCGGTGGCCGGCTTGCCCGCCCGTTCGCGTTCCTCGGGCGGCTCGATGCCGTGTATCACGGCGTTGCGGAGCAGGTGCTCGAACGGCGCCAGCATCTTTTCCAGCACCTGCCGATCCAGTTCGCCGCCGCCCTGCAACAGCAGCTCGGCCTGTCGCCCGTGCTCGGCCGCGGTCTGCCGCACGAGGCGGGCCAGTCGCGCACCGTGCTCCTGGAAGGGCACCATGCGGGTGCGCATCAGGCCGTCCTGCAATTCGGCTGCGGTGCGCGATTGCTGGGCCAGCATGGCTTCGGTATCGCTGGTCAGGTTCTTGAGCAGATCCTTCAGGCTATTGACGTCGCTGGCCGTCTCCGCCAGCGCGCGCGACAGTTGCTGGATACGCGAATAGCGGTCGAGCTCCAGTGGATCGAATTGCTCGTCCCTGGCGATGTCGGATTGGTGCAGATACAGGATCTGCGCTTCGGTCGCCAGTTCCAGGCTGCGCAACTGCTCTTTCAGTCGCACGACCGTCTGCCCGAGCTCCTCGAGGTTGAACTGGATCTGGCTCATCTGTTGCGCGAGCCGGGAATGGAAGATGCTGATCTCGCCGGCATTGTTGAGCAACTGCTCCAGCGTGCCCGGATCGACGCGGGCGAATTGCCGCCGTTCCGCGATCGTCGCGTCCCGGCCCGGCGGCACGACACGCTCGAGGTCGCCCCTGCCGGGCTGCGGCGGCGCCTCGAGTTCGCGGGCCAGCGCACCGATCTGCTCCAGCGTCGCGGCAGCCGCTGTCTCGGCCAGCGGCGGCGTCTCTTCCGCCGCAGCGGTTTCCTCGACCGCCTCGCCGGCCGCTTCTGTGGCGGTTTCCTCTGCCGCGTCGCCAGCCGCTTCCGCGGCGGTTTCCCCGGCCGCCTCGCCGGTCGGCTCCGTGGCAGCCACGGCCTCTGTGCCCACCGCCTCGCCGGACGGCACCGCCGTCGCATCCTCGGCCGCAGCCGCCTCCTCGCCCGCCAGTGCCGTAGCCAATGCCTCGCGGAGCGCGGCCGAGGCCGCCGGCACGACGCCGGCCACGACCTGCTCTCGCATCCGGTGCAATTCGTCGACCACCGCCTGCAGGAGGCCGGCGAGCTCGGTGGTGAACTGCAGCCGGCCGCTGTTCAGCGCGATCAGCAAGGCTTCGAGATCGTGACTCAAATCGCCCATCGCCGGCAGGCCGGCCATGCGCGCACCACCCTTCAGCGTGTGCAAATACCGCTGCATCTCCTGCAGGATCGGTGCCTCGGCCTCGCCACTGTTCAGGCGCGCCAGCGCTGCATCGCAGTTTTCGAGGATCTCGCCGGCCTCATCGGCGAAGATGCCCGCGATCTCGGCGTCGAAGGCCGGTGCCTCGCCGGCATCGACCGTCGGCTCGGCTTGGGCCGCGGGCTCGGCCGCGGCTGATTCGACGCTGCCACTCGCCGCGGCCAGGACCGCCGCGTCGAGCTCGGCCAGCCGCTCCCGGAGTTCGGTCGTGTCCGGCCATGGCCCGGCCGTCGCGAAGGCCGCGATCGTCGCCTCGATTGCGTCCGCTGCATCGCCCAGCGCGTCGATGCAGGCGGCGTCGACCAGCACCCCGTTGTCGCAGGCATGCCGGACCAGCTGGTTCAGCGGACCGGTGATCGCTGCGGCGGCATCGGCCTTGGCCATCGTCACGCTGCCGTGCAAGGTATGGCAGCTGTGGTGCAAGGATTCGGGCAGCCTGAATGGCGGCACGCCGGCGCGGCATTCCGCGACGAAGTCACGGATTGCGGCGAGGTGCCCGCCGGCTTCCTTGGCGAGGATGTCCAGCAGCACCGGGTCGATCACCGGCTCGGACTCGGCGCCTGCAACGGCTTCGGCCTCTGGCTCGGCTTCGGCCGCGCGCGCCTCACCTGCCTCATCCAGCAACGCTTCCTCGGCATCCAGGGCCGCGGCCTCGGCCAGCGACAGGTCTTCGACCGCTGCCTCGTCCTGCACGGCAGCCGCCTCCGTTTCGCCGACCGCGGTCTCCGCCGGCGCGGCCGCGGGTTCCGGTTCCCGGCCTGCGGCCAGCGCCGTGGCCCGCGAGATGATGCCCGGCACGTCGGCGCTGACTTCGGCGCCGACCTCGAGCTGTTCAAGCAACTGCGGCAAGGCCGCGACGGCATCGCCGACGACATCGACCACGGCCTGCGACGCCGGCAGCGTCTTGTTGATGATGCGATTCAGCAGGTCCTCGATCCGCCAGCAGAAGTCGCCGATCAGGCTGGCACCGACCATGCGACCACTGCCCTTCAATGTATGGAAGGACCGCCGCAGCGCGATCAGCGCATCGTTGTCCTCGAGCTTCTCGGCCCAGGCCGGATAGTTGCGGTTGATCGCCTCGATTTCTTCCCCGGCTTCCTCGATGAACAGCTCGATGATCTCGGGGTCCGGGCGCTGCTCGCCACCCGGCGAGCTGCTCATCGCCGCCGTCGCGCCGGGATCGATGATCTGCACCGTGGCGGACGGCTCTTCCAGCGCCAGCGTCGTGTCCAAGCCGCCGACCCGCTCGGGCACGGCCGGCAAGTCCGGCGCGGCTTCTTCGCCGAGTTCGCGCAGCGCAGCGATGCAGCGCCGGGCGTTGTCGAGCATGTAGATCGGCTCGCGGCGCCCGGCCTCCAGCGTTTCCAGGTAGTAGTCGAGGCTGACGACCGCATCGGCCAGCAGGTCGATCTGCCGGCGGTCGCCGATGCCGGATTCCTGTTGCAGCAGCTCCCGGATGGCCCGGCTGATCTCCTCCACCGTATCGACGGCCTCCGACTTGTCGAGGATCAGCAGGCCCGCCGCGATGCCGCGCAACAGGCCCGGCACCGCATCCAGCGCCGCGCCGTCGGTGGGCCGCTCGACAACCTGCGAAATCGCATCCTGCACGCGCGCCAGGTTGACCACGCACTCGCGCATCACGGCGCGTGACACTTCGGCGAACTCGGGCTCCTCGGCCGGTGGCTCCTCGGCTGCCGCGCTCTCCGCCTGCGGCGCGATCAGCTGCAACAGGCCTTCGTCCAGCCGGCGCTCCACGCTCAGCAGCGCCGCGGCCATCTCGATGAACCGGCCTTCGTCGACCGTCTCGGGGCGGTCGACGAACTGCAGGAGTTCGTCCCGGCGCGACAGCACGATTTCGCGCAGTTCACCGAGCCCCAGTACGCCCAGCGTATCGCCGATCTTTTTCAGCAATTCGATCTGCGGCGCCAGCTCCTCGACGTGCTGCATGCCGGTACGCACGAAGATGTCCAGCACGTCCTTGACCCGCGCCAGGTCTTCGCGGATCGCCTCGGCGACGGTCTGCATCAGCCGCGCGCTCGGTGCCGACAGGCTCTCGCGCACGGCCTCGACCTGGGCATCGCCGGGCACCAGCTCGCCGAGCTGAAAGGCCTCGCGGATCGCCTGCACCCGCGGGCCGGACGGCTGCGCCCGGGCGACGTAGTACAGCAAGTTGTTGATCAGCTCGCGCGGCGCCTGCTGCGCATACCGGGCCTCGCCGGAATTCATCAGGCGTTTCAGCTCGCGGTCCGCCTGACCCATCAGCCGTTTCAGCGACACGCTGGAATCCAGCGCCCCGCCCAGCAGCGCTTCTACGACGCCGCTGACGATCCACCACAGCGTGTGGACTTCGTCGCTGCGGGCCGCTCGCTCCAGCCGCTCGGCGATCTCGCCGAGCTGACGCAGGTTGCGCTCGCTCTCCGTGCCGCGGATCCAGCCCAGCAACGCCAGTTGAAAGCGCGGCCGCAATTGCCGGCACAGGGCCACGATGTCCTCGCCGCTGGGCTGGCGCCCGGCCGTCGGCGGCGTGGCGGCCGCCGGCGCGAACACGTTCAGCATCAGCAGCGTGCTTTCCGACATCAGCGGCTTGCCGCGGGCGGCCCGCAGGTCGTTCAGCAACGGCAGCAGCACCAGCGGGATGTCGCGACCGCCGTTGAGGATGCGCTCGACATAGGCCGGCAGTTGCACCGCGGCCCGGCTCAGCGCCTCGATCGCCCCTTCGCGGGCTTCACCGCGGGCGCGCGCCAGCCACTCGCAGGTCGCCTCCATTTCCTCGGCCAGCAGGCTCGCGCCGTAGGTCTCGGTCATGCGCAGCACGCCGCGCGCCGTGTGCAGCAGGCGGGTGCAGCGCTCCAGCAGGCGCGGGCCGCCTTCCCCCTCGGCGAACTGCTCGAGCGCAAGGCGCACGTCGCCCAGCGTCGCGGCGAGTTCCTCGCCGACGATCTGCAGCGACTCCGACGCGACCTCGTTCATGTCCCGGGCCGCGCGCGGCGGCTGTTCACGCAGTACGCTGATCGGCAAACTCCACCGCGTCGTCGCCGGCCTGCTCCGCCTCCGGCGGCATCAGCTCCGGCTCCTCTTCCCCACTGTCGCCCCCGCTGCCGGGGGTCCCGGGAGCCGCGTCCTCGGCCGGCAGCCGGAAACCGGCCACCGAGCGTCGCAACTGCGCCGCCAGCTCCGCGAGCTTGCGGATCGACTCGGTCGTCTCGCTGGTGCTCGTCGCGGTCTCCGAATTGATCTGCTGCAGCACGTCCATGCTCACGGTCACCGCCTCGGCGGAGCGGGCCTGCTCCCGAGCCGAATCCGAGATGCTCTGCACCAGCGACGCGATCTGATTGGAGACCTGCTCGATTTCCTCCAGCGCCGCCCCGGCGTTCTCGGCCAGCAGCGCGCCGCCGACGACGTCGGTCGTGCTGCGCTCCATCGAGACCACCGCCTCGTTGGTGTCGGCCTGGATCGTCCGCACCAGCACCTCGATCTGCTTGGTCGCGTTGGCCGAGCGCTCCGCCAGCCGCTGCACCTCGTCCGCGACCACCGAGAAGCCGCGGCCGGCCTCACCGGCCATCGAGGCCTGGATCGATGCGTTCAGCGCCAGGATGTTCGTCTGCTCCGCGATGTCGTTGATCAGTTCGACGATGTTGCCGATTTCCTGCGAACTCTCGCCGAGGCGTTTGATGCGCTTGGAGGTGTCCTGAATCGTCTCGCGGATCGCGTTCATGCCCGCGATCGTACGCCGCACGGCATCGCCGCCCTTGTGAGCCACGTCGACCGAGTGCCGTGCTACGTCGGAGGACCGCTCCGCATTGCCGGATACCTCCTCCAGCGATGCGGTCATCTGCGCGATCGCCTGCGATGCGGCGGCCAGCTGCTTCGACTGGTTGGCGCTGGCCTCCGCGAGCTGCTGAGCCGTGACGTCGGTCTGGCGCGCGGCGGCGTCGACCATGATGGCGCTGTCGTTGACCGTCATGACCAGTTCGCGCAGCGCCTCGATCGCATAGTTGATCGAGTCGGCAATGGCGCCGGTGATGTCCTCGGTGACGGTCGCCTTCACGGTCAGGTCACCATCGGCCAGGTTGCTCAACTCGTCGAGCAGCCGCATGATCGCCTGCTGATTGCGCTCGGTCTGTTCCGCCTGCAGGGCGGCCGCCCGGCGCAGATTCGCGGAACGGAAATACAGCAGCGCGACGGCCAGGAACAGGATCAGCGCAGCGCCGCTCAGCGCCAGCAACAGCGTCTGCGGCGCGAGGCCGAACAGCGCCGGTGCCGCGCCCGTGGCCGGCGCGTTCGCAAGCCGCAGCGCCAGTTCGTCGAGCCGCGCCCGCTCGCCCGCCAATGCAGAGAGCCGGTCCGTCTCCGCGACGATGTCGCGCAGTTTCTCGCCATAGGTCGCGACCGTGTCGGCCAGCGCGCCGAGCACGTCGATGGCCGCAGTCTCGGTGACCGCGCGCAGGCCGAGTTCCGGGTCGCCTTCCTGGAAGCCGCGGATGATCCGCGCCATGCCCATCTCGGCGTCCAGCAGCGGTTGCGTGGCCGCGCTCGGATCGGCGCCGGCGGCCAGCGCCGCGACCTCGCGCCGCGCGATATCGGCCAGCAGGCGCAGGCGCTCGAGCTGGGCGGCCACCGCCGGCGTGTCCTGCAGTGTCAGCGCACTCTCGAGACTGTAGCTGCGTTCCGCCAGTTCCCCGGCCAGCAGCTCGAGGTCTTCAGCGGTCCGGCCCAGGTTCAGCAGCGGGTCGCGCCGCTCCTCGATGCGTCGCAGCAGCGCGGAGAGCTCCTTCAACGCCGCGGCCTCGCTGGCCGGCAGTCCGCGGGCCGCACGGTCGAGTCGCCGCGCCAGACCCGGCAGTTCCTGCAGCGACGCCGAATCCCCGGTCAATGCCTGACGGGCACGGGCCAGCGCGGCCTGCACTTGCAGGATCCCGCCGGCCGCGGCCGCGCCATCCGGCAGCAGCTTCCCGCTGAGGCCGAGCCCGGTCAGCGCGCCGAGCACCAGGAACAGCAGCCCCCCGAGCACCGGAATCAGTTTCGAACCGCTCACCTTCGATGACATGCTGACAACCCCGTGTCTTCCCGGCCCGCGGCGTCACCGCCGGCCATTGTTTCGCCTCAATCGGCGGCAGCCTGCAGGAACTCGTCCGCCGCGAGCAGGCGCCGGGTGCTGAATACCGGCCAGCGCTCCTCGCCGCGCTGAAAGCTGCCGCTCAGGTACCGCTCGCAGCGAATCATCGTCTCCGGCAGCTCGCTGCTGTGCTCGCTGTCGAGAAAGCGCCGGAAGCCATAGACCTCGTCGACCAGCAGGCCCACGGGGTACTCGCTGCTGTTCAGCACCAGCACCCGCGCGGCCCGCCCGCTCCCGCCACTGCCGGCGCCGAGGAAGGCGCGCAGGTCCACCAGTGGCAGCAGGTGGCCGCGGACGTTCGCCAGTCCCCGCAGCCAGGCCTTGGCGCCGGGCACCCGGGTGATCGAGCCCGGCACCATCAGCACCTCGCGGATCTCCTCGCGCGGCACGATGTACTGCTCGGCGCCGAGCCGGAAACCGATGCCGACCCATTCGCGCAGCTCCCCGGACTCGGCCCCGCTGCCGGCCTGCGCGACCTGGCTGCGGCGCTCCAGCTCGCGCAACAGGTCGAAGGGATGCTCGCGCAGTTCCCGCAGCGAGGACAGGGCCGGCGCAGCCATCAGCCGAGTCGGGCCCGCACGGCGGCGAGCAGCGACTTGTCGTCCACCGGCTTGGTCAGATAATCGACCGCCCCCTGGCGCAGCCCCCAGGCACGATCGCTCTCCTGGTCCTTCGAGGTGCTCATCACGACCGGAATCTCGGCCGTCAGCGGGTTGCGCGTGAGCTTGCGCGTCGCCTGGAAACCGTTCATGCCGGGCATGACGATGTCCATCAGGATCAGGTCCGGGTGGTTCTGCTCGGCGATCGCGATCGCCTCCTCGCCATCACTGGCCAGCAGCGTCTCGAAGCCGTGCTTCTCCAGCACCCGCGACATCACATGCTGTTCGGTCGGGGAATCATCGACAATCAGGACCAGCGACATGTCTGTGCCTCCCGTTCAGCGGTTCACCTGCCTGCTGATCGCCTCGAGCAGTTCGTCCTTGGTGAACGGCTTGGTCAGGTATTGCTCGGAACCCACGATGCGCCCCCGGGCGCGGTCGAACAGGCCGTCCTTGCTGGACAGCATGATGACCGGCGTATCGCGGAAGGTCTTGTTGTGCTTGATCAGTGAACAGGTCTGATAGCCGTCCAGCCGCGGCATCATGATGTCGACGAAGATCACGTCCGGATGATGGTCGGCGATCTTGGCCAGCGCATCGAAGCCGTCGGTGGCCGTGTAGACGGTGCAGCCCTCCTTGCTCAGCAGCGTCTCCGCCGTGCGCCGGATGGTCTTGCTGTCGTCGATGACCAGCACCTTGAGCCCGTCTAGCCGGCGGGCCGCGTCGCGGTTCACTGGCGCCTCCATCGTGGGTGTCATTTTCCACCTTTTAACATAAGCTTAGCGCCGTGTGCACGGCGGACGGCGCCAGCAGCGGCGCCGGGATCAGGAACCGGAAATCGCGGGTCGGCCGCCGCCCTTCCCTGCGCCGCGACGGGCCGTCGAATGCGCCGGTCCCCACCGGCCTGCTGGCGACAACACAACGGCCCGATCATACTGCGGACAGGGTGATATTTCAGCAGCGCGGCGGCAGAATGTGATGCCCGTCAAGCGCCCGGAGAGCCGCATGCCACCGATCCGCCTCGGCATCGTGATGGACCCGATCGGGTCGATCACACCCTACAAGGACAGCAGCCTCGCGATGCTGCTGGAGGCCCAGGCGCGCGGCTGGGAGCTCCACTATCTGGAGCAGCAGGATCTCCGGCTGCATAACGGCGAGGCCTTCGGCACCGCGCGCCGGCTCGAGGTGCGCGATAGCCGCGAGGACTGGTACCGCCTGCAGGCGCCGGCGGACGTCCGGCTGGGCGAGCTCGACGCGATCCTGATGCGCAAGGATCCGCCCTTCGACACCGAGTACATCTACAGCACCTATATCCTCGAGCGCGCCGCCGAGCGCGGGGCGCTGGTCGTCAACCGGCCGGCGGCGCTGCGCGACATCAACGAGAAGGTCTATACCGCGTGGTTTCCACAATGCTGCCCGGATACGCTGATCACGCGCTCGATCGGCCAGATGCGCAGCTTCCTGAAAGACCACGGCACCGTGGTCGTCAAGCCGCTGGACGGCATGGGCGGACGTTCGATCTTCGTCGTCCGGCATGGCGACAACAACGCCAACGTGATCTTCGAGACGCTGACCCGCGACGGCCGGATCTACGCGATGGCCCAGCGTTACATCCCGGAGATACGCAGCGGCGACAAGCGGATCCTCCTGGTCGACGGCGAACCGGTCGGCAAGGTGCTGGCCCGCATCCCGCCGCCGGACGACAACCGTGGCAATCTGGTCATGGGCGCGCAGCCGGAGGTGCGCGAATTGAGCGAACAGGACCGCTGGATCTGCGCCGAGGTCGGCCCGGTTTTGCGCGAGCACGGCGTGCTGTTCGCCGGACTCGACGTGATCGGTGACTATCTGACCGAAATCAACGTCACCAGTCCCACCGGCATCCGCGAGCTTCGGAAACTGGCCGGACTCGACGTCGCGGCGCGCCTGCTGGACGCGGTCGCGGCACGGCTGGAAGCCGGCGCGGCCGCCGCCTGACGGGCCTTTCCCGCCGCGCGTTCTGTGAACCAGTCCCGCCCGGCCCGGGGTCAGCGGGTATAATCGAAACGGGTTGACGGGCGGCAGGCCTTGCCGCGGGGTCACCGGGCGCATGGGTACAGCGAAACAGACGGCCACGGCCGGGCCAGGATGGCAGCCGATCGAGTGGTCCGCCGCTGCCGCGCGCGATCGCCTCTCGTCGACGCTGTTCCTCGCTGCGCTGTTCCACGCGATCGTGATCCTCGGCGTCGGCTTCGGCGCCCCGCCGGGCTTCACCCCCGCGACGTCGCTCGACGTCGTGATCGTCAACCGCCAGGACAGCCCGGCGCTGCCGCCGGCGCAGGCGACCGCGCTCGCGGAGCGCAATCTCGCCGGTGCCGGCAACACCCGCGAGAGCGCCCAACTGCGCACGGCGATCACCCGCCGGGCCGACGCCGAGGCCTTCGGCCCGGAACGGACGGGCGCCGACACCGCCCGGCTGGCCGGCGAGGAACGTCACCGGCAGGCCGAACTCGTGACCAGCCTGACCGGCGAGCGGCCGGCGCCGCTGGCCGTGCAGGCCGGCGAGCGGCGGTCACAACCGCAGCGCACGGCGCTGCCGGGTGTCGATCGTGCCGTGGAACTCGTCAACGAACCGGACAGCGAGACGCTGATCACGGCCAGCGGCCCGCGGGAGCTGGTGGTCAGCGCCAGCACGCGCGAATCCCGAATTGCGCGTTACCTGAGCGGATGGAAACGCAAGGTGGAACGGATCGGCACGCTGAACTTCCCGCGCCAGGCCGCGAGCCGCGGCCTGCACGGCAACCCGACGCTCGAGGTCGCGATCGGCGCCGACGGCCGCCTGCGCGAGGTGCTGGTGCGCCGCTCCTCCGGCACCCGGCAGCTCGACGACGCGGCGATCGAGATCCTGCGCCTCGCCGCGCCCTTCGAGCCCTTCCCGGCCTTCCTGCGCAACGACTACGACGTGCTGCGCTTCGCCTACGAGTGGCGCTTCGGCGACCGGCCCGGAGCGGGCACGCTGACGATGGTGCACGAGGGCTGACCGGCCTGCGAACAATGCTTGCCGGGTCGCCGGGATCGACGGATACTGAACCGGCCATGGACAAGCCGACCAACCTCACCGGTCACCTGCTGATCGCGATGCCGTCGCTGCTGGACCCGAATTTCGCGCGCACGGTCACCTACATCTGCGAGCACGGGGAACAGGGGGCGCTCGGCCTCGTGATCAACCGGCCGCTGGACATGGACTTCGGCGAGGTGCTGGAGCAACTCGCGCTGAAGGCTGCGGATCCGGCGCTCGCGCGGCGGCCGATCCTGCAGGGCGGGCCGGTCGAACTGCAGCGCGGCTTCGTGATCCACAGCGCGCCCCGCGACTGGGAAGCGACGGTCGCGGTGACCGACTCGATCTTCGTGACCACGTCGCGGGACATCCTGAACTCGCTGGCCGATGGCCGTGGCCCCGAGCAGGCGCTGCTGGTGCTCGGCTATGCCGGCTGGGGCCCGGGTCAGCTCGAGGATGAAATCGCCGCGAATGCCTGGCTCAGTGTGCCGGCCTCGGCCGACATCATCTTCGACACCCCGTTCGAGGAACGCTGGCAACGCGCCGCCGCGCTGCTCGGCGTCGACATCGCGACCCTCGGCCCGCAGGCCGGCCATGCCTGAGCCGAAGCCGGCGTCGCGGTGAGCGAGCCACGCGGCCAGGCCAGCCAGCCCGACATCGTTCTCGCCTTCGACTTCGGCGAGCGCCGCATCGGCGTCGCCGTCGCCAGCACCGCCGCCGGCGCCGCGGGCGCCGCGGGCACGCTGGCGGCGCGGGCCGGCGAACCCGACTGGGCGGGCCTGGATCGCCTGCTGGCCGAATGGCAACCGGCCCGGCTGGTGATCGGCTTGCCCTATAATGCCGACGGCAGCGAGTCGGCCATGACTGCGAAAGCCCGGCGTTTCGGCGCGGCGCTGGCGCAACGCTACGCCTTGCCGCTGGCCTGGGTCGACGAGCGCTACACTTCCACCGACGCGGAACAACGGCTGCGGGAGGAGCGCGCCAGCGGCCGGCGGCGGCGGCTGCGCAAGCAGGACATCGATCAGCAGGCGGCGATCCTGATCGCGCAGAGCTGGTTGCGGAGCACGGGGCGGGAGCCAGGGGGACAATGAGCAGCGACCAGCCGCAATGCGAGCAGCTGACCAGCTGGGGCGGGCTGCGTCACCTGCTGACGCTCGAAGGTCTGCCGCGGGACATGCTGGTCGATCTGATGGATCGCGCCGAGGCCTATCTGCGCGCGGCCGGCGAGCCGCCCGCCCGAGATGATGCCCTCGTCGGTCGCACCGTCGCCAACCTCTTCTTCGAGCCCAGTACCCGCACCCGCGCCTCCTTCGAGCTGGCCGCCAAGCGCATGAACGCCGACGTGTTGAACCTCGACGTCAACACCTCGTCGCGCAAGAAGGGCGAAAGCATTCTGGATACGATCTACACCCTGCAGGCGATGCAGGTCGACGTCTTCGTCGTGCGGGATGCCTCGGCCGGGGTGCCGGCCCTGATCGCCAGCGAGGTGCAGCCGCATGTCAGCGTGCTGAACGCCGGCGAGGCGACGGTGTCGCACCCGACGCAGGGCCTGCTGGACCTGATGACGATCCGCCATCACAAGACTGACTTCGCCCGGCTGGCCGTCGCCATCGTCGGCGACATCGCGCATTCCCGCGTCGCGCGTTCCGCAGCCCAGGGGCTCCACACGATGGGCACGCGCGACCTGCGCCTGGTGGCGCCGCCGGGGCTGGAACCGGACCCGGCCTGCTACCCGGGCGCGCGGATCACGAACGACCTGAATGCGGGCCTGGCCGGCGCCGACGTCGTCATGACCTTGCGCATACAGAACGAGCGGCTACGCGAACACGAGACCCTGATCGACGCCGCCGAATATCACCGCCAGTACGGCATCACACGGGAGCGCCTGCTGCGCGCGAAGCCCGACGCGATCGTGATGCATCCGGGCCCGATGAACCGGGGCGTGGAGATCGCCAGTGACGTGGCCGACGGCCCGCAGTCGGTGATCACCGAGCAGGTCACGAACGGCCTGGCGATGCGCATGGCGCTGCTGGCCACCGTGATCGAGACCCGCCAGCAGCGGTAGGCGGCGTGGCGGGCGAGCGGGGCAGCATCTACGCCGAGCAGGCCCGCCTGCTCGAACGCCGGGCCTACCCGGACGAGCAGTTCGTCTGCCGGCTGGCGAGCCCGCTGTGTGCGCGGCACGCGCAACCGGGGCAGTTCGTGCATCTGCGCTGCGAGGAGCACATCCCGATGCGCCGGCCGCTGTCGATCCAGCGTGCCGACGCCGACGCCGGCTGGATCGAACTGCTGTTCAAGACCCACGGTCATGGCCTGCGGGCGCTGAGCCGGCACGACCCCGGCGCGGCCGTCGACCTGCTCGGACCAATCGGCAACGGTTTCCCGGCACCGGCCGCGGGAACCCTGCCGGTACTGCTCGGCGGCGGCGTCGGCATTCCACCCTTGCTGTTCCTCGCCGAGCGCCTGGCCGCTGCCGGCGGGCCGCATCCGGTGGCGTTCTTCGGGTCCGAACTGCCGTTCCCGTTCGAACTGCTGGACAGCCGGCTGCCGTTGCCGGGCGCGGCGGCCGCGGCCAGCATCGCCGACCTCGAGCGAATCGGCGTGGCCGGCCGGCTGGCCAGCGCCGCCGGCCAGCCCGGCTGCTTCGAGGGCTTCGTCACGGAACTGGCCGCCGGCTGGCTGGCCACGCTGCCGGCCGAGCGCCTGCGGCAATGCGTGATCTACGCCTGCGGGCCCGAGCCGATGCTGGCGGCAGCGCAGGCGCTGGCGCGGCGCCACGGGCTCGCTTCCTGGCTCTGCCTCGAGGAATACATGGCCTGCGGCGTCGGCGGCTGTGCCGGCTGCACCGTGCCACTGCTGATCGACGGCCGGCCGGCGATGAAACGCGTCTGCGTGGACGGGCCGGTATTCCCTGGCCCGGCCGTCTACCCGGCCGCCGGCGCCTGATACGCAGATCCCGCGAGCAGGCGCCGGGCCGCGGCTCGTCGCTTCCCGCCCGGTCAAAGCGGAGCGGGCGCGAGTGCGGGATCAACCGAAGTGGATCTGCGCCTCGAGGTTCGAGCGCGAATCGGCGTTCGCCAGCGCCTCGTCCATCGTGATCCGGCCGTCGCGGTACAGGGCGAGCAAGGCGGTGTCGAAGGTTTGCATGCCCTGCTCGCTGCTCTCGTAGAAGGCCTCTTTCACCTTGCTGATATCGCCGATCTGAATCAGCTCCGCGATGCGCGGTGTGTTCAGCATGACCTCGACGGCCGCGACGCGATTGCCGTCCGTGCTGCGCACCAGGCGTTGCGAGATGATCGCGCGCAGGTAATGCGACAGGTCCATGTAGACCTGCGGATGCTGGTCTTCCGGGAAGATGTTGATGATCCGGTCCAGGGTCTCCGGCGCATTGTTCGAGTGCAGGGTCGCAATCGCCAGGTGACCGGTGCCTGCCAGGTCGATCGCCGCCTGCATGGTCTCACGATCGCGGATCTCGCCGATCAGGATCACGTCCGGCGCCTCGCGCATCGCGCTTTTCAGTGCCCGCTGGTAGCTGATGGTATCGGAGCCGATCTCACGCTGGTTGATGATCGACTTCTTGTTCGTGTGCAGGAATTCGATCGGGTCCTCGATCGTCAGGATATGCGACGAGGTCTTCTGATTGCGGTAGTCGATCATCCCGGCCAGCGTCGTCGACTTGCCGTTGCCGCTGGCGCCGACCATCAGGATCAGGCCGCGCCGGAACATCACCAGTTCCTTGAGGATCGGCGGCATGCCGAGCTCGTCCAGGCTCGGGATCTCGTGGCTGATGTAGCGCATCACCATCGATACGTTGCCGCGCTGGTGAAAGACATTGACGCGAAAGCGGCCCAGGCCCGGCTTGGAGACGGCGAAATCGATTTCCAGCTCCCGGGTAAAGGTCTCCAGCTGCTCCTCGGTCATCAGTTCGATTGCGGCCTGACGCACCATCTTCGGCGTCAGCTCGAGCTTGTTGACGGGCATGATCTTGCCGTCGATCTTGATCTTGACCGGCGCATAGCAGGTGAGGAAAAGGTCGGAGGCCTTTTTCTCGACCATCAGGTTGAACAGGGGTTGCACGTTCACGCTGGCGTCTCTCCGGGAGGCTCAGAAGTGGTTGCCGTCGTCCTCGTCGATCAGCGCCAGGCCCTGGGACTCGGGCGTCACCTGGTCGCGCTTGCTCTCCAGCTTGATGCGCAGCCGCAGCTCGTTCTTCGAGTCGGCGTTGCGGATCGCCTCCTCGTAACTGATCTTGCCGGCCTCGTAGAGATCGAACAGATCCTGATCGAAGGTCTTCATGCCGAGGCGGTTGGACTTCGCCATGATTTCCTTGATCTTCGCTACCTCGCCTTTGAGGATCAGGTCAGCGATCAACGGCGACTGCAGCATGATCTCCATCGCTGCGATCCGCCCCTTGCCGTTGGCCCGCGGCAGCAGCCGCTGCGAGATCAGCGCTTTCACGTTCAGCGACATGTCCATCAGCAGCTGATCGCGCTTGTCCTCTGGAAAAAAGTTGATGATCCGGTCCAGCGCCTGGTTGGCGCTGTTGGCGTGCAGGGTCGCCAGGCAGAGATGGCCGGTCTCGGCGAACTGGATGCCGTATTCCATGGTCTCGCGATCGCGGATCTCGCCGATCAGGATCACGTCCGGCGCCTGCCGCAGGGTATTCTTCAGCGCTGCGTGCCACGATTCGGTGTCGACGCCGACCTCGCGCTGGGTGATGACACAGCGTTCGTGCGGATGGACGTACTCGACCGGATCTTCGATGGTCATGATGTGGCCGCGGGAATTCCGGTTGCGGTGTCCGATCATCGCCGCCAGCGTGGTCGACTTGCCGGAGCCGGTGGCGCCGACCAGGATCACGAGGCCGCGCTTGGTCATGACGACGTCCTGCAGGACTTCAGGCAGTTCCAGCTCCTCGAAGGTCGGGATCTTCGTGATGATCGTGCGCAGCACCGCCCCGACCGCCCCCTGCTGGATGAAGGCGCTGACGCGAAAGCGCCCGATGCCCTGCGGGTTGATCGCGAAATTGCATTCCTTCGTCGCGTCGAATTCCCGGGCCTGCTTGTCGTTCATGATCGAACGCACCAGCACCGCGCTCTGCTCCGGCGTCAGCGCCTGCTCGCCGGCACGGTGGATTTCGCCGTCGATCTTGATCGCGGGCGGGAAACCGGCGGTGATGAACAGATCGGAGCCGTTTTGCGCAACCATCTTCTTCAGCAGGCTCTGCATCAGCCGGGTCGCCTGTTCACGTTCCATGTGTCAGCTCCTCGAGTTCCTTTCGCCGGAGCCTGCCGGGGGCAGGCTCAGAAGGTGTCCTTGTTCGTGGCTTTGAAGCGCGCCTCTTCCTTGCTGATCACGCCCTTGGACAGCAGCGCCTGCAGATTCTGGTCCAGTGTCTGCATGCCAGCCGACTGGCCCGTCTGGATCGCCGAATACATCTGCGCGATCTTGCCCTCGCGGATCAGGTTGCGGATCGCCGGAGTACCGATCATGATCTCGTGCGCCGCGACGCGGCCGCCGCCGATGCGTTTCAGCAGCGTCTGCGAGATCACGGCGCGCAGCGACTCCGACAGCATCGAGCGGACCATCTCCTTCTCGGCCGCTGGGAACACATCGACCACGCGGTCGATGGTCTTGGCCGCGGAACTCGTGTGCAGCGTGCCGAACACCAGGTGGCCGGTCTCCGCGGCGGTCAGCGCCAGGCGGATCGTTTCCAGATCACGCATCTCTCCGACCAGGATCACGTCCGGATCTTCACGCAGGGCCGAGCGCAGGGCTTCCGCAAAACCGAGGGTATCCCGGTGCACCTCGCGCTGGTTGATCAGGGATTTCTTGCTCTCGTGCACGAACTCGATCGGATCTTCGATCGTGAGTATGTGATCCGGTTTGCTGTTGTTAATGTAATCCACCATCGCGGCCAGCGTCGTCGACTTGCCGGAACCGGTCGGACCGGTGACCAGCACGATGCCGCGCGGATACATCGCGATGTCCTTGAAGATCTCGGGCGCGCCGAGATCGTCCAGGCTCAGGATCTCCGACGGGATCGTGCGGAACACTGCCCCGGCGCCACGGCTCTGGTTGAAGGCGTTGACGCGGAAGCGCGCCAGCTTCGGAATTTCGAACGAGAAGTCGGTCTCGAAGAACTCCTCGAAGTCCTTCCGCTGCTTGTCGTTCATGATGTCGTATATCATGCTGTGCACTTCCTTGTGGGAAAGCGCCGGCATGTTGATTCGCTTGACGTCGCCGTCCACCCGGATCATCGGCGGCACACCGGCCGAGAGGTGCAGGTCTGAAGCATTGTTCTTGACCGAGAAGGCCAGCAACTGGGCGATATCGACGGACATTTCGAACCCCGGATCAATGAGTTAACTGCCCGATGCGCCGCGCGACTTGCCATAAGGGGGCAGTGCTTGAGACATAGTATAGCCATCGGACCGAAGGTGGCCGTGACGCTAATCACGGAACAAAAGGCCAGAATCGACGCGCGCATCCGGTCTGCCGCGCTGGCCGCCGGCCGCAACCCGTCGGGCATCCGGATCCTCGGCGTCAGCAAGCGGCAACCGCGGGAGCGGGTCGCCGCAGCCCTGGCGGCCGGCATCCGTGATCTTGGCGAAAACTATCTGCAGGACGCCATGGCCCGGATCACGGAATTCGGCAGCGCCGCGCGCTGGCACTTCATCGGCCGCGTGCAATCCAACAAGACCCGTCCGATCGCGCAGCACTTCGACTGGGTGCAGACGGTCTGCGACCGGCGGATCGCGCGGCGCCTGTCCTCGCAGCGGCCGGTGCACGCGGCCGCGCTCGATGTCTGCATCCAGATTGCCCCCTGGGAGCAACCGGAACGCGGCGGCGCTCTGCCCGAGACCGTCCCGGCGCTGGCCGAGGAGATCGAGGCACTGCCGCGCCTGCGGCTGCGCGGCCTGATGGTCATGCCCTTGCCCGGCCGCGATGCCGAGGACCTCGCCGCGGAATTCCGCGCGGCCCGCGCGCTGTATGATCGGCTGTGCGAGGCCGGTCACGCCCTGGACACCCTGTCCATGGGCATGTCAGATGATCTGGAGATCGCGGTGGCCGCCGGCAGCACGATGCTGCGCATCGGCACGGCGCTGTTCGGCCCGCGCAAGGATTGATTCGGTTCGACACGAGCGAGACATGGCATTCCCTGAGACCCGCATCGGCTTCATCGGCGCCGGCAACATGGCGCGAGCCATCATCGGCGGCCTGCTGCAGGCCGGTCACCGCCCGGCCAGCATCGCAGCCGCCGACCCGTCCGGCGAGGCCCGTGACCGCGCCCGGGCACTGCACCCGGGACTGCGCCTCAGCGACGATAACCTGGCGGTGGCCAAGGGCTGCGAGGCGCTGGTGCTGGCCGTCAAGCCGCAGTCGCTGCCGGCGGTCGCGGCCGCCCTCGGCCCGCGTCCGGCCGGACAGCTGCTGCTGTCGATCGCGGCCGGCGCGCGGCTGGCGAGCCTGCGCCGCTGGCTGGGCGCTGAGGCCGCCCTGGTGCGCGCGATGCCGAACCAGCCGGCGCTGGCCGGCGCCGGGATGTCGGTGCTGGTCGCCGGTGGCGGTCTGGCGCCCGAACAACGCGCGCTGGCCGAATACATCCTGCAGGCGGCCGGCGAGACCGGCTGGGTCGACGACGAATCGCTGCTGGATGCGGTGACGGCGATCTCCGGCAGCGGGCCTGCCTACTTCTATCTGCTGACGGAGATCCTCGAAGACAGCGCTCGCGAGATGGGCATCCCGGCGGAACTGGCTGCCCGGCTGGCGCGGCAGACCGCCTATGGCGCGGGGCTGGTCGCGCGTGATTCAGGGCTCGGCCTCGCCGAGCTGCGCGAGAGCGTGACCTCGCCCGGCGGCACGACCGCCGCCGCGCTGGCCTCGCTGGAGCAGGCCGGCTACCGTGCTATCGTCGCCGCGGCCCTGCGGGCCGCCCGGCAACGCGCGGTCGAGCTGGGCGATGCCGCCGACGATCACTGAACGGAGAGCCTGACGGCGATGAGCGATGCACTGATCTTTCTGCTGCGCAGCCTCGGCGAACTGTACATCAGCGCCTTCCTGTTGCGGCTCGTGCTGCAATGGCTGCGCGCCGATTTCTACAACCCGCTGAGCCAGTTCATCATCCGCGTGACCAACCCGCTCGTGGTCCCGTTGCGCCGTGTGGTGCCGGCCGTCGGCCGGATCGACACGGCGAGCCTCGTCGCAGCCCTCGGCCTGCAGCTCGCCGTGACGCTGTTGCTGCTCAACCTGGCCTGCATCGGCGAGCCGGGCTTGCTGCAGGTTCTCGGCCTGGCCGCGCTGCGACTCGTGTACCTGCTGCTCAGGATCTATTTCTTCGCGCTGCTGATCTATGTCGTCATGAGCTGGATCGCGCCCGGCGGCTACAACCCGGCGACCAGCCTGCTGGCAAGCCTCTGCGAGCCGGTGCTGGCGCCGTTCCGCCGGCTGATCCCGCCGATCGGTGGCATTGACCTGTCGCCGCTGTTCGCGATCCTGCTGCTGCAAGCGCTGACGATGCTGTTGCCGGCGGGACCGCTGCTGCGCGGCCTGCTGTGCAGCGCGATGGGCCAGCCGCTGTGAGCGGCGAACGTGGCCCGTTACCCGCGGCTGGTTTATAGTCACTACCATCCCGACCACGGCAGGGTGGACGCCCATGAAAACGACCAAGCTGATGCTCTGTGCGGCGGCGGTGCTACTGCTCGGCGCCTGCGGCCAGGAACCCGAGAGGCAGGTCGTCGGCGGTGCGCCGACCGCCGTGCAGCCGGACGATGCCACCTATCGCGATTTCGGCGACTACGTCCTGCATTTCAACGCCCTGACCACAGATCAGCTGACCCCGGAAGTGGCCAAGCAGTACGGCATCGTGCGCAGCAAGAACCGGGCGCTGCTGAACGTGTCGATCATCCAGAAGCAGGCGGGCAGCACCGGACGCTCCGTGCCCGGCAGCGTCAGCGCCTCGGCCCGCAACCTGACCGGGCAACTGAAGAACCTGGTGTTGCGCGAGATTCGCGAGGGCGATGCCGTCTACTACATCGGCGACGTGCCGGTCAGCAACGGGGAAACCTTGTTCTTTACGGTCGATGCGACACCGATCAACGAAACCAGCCGCTTCTCGGTGCAGTTTTCGCGGCAGTTCTTCACCGACTGAGTCTCAGCCCTCCGGCGGCGGCGGCAGCGAATCGAGCACCTGCTGGCGCAGCCGGATCACATCGCCGCGCGAGACATACATGAGCCCGGCCACCTTGCCGACCAGGTAGTCCTCGTACTTGTCCAGTTCGCGATCGGCCAGCGCCACCTGCCACAGCATCTGGACGATGCGCAGCTTCTCCCGATAGTCGAGACCGCTGTGCAGGCTGCGCGTGAATTCGTGCAGCGACACCGATTCCTCGGCCAGTTGCCGCGCGCTGGCGAGCAGCTCGGCGGCGCCCCGCTCGTCCAGCCCGAAACTGGCCTGCAATTGCCGCTGAATCTCCTGATCCTCGCGCGGATCCAGCCGGTGGTCCGCGCGCGCCATCTCCACTAGCAATACGGCGGCTGCCAGTTCCGGCGACGGCCCCGCCGCATCGCTGCGCGGTTCCGGCAGCAGGCGGCCGAGCAGTCGCCGGAGTCCCCCGATCATGCGTTCTCGGTCGCGAGCCAGTCCTGCAGCGACTCGCGCAGCAGCGTCAGCTTGCCGTGGAAGAAATGGTCGACGCCGGGCAACACCCGCAGTTCGGGGCCTGGCGCCAGCTCGTTGACCCAGTCGATCACCGTTTCGCAGGCGACCACCTCGTCGGCATCGCCCTGCAGGATCAGCCAGCGGCAATCGGGCTGCCGGCCTTCGAGCAGGCCGGCCATGCGTGCCGCCGGCGGGGCCACGCAGACCAGCTGCGCCGGCCGCAGCGAAAGTGCCGCGCGGCAGGCCACCATCGCGCCGAAGGAAAAACCGGCCAGCCATAGCTCGGCCGCCGGGTAACGCTGGCGCGCCCAGTCGGCGACGGCAACCGTGTCCTCCGCCTCGCCCAAGCCGCCGCCAAAGGCGCCGTCGCTGGCGCCGACGCCGCGGAAATTGAAGCGCAGCGCCGGCACGCCCAGCTCGTTGGCGACCCGTGCCAGCGTATGCACGACCTTGTTCAGCATCGTGCCCTGGAACTGCGGGTGCGGATGGCAAAGCACGGCCACCGCGCGCCCGGCGGCTGAGCGTGGCTGTTCGAGCAGCGCTTCCAGCTTGCCGGCCGGACCGTCCAGCATCAGCGCCTCGCGCAAGATCTTCGGACCGCTCATGCCCCACCTCCCGACGGAAGCCCGATTATTGGCGATTTGCGCGAAGCGGGCCAGAAGCGGCATCCTTGAAAGCGCAAAGATCAGCCGCCGGCGCCAGCGACGCGCCGGCCGTGGGAGGACCGGAAGATGGAATTGACGTCCAGCAGTTTCGCCGATGGCCAGCCGATTCCGGAGCGCTGCGCTTTCGGCATCCCGGACGCCCGGGAACACATGCGCCTCGGGCAGAACCTGAGTCCGCAGCTGAGCTGGCGCGGCGTGCCGGCCGAAGCGCGCAGCCTGATCCTGCTGTGCATCGATCCGGACGTGCCGTCAGTGGCCGACGACGTGAACCAGGAAGGCAAACGGATCCCGGCCGAGCTGCCGCGGGTCGATTTCTGCCACTGGGTCCTGGTCGACCTGCCGGCCGCCGACGGCGGCCTGGCCGAAGGCGAGTGTTCCGACGGCGTCGTCCCGGGGGGCAAGCGCAACCCGCCGGGCCCGGCGGGCTCGCGCCAGGGCCTGAACGACTACACCGGCTTCATGGCCGGTGACCCGGACATGGCGGGCGAGTACTACGGTTATGACGGGCCCTGTCCGCCGTGGAACGACGAGCGGCTGCACCATTACCGCTTCACGCTGTACGCGACCGACCTGCCGCGCTGCCCGGTGGACGGCGCCTTCACCGCCGCCGACGTCCAGCGCGCGCTGGAGGGTCACGTGCTGGCCGAGGCCAGCATCACCGGAACCTATACGCTGAACCCGGCGCTGCGCTGAGCCTGGTCCGGCTCAGTCCTGATCGGCCGGGCGCAGATCCAGCGAGGCCGAGTTGATGCAGTAGCGGGTGCCGGTGGGAGGCGGCCCGTCCGGAAAGACGTGGCCGAGGTGCGCGCCACAGTGCGCGCAGACGACCTCCTCGCGCAACATGCCATGACTGCGGTCCAGGTGCGTGGCCACGGCCGCGTCACTGACCGGCGCGCGAAAGCTGGGCCAGCCGCTGCCGGAGTCGTACTTGTCCGTGGACGAAAACAGCTCGGCGCCGCAGACGATGCAGTGGTAAAGCCCCGGCGTCTTGCAGTCGTGATACTGCCCGGAGAACGCCGGTTCCGTGCCCTTTTCCTGAGTGACATGGAATTGCTCCGGCGTCAACCGCCGCCGCAGTTCCTCCGGGTCCATTCGCCTGCCGCTCATGCCTGGGCTCCGTCGTTCGATGCCGGCATTATGCCAGCCGCGGGCCAGGCGATCAGCGCAGCAGCAGGATCAGCGCGGCGGCCGCGAGGCACGACAGGCCGGTCAACAGGGCGCGCCGGCGGCGGGCAGCGAAACGCAAGGCCAGCAGGCCCGCGTCGAGCTCATCGAGCCAGCGCAGCAGGCATTCCATGCGGCTAGCGCGGCTGGTCGTTCTCGACCAGGTACAGGTGCGGCTTCGGCGGCTCCGGGCGCTCGTCGGGCGATTCCCCGGCGATCCGTCCGCGGACGCCGGCCAGTGCCTGCTCGATCCATGCCCGGCGGCGCAAGGTGGCTTCGTTCGTGATCAATGGCGTGCTATGTTTTCTGTTCGACATAGTCTTCTTCGTTCCAGTGGTCAGTGCTGCCGGCCCGAGGCCGCTGCCGTGGCCAGGGCCGCTGTGCTCATTCGCCGGGCTTCCAGTCGCGGCGGACGCGGTCGGTCCAGTTGCGGTAGCCCTTCCAGGTGTAGAGGGACGGGTCCAGCGGAATGCGCCGGCTGCCCGGCGCCTGCACCCGCGTCAGCCAGCGGCGATAGGCCTCCAGGCCGTTGCCCTGCCGGGCTTCGGGCGCGAGGCGCTCGCTGCCGAGGCGACGCTGGCCCGGGACGTCGCCGCCCGGCCGCTGGTTGCTTCCCCCCTTGCCCGGGTGCGAGTCATTCAGTTTCCCGGCCTTGAAGTCGTTCATCGTTATATCTCCGCGAGGCGGTACTCGCCGCGAAGATTAGGCGCCGAGACGGCTGCCCACGAGGAACTGCTTCACAGGCGCCGCGATTTAACCTGTTGATTATGCGGGCGTTGCACGCCGGCCGGATCAGGCCGAGAGGCGGTAACAGGGCTCGTAGGGCGTGGCCAGCCGCATGCGGCCCTGCTCGACGAAACCGGCCAGCAGGCGATCGAGTTCGGCGACGATCTGCGGGTCGCCATGCAGTTGGAAGGGGCCGCGCGCCTCGATGGCCCGGATGCCGTATTCCTTGACGTTGCCGGCGACGAGGCCGGAGAAGGCCCGCCGCAATTGCACCGCGAGCTCGTGAGGATCGGCCGTGCGCTGCAGCTGCAGGCCGGCCATCGCCTCGTGGGTCGCGACGAAGGGGCGCTGGAAGTCGCTGTCGATCCGCAATCGCCAGTTGAAATAGTAGGCATCGTTCTGGCCGTGGCGGTAGGCCGCCACTTCACGGATGCCCGCATCGACGAGCCGCGCGACCCGCACCGGGTCGCCGATCTCGATGCGGTAGAAACGACGCGCCGCCTCGCCGAGGGTCTCGCCGACGAACCGGTCGATGCTGCGGAAATAGTCTGCGCTCTCCGGCGGGCCGGTCAGCAGCAGCGGCAGCGGGATGTCGGCGTTTTCCGGCTGCATCAGGATGCCGAGCAGGAACAGCAGTTCCTCCGCAGTGCCGACGCCGCCCGGGAAGACGACAATGGCATGGGCGACGCGCACGAATGCCTCGAGCCGCTTCTCCATGTCCGGCATGATGACCAGCTCATTGACGATCGGATTCGGCGACTCGGCGGCGATGATGCCCGGCTCACTGATGCCGACATAGCGCCCGCCCCGGATTCGCTGTTTCGCATGGCCGATGGTCGCCCCCTTCATCGGCCCCTTCATCGCGCCCGAGCCGCAGCCGGTGCAGACGTCGAGGCCGCGCAGGCCGAGCTGGTAGCCGACCTCCTTCGTGTAGTCGTACTCGCCGCGGTCGATCGCGTGGCCGCCCCAGCAGACGACGAGCTTCGGCTCGGCCGGCAGGCGAATGATGCGGGCATTGCGCAGTATCTGGAACACGGCGTCGGTGACACCGTCGCTGCTGTCGAGATCGAAATGCCCGCCGGCCAGCTGGCCGTGCACATAGACGACATCGCGGAGTACGGCGAACAGCTGTTCGCGGATGCCGCGGATCATGCGGCCGTCGACGAACGCCTGCGCGGGCGCGTTCTTCACTGCCAGCTTGACACCGCGATCCTGCTGCACGATGCGGATTTCGAAATCCGCGTACCGGCGCAGGATGGCGCGTGTGTCGTCGCTGCGGCTGTCGACGTTCAGCACCGCCAGGGCGCAGCGCCGCAGGACCTCGTGCTGGCCGCCGTCTTCGCTGGCGCTGCGCAGCGCATCGACTTCCTTTTGTGACAGGACTTCGAGGCTGCCCTCCGGCATGACCTCGACCGTCTCGGTGATCTTGTGCATCGCTGGGGGGCCGTCAAATCCGCCGGACGGGACTTCAGGGCAGGATGTCGATCGGCGTGCCGTCGCCGGTCATCAGCCAGATGTCCACCATGTCCGAGTTCGACACCGCGATGCAGCCATCGGTCCAGTCGGCGATCCGGTAATACTCTTCGCTGTGCGTCGGTTCGTTCGGCAGGCCGTGAATCATGATCTGGCCGCCGGGCGAAACGCCGCGACGCCTGGCCTGCGCGCGGTCCCGATCGTTCGGGTAGGACACCTGTATCGACAGGAAGAAGTCGCTGTCCGGATTGCGGCGCGTCAGGCGGTAATGGCCCTCCGGCGTTCGCGAGTCGCCTTCTTCCCGCTTGTGACCGCGCGGGGTCAGGCCCAGCGCGATCGGGGCCCGCTTCAGGACTTGGTCGCCACGCATCAGCAACAGCAGGCGCTGGCTCTTGTAGACGACCACGCGGTCGGCCCGGGGCGGCTCCGCGGCCGCCGGCGCGACGCCGAGCCAGGCGCCCAGCAGCGCGAGACCGATTGCCAGTTGGCGTCCCTGGTGCATGGCACAGCTCCTCCCTGCGCGAGCATTAAGCCCAGCCCGGCCCGCCGGCGCAAGCCCGGCGGTCACGGTTCCGCCGACCGTTCAGCTAGCCTCGGCCAGCGTCGACGAGTCGCCGGCCGCCTGATCCACCGGCTCGACGCGCGGAAACAGCACGGCGACCCCGGGCCGCACGCGGTCCAGATCGAGATCCGGGTTGTACTGGCGCAGCAGCCAGACCGGTACCCGGTAACGCCGGCGGGTCAGCTCCCAGACCGATTCGCCGCGCCGCAGCCGATGCACCGTGGTCTCGGTGACGCGGTAGCGGGTGAAATAGGCTTCCTGCAATTGCCGGTGATAGGCGATCCGGCGGGCCACGAAAGTCTCCGGGTCGACCCGGCTGAAATCCAGCTTCAGCCGCTGCCCGATCACGACCGGCCGGCGGAAGGCATAGCCGTTCAGATCGCGCAGTCGCTGCGTGCGCAGTTCCAGCCAGTCCGCGTAATGGCCCAGCGTCTCCGCAGCCTGGATCTCGATCGTACCGTCGCCGGCCACGAGGTAGTCCGACGGATCGGCCAGCAATTCGCCACCGGCTTCGTCCGGCGGCTGGCTCAGGGCCGCAGCCACGGCGGCCGCGTCGACGTCGGCCACCGGCCCCACCGGCGCTGCGGGGGCCGAATCCACAGGCCCCGCTGGCCCGGCGGGCGGCGCGGCGACATCCTCCACCGCGACCGCCACGGCCGGCCGCGCCTTGGCCACCGCGGCCATCGCGGCGCGCAGCTGCAGGCGCTGCCCCGGGTAGATGCGATCGCGGTCGGAAATGCCGTTCAGCGCCGCCAGCTCGCCGGTGGCCAGCCCCGCGCGCGCAGCGATGCCGCCGAGTGTATCGCCGGCCCGCACGACGTAGACCGGCGCATTCGGATCGATCGCCGGTCGCGCCGCCGGCGCACCGGCATAGGGCAGCCGGAGCACCTGGCCCGCGCGGATCCGGTGCCGGCTGCGCAAGCCGTTCAGGGCCACCAGTTCCGAGACGCTGGTGTGGTAGCGGCGCGCGATCACCGACAGGCTCTCGCCCCGGCGCACGCGGTGGTAGAGATCCGGCGTCTGCTCGTCGAAGCGTCGCGATTGCGGCAGGCTGGCCAGCAGGCGCTGCGGGCTGTCGGCCAGTGGCTCGGCTGGCAGCCGCAGCGGAAAGCCACGCGGAATGTATTTGCTGCCTTGCCAGACGGGCTCGAGCAGCGCCGGGTTCATGCGCTGCAGCTGACGCAGCGGCAGGCCGAAGGCCTCGGCGACCGCAGCAGCCGGCACGTAGTCGGGCATGCGAACGACGATGCGCGCCTGCGGCGGCTCCGGTTCCAGCGGACCGAAGAATTCTGCGGCCCGCTGCTCCGCCTCGACCGCGGCCAGCAGCGCGACGTAGAAGTTCCGTGAAGCGAAGCCGAAGGCCCTGCCGTCGTAGCGGTGCACGATCGCCTCGATGTCGTCGCTGCCGACCCGCCGCACGGCACGCCGCATCCCGGCCACGCCATGGTTGTAGGCCGTGATCGCCAGGGGCCAGGACTGCAGGATCGAATAGTTGTAGCTCAGCAACTGGGCAGCGGCGTCGCTGGAAAGGAAGGGGTCGCGGCGCGCGTCGACGACGTGATCCACCTGCATGAAGCGGCGCCCGGTCGAGCGCGTGAACTGCCAGAGGCCGGCGGCGCCGACATGCGAGCGGGCGTCCGGGTTGAACGAGGACTCGACATGCGGCAGCGCCGCGACTTCCAGCGGCACGCCTTCGCGCGCCAGGGCCTGTTCGATATAGGGACGCCAGCGGCCGGAACGGACCAGGCCGTCCCGGAAGCGATCGGCGAGGCCCTGTTGAAAGCGGATCCGCCGGGCCGCGCGGCGCAGCTCGGCATTGCTGACGCCTTCGGGCCACAGGGACAGCACGCGGCGCTCGGCATGGCTCAAGCCCTTGCGCTTGCCGGCGGCCAGGGCCAGAAGGATCTTGCGATAGCGTTGCCGGGCCCGGTCGGCCAGGCGGCGCCGCTGAGCAGCGCTGGCCTGCGCCGGCAGGCTGAGTTCTTCGTAGACCACCGCGAGATGGCGGTCATCGTGCACCAGTGCGTGCGCCGAATCGACCTCGGTGAAGATCCTGAGCCAGAACGCGATCTCCGGCTCGAGCCCAGAGGGGCGTGGCAGCGCGGCAACCGCCGGCAGTGCGCCCAGGCAGCAGAGCAGGCCGAGCAGCCAGCCTGTGGCCCCCTGCGCTCGCCTGTCTGTTCCCCGCAATTGCATGCCCGAACTGCCTCTCCCCGCGGTGCGACCGCCGGCGCCGGCCAGAATAGCCCCGTGCCACGATTCCGGACGCCAACCGCTTCACATAACGACGGTTGCCGCAGGACGGTGAGCAGGCGGCCGAGGCCTGCCGCAGCGGCTTCTTCGTCGGCCGGAAAACTGCTACCGTCGCACGGTAATGCTGCTGCTTTTTGTTTAGCTTAACTCAGCAACTTGCAGTCATAAGCTAACGCGCTCCACGACCTTGCTTCAAGTCGCCTGCAGACCCTCGCGCCCTGCCTGCGCCCTGCTGCCCGGGCTGGCGGCCCTGCTGCTGGCCGCCTGCGACCCATCGCCGGCGTATCGGGCCCTCACGGCACAGGATCGCTCCGGCGAGTCGGCGACCGCCGGGCCGCCCGCCATCGGGCCCGGGATTGTGGCGCCGCCGCTGCCGGCGCCCGGCGAACCTGCTGGACCGGACCGGGCAAGCCTGCCCACGCCCAGCCAAGCCAACCCAGCCGGCGAAGAAGTGTCAGCGCCGGACGCGCCGCAGGGGGCAACGGCCAGCGCATCGCCCGATGACACGGGTGGCCTGCAGCTGCTCGGCGCCATCGTCGCGCCGGGCGAGTCCGCCCGCCTGACCTGGGCGCCGAGCGAGGTCTTCGAGGGCATCTCGACGGCCACGCCGGTGCTGGTCGTCAACGGCGCCCGCCCGGGGCCGGTGCTGTGCCTGACGGCGGCGATCCACGGCGATGAACTGAACGGCATCGAGATGGTGCGCCGCGTGCTGCATGCACTGAAACCGGAGAAGCTGCGCGGCGCGGTCATCGGCGTGCCGATCGTCAACCTGCAAGGCTTCCGCCGCGGCTCGCGCTACCTGCCCGACCGGCGTGACCTGAACCGCTACTTCCCCGGCAACCCCAGCGGCAGCTCGGCGGCCCGGATCGCCTACTCGCTGTTCGAGGACATCGTGCGCCACTGCGACATGCTCGTCGATCTGCATACCGGCTCTTTCTACCGTACGAACCTGCCACAGCTGCGGGCCGACCTGCGCAACCGGCGGGTGCGGGAACTGGCCGAGGGCTTCGGCGGCATGGTCGTGCTGCACCACGAGGGCGCGGCGGGCACGCTGCGCCGCGCCGCGGTCGACGCCGGCATCCCGGCCGTAACGCTGGAAGCCGGCGAACCGCTGCGCCTGCAGCCGGCGAAGGTCAGCGAAGGTGTCAGGGGCATCTTCGCACTGATGACGGCGAAGAACATGATCCGGCGGCTGCGGCTCCTGGGCCAGCCGGAACCGGTCTACTACGAGTCCACCTGGATACGCGCCGACCACGGCGGGATCCTTTCCGGACTGGTCCGACTCGGGCAGCTCGTCGAACCGGGCGACGTCCTCGGCACAGTCACCGACCCGATTACCAACGAACAGAATCTGATCTACGCGACCCGGCGCGGCCGCGTGCTCGGTATGGCCGTGAACCAGGTCGTCATGCCGGGCTTCGCCGCGTTTCGCATCGGCATCGAGACCGATGCCCCGCTGGCCGAGTTCCTGCCCGGCGCCGGGTCCACCGCCAGCGAAAGCGGCGACGATGCTCTGGTGCCCGAGGAAAACGGCGAGAGTGATGCCACGCCGCTCTCGGACCCGGAAGAGACGTCCTGAAACTCAGCGCAGCGCCTGCAGTGCCGCGATCCGTTCTTCGATCGGCGGATGTGACATGAACAGGCGGCGGATGCCGCCGCCGCCCCCACCGGCGATGCCGAATGCCTGCAGGGACTCCGGCAGGCGGCTGGGTTCGTGCAAGCCGGCCAACCTGCGCAGGGCCGCGATCATGTTGTCGCGTCCGGCGAACTGCGCGCCGCCGCGATCGGCACGGAACTCGCGCTGCCGGGAGAACCACATCACGATCATGCTGGCCAGGATGCCGAGCAGCAGCTGCGCCGCCAGCGATGCAATGAAGAAGCCGGGCCCGTAGCCGCGTTCGTTCCGCAGAACCACGCGATCGACGACGAAGCCGACGAGTCGCGACAGGAAGATCACGAAGGTATTCAGCACGCCCTGCAGCAGCGCCAGCGTGACCATGTCGCCATTGGCCACGTGGGCGATCTCGTGGCCGAGCACGGCGTCGACCTCGTTCTCGCGCATCTGCTGCAACAGGCCCGTGCTGACGGCGACCAGCGCCGCGTTGCGCCGGGCCCCGGTGGCGAAGGCATTCGGCTCCGGCGATTCGTAGATCGCGACCTCCGGCATCGCGATGCCGGCGGCCGCCGCGTGTTGCTGCACGCGGTTCAGGAGCCAGGCCTCGGCCGAATTGGCCGGCTGCTCGATGACCTTCGCGCCGGTCGTCCACTTCGCCGCCGTCTTGGACATCGCCAGCGAAATCAGCGAACCGGAAAAGCCGATGATCGCCGAGAAGATCAGCAGGCTGGTGAAATCGATGCCGCCGCTTTCCTCGAGCCAGTTCTCCAGCCCAAGCACCCGCACAGCCACGGCCAGCACCGCCAGCACGGCGATATTGGTGGCCAGAAACAGTAGAATTCTTTTCATGCGCAGCCCGTCCGCAAGCTCTGAACGGATCATATCGTGGCGGCATGGGGCGGTTTCAAGTCACGGGGCCGGCTCCCGGGCGGGCACGTGAACGGCGCGGAAGGGCAGACGCTGCGGGCCTTTCTGGCGCCGCGTTATTGGCCGTTGCTCGCCGGCCTCGGGCTGCTGCGAGGGCTGTCCTGGCTGCCCTACCCGCTGCTGACCGGCCTCGGCTGGGGCGCCGGGCGCCTGATGCAGGCCCTGCTGCATCGGCGCCGCCATGCCGCCGAAGTCAATCTCGCGCTCTGTTTTCCCGAGCTTGATGAGTCGGCACGCAGGCGCTTGCTGCGCGAACATTTCACGTCGCTGGGCATCGGCGTCTTCGATTACGCGCTGGCGATGTGGGCCAGCGACCGGCGCGTCCAGCGGCTGGTGCAGCTCGAAGGACTCGAGAACCTGCTGAAACCGGTGCGCGAAGGCCGCGGCGTGATCCTGCTGAGCGGCCACCTGCCGGCGATCGAACTGACCGGCCGGGCGCTGGCGTTGCAGGTGCCGGACATGGCGGCCATCTACCGGCCGCACAAGAACCCGCTGATCCACGAGCTGATGCGCCGCGGGCGCAGCCGCAGCGTCCGGCGACAGATTCCGAAGCGCGACATGCGCCAGATGCTGCGGCTCCTGAAGCAGGGCGGTGTGCCGGTCTGGTATGCCTCGGACCAGAGTTTCCGCGGCAAGGGCGCGATCCTGGTGCCCTTCTTCGGCGTGCCGGCGATGACCAACCCGGCGCTGAGCCAGCTCGCGCGTATCGGCGATACCGTGGTGGTGCCCTACCTGACACGACGCCTGCCACGGGCCCGCGGCTACGTCGCCAGGATCCTGCCGCCACTGGAAGATTTCCCGTCCGGCGACCCGGCGGCGGATGCACTGCGCGTGCATCGGCTATTGGAGGAACACATTCGCGAGGCGCCGGCCCAGTACTACTGGATACACCGCCGCTTCAAGGACCGGCCGGCGGAACTCGGCAACCCCTACGAGCAATGAGTCAGCGGTCGCCCGCGTTGCTATCTCGATAAGCGTCCAGCAGGGCCTGCCAGTGTTCCTCGGCGAACTCGATCCCGCCGCCACTGATCTTGCGCAGCGAGCGCTGCAGGCGATCGAGGTTGCGGCGCTGCCAGCGGCCGGGCCGCGGCATGCGCCGGCCCCGGTCGAAGTCCAGCAGATAGAGCCGACCTTGCGAGTCGATCTGGATGTTGTGGGCCGTCAGGTCCGCATGGAAGACGCCCTCGGCATGGAAACGCGCGATCAGTTCGCCGACCGCGGCCCAGCCGGCCGGCGGCAGCGGCCCGGCGGCCAGGCGCGTGGACAAGGGCCGGACGTCGGGAATGCGCACCGTCACCAGGTCGGCCCTGTAGATCAGGCCGCGCCGCCGAACGTGGGCAGCGACCGGCCGGGGCGACGGCAGGCTGCGCTCCTGCATCCAGTGCAGCAGTTCCCATTCGCGGAATGCGCGGCTGTGCGCCAGTCCCAGCCACGGAAATTCGTCGTCGAGCCAGCGCCCCATGAAGCCGCCGCGGTGATAGTGCCGCAGCACCCATTGCTGCCCGGCATGCTCGATGAACAGCGTGCTGCCGCGGCCGCCGGCGTAGCCGGGCGCGACTTCGGCATCGGGCCAGTTCGCGGGGTCGAACAGCGCCGGGCCGATATGGCTGGCCAGCGAGTCATCATATAGGATCACCGACTCGCCGAGCCGTTCCAGCCGCCGGGCCATTCGTTCAGATGCCTTTCAGTCGCACGCAGCCACCCGAGTCTCTGTGCCTGATCCGCCTGTCCGCGATCGGCGATTGCTGCCACACGCTGCCGGTCGTGCGCACCTTCCAGGCGCACTGGCCGGACACTCGCATCAGCTGGATCATCGGCAAGACCGAGCACGCCCTGTTCGCAGGCACGGACGGCATCGAGTTTATCACCTACGACAAGGCCGACCCCTGGGGCAGCCTGCGCCGGATCCGCCACCAAGTCTCCGGGAGGCGTTTTCCGTTGCTGCTGCACATGCATCCGTCGATGCGTGCCAATCTCGTCAGCCTCTGCGTCCGCGCCGACTTGCGGCTCGGGCTCGGTGGCCGCACGAACGACTACCAATGGCTGTTCACGAATGCGCGCACCGAGCCGAAGGATCGTGTACACGTAATGGATCGCTTCTTCGGGTTTGCCGAATATTTCGGACTCGGGCCACGGGAGCTGCGCTGGGACATCCCGGTCAGCGACGCCGACCGGGCGCTGGCGCGTTCATTGTGCGCCGGCGACGCGCCGGTCTGCGTCATCAGCCCCTGCAGCAACCCGCGCTTTCGTAATTTCCGCAACTGGCGGGCCGAGAACTACGCAGCGCTGGCGGCCTGGCTGCGGGACGAGCGCGGCGCCCGGATCATCGTCACCGGCGGCCCGACCGAGACCGAGCGGCGCTTCGGCGAGATCATCGCGGCGGCCGGCGGCGAGGCGGTGACCAACCTCGTCGGGCAGACGAGCCTGAAGCAGCTGTTCGCAATCATCGGCGAGGCCGACCTCGTGATCTGCCCCGACTCCGGACCGGCGCATATGGCCACGGCGGCCGGCACGCTCTGCGTCGGTTTGTACGCGACGACGAACCGGCTGCGCGCGGCCCCCTATTTCTGCCAGGACCTGGTCGTGGACAAATACCCCGACGCCGTGCAGCGCGAATACGGCAAGCCGGTCGAGGCGCTGCGCTGGGGCACACGGGTGCGCAACCCGGCGGCGATGGACCTGATCACGCTGAGCGATGTCACGGCCAAGATCGACCAGGCACTGGCGCGCCTCGGCAAGTCCTGATTCCCGGCCGGCGGCGGCCTCCGGTACACTGCGTTCAGGCAGCGGAGGACCGACCATGCTCGAAGTCTTCGATCAGCAACGGCTTGCGCAGGCCGTGCCGGACGAGATCGGCGATCTGCTGGAAGCCGGCCACATCGTGCAATTCGACCCCTGCCCGATCGAACTGCCGGCCGACGACGAACTCGAAACGCTGCGCCGCCAGTTGCCGCAACAGCTGAAGCTCAAGAATGTCAGCTATCACCCGGAAGCCGATCAGGTCAAGGGACTGGACGAGAACTCGCCGGTTGCCGAGCTGGCCTACCGCACGCTGACGACGCACCGCGACCGGGTCACGGCCTTCCTGCAGGCGATCATGCCGACACTGACCCGCAACATGCGGGTCGGCACCAGCAGCTTCCGGCCGATGGAAGAGCGCGGCCGCAATCTCAAGCCCCATGCGAGCAACGAGCTGGTGCACGTCGACGCCGGGGCCTACGGCGCGACCAACGGCGATCGCCTGTTGCGCTTCTTCGTCAACGTGAACCCCAGCGTCGACCGGGTCTGGGCCACGAAGGGCGCGCTGCCGGAGTTGCTGGCGCGCCACGGCGATGCGGCCGGCATGACTTCGGCCGGCCTCCGGCGGCTCGACAAGGGGCCGCTGGACAAGCTGCGCAGCTCGCTGCTGGATGGTGTTGCGCAGATCGGCCTGCCGCTGGCGAAGGTGCTCGACAGCAGCCCCTACGACCGGGCGATGCGCCGCTTCCACAACTACATGAAGGACACGCCGGCGTTCCAGCGCGATCCGGAAGGGCATCGGGAGTTCCGCTTCGGACCGTTCACGGCCTGGATGGTGTTCACCGATATGGTCAGCCATGCCTGCCTGTCGGGCCGGCATGCGCTGATCTACACCGCCGTGTTGCCGCTGGAGAACTGCCGGCGGCCGGAGCTGGCACCGATCAATCTGCTGCGCGCCCGGCAGGCTGCTGCGCCCGCCACTACACGCTGAAAGCCGGCCTGGAGCGGGCTCAACGCGGCAACCGCTGTCAGCGCTTTCGCCTGTCTCTACAGAGTCGGCCGTACCCGCTCAGCGCCCTGCGCTCGACGGCTGGGCCGCGCCGTGATCCGGCTCGGCGAGCCGCGCCAGGATGTCGCGGCGCCGCCGCAGCGGATCAGGCTCCGGCTGACGCCGCAGGGCGCCGACCTCGTCGGCCGTGTAGGGCCGAAAGTCCGCCGGCAGTGTGGCGGCGCTGAACTCCCGCAGCATCCAGTTCATCAGCCGCGCTACACGCCGATCGTCCAGGCGCGCGAAGGCGACGCCCGGCACCTGGATCAAAAAGCGCCGCCCGGCATCGCTGTATAGAAAGCGCCCGACGACATCGGTCATCCGTGGCACTTTGCCCGGAAAACCCTCGCCGTGCTCGAGATGGCAACCTTGGCAATGCAGCATGTAATCGAGCCGGGCCTGCGCCGCTTCGTCCGCGACTGCCGGCCGCGCCAGGAGCAGGCAGCCCAGCCAGGCGGCGAGCGCGGCGCCGCTCAGTCGGCCTTGCCGATGACGCGGGCGACCGAGCAGTTGTAGGTCTGGTGTTCGGTACCCAGGCACCAGTTGTACTCGTTGTTCAGTTGCGGCTGGTAGATCGGGCGGTCGCCCTCGTTGCGCGTGCACGAGCAATTTCCACAGGCCGACTTGCCGCAGCAGTCGTTGTAGGAGATTACATAGGCGGCATTGTCCACCGGGTTCGTGCAGGTGCCGATCCAGGTGATCGGCGACATCTCGGTGCCTGGCGGGCAGCTGCTCGCGGAACCGCCACAGCAAGCGCACAGGAAGCCGTCGGTCGCGCAATAGCGCCAGTAATCGCAACTGGTCGGGTCACCGCTTTCCGGCGCCTTATCGGCGCCACGCGCAACCGGCAGCAGCGGCAACGTCGCAGCGCCGGCCAGCAGACCACCAAGCCGTCCAAGAAAACTGCGCCGTGAGCTGCGTTGCGCGATCCCACGCAGCCGGCGCTCCGTCCATTGGTCCAGCCAGTTCATTCAATTCGCTCCAAACACGAGCAACGGTGTTTCCGTCCCGATGCCGGCAATGGTCTTCAGTAATTCGCCATCACTGGCGCGGTAGACATCCAGTTGCATTTCTACGTTGATGACCAGCAGCAGCTCGGCATCGCGGGTCAGGGCCAGGGTCAAGCCGGGCAGCCGCAAGGGATAACGGGCGATGCGCTGGCGCGCGGACGGATCGAAGACCCAGACTTCCACGCCGGGATCGCGGTGCGAACCCTCCCGGCCTTCCGGGTGCGCCAGTACATAGAGGCGCCCGTCGGCACCGGCGGCGGCCGGCGCCAGGCCACCTGGTCGCCAACCGGCGGTCTCGTCGTCCAGCATGCTCCAGGCCGGCTCGATCCGCGGCGCGTCGCCGCTGAAGTCCACGGGCTGCCAGCGGCCGTGGTAGCTCGGAAACCAGGCGCGGCCCGCATGCCAGGCGGCCTTTTCGATCAAGGCATCGCTCTCCGGGTCGAAGAAGCGCTCGCTGCGGCTGGTCCCGGCCGGCTGGCCGTCGGCGTCGAGCCGCACGGTGTACAGCGTGCCATTGCCGCAGAGTGAACTGAAGCTCCGCTGACCAGTCGGGAAGACGGCTGCGCAACCGGGAATCGGGATGTCCGCGACATAGCGCTTCGCGATCGGGTCGACCACGCTGACCGACATCGCCGGAGTGAAGTTGTAGATCAGCGCCAGCGTATCGTCGCTGGTCATCTGCATGCTGAATTTCTGCGGCAGCAGGATGGCGCGGTTCGTCTTGAGCACGACTTCGCCGGTCGGTGACAGGCTGCGCTTGTCGTAGATCGTCAGCACGTCAGTGCGCTCGCCACGCGTACCGCGCGAGTAATAGGTTTCGGCCAGGTAGATCTCCGGCCGGGTCCGCGACTGCGCGAGAAAGGCCGCAAAGGCGCTGTTGAACATGCCCTTGAACTGGTCAGCCGGGGTCTCGGCGTCGAGATCCAGGACCACCGTCTTGCCATCCATGATGTGCTCGAAGGCGATGTCGTGCACCAGCACCCAGTGCGCCGGCCAGCGTTCCGGCAAGGGCTCGACCTGGCCCAGCGGGTCAGCCGCAAACTCCGCCCGGGCAGCGCCGGCCAGTAACAACAAAGCGGTTATCCAGTTCAGTACGCGCATCTCAGACCGCCGCATTGATGATCTTGATATCAGTATACGCGGCCAGCCCCTCTTCACCGAATTCGACGCCGAGACCGGAACATTTCACGCCCCCGAAGGGGATATGCGGCGCGATGTCCGCGTGCTTGTTGATGAATACCGTGCCGGCCTCGAGCCGCGCGGCAACGTCGGCGAGCTGCTCTGGATCGCGCCCCCAGACGGAGGCGTCCAGCCCATAGCTCGTGCCGTTGGCGCGACGCACGGCATCGTCGACCTCTGTATAGCGGATGATCGGCAGCACCGGACCGAATTGCTCGTCGTCGACCAGCGGCGCGCCATCCTCGATATCCGCGACGAAAGTGACCGGGTAGAAATAGCCCGGGCCGTCCGTGGGTTCTCCACCACAGAGAATGCGCGCCCCACGCGCTTTTGCATCTTCCACCAGCTCGATGACCTTGCGGTACTGGCGCTCGTTCTGCAACGGCCCGAGCAGGTTGTTCGTATCCAGCCCGTCGCCCATCGGAACCTTGGCATCGATCGCCAGCAGCGACTCCGCCACCGCATCGTACAGCGCGTCGTGCACATACAGCCGCTTGATCGCGCCGCAGGTCTGGCCGGAGTTGATCATCGCACCCCAGTAGAGACCTTCGGCGATCGCGGCCGGGTCGGCATCGGGCAGCACGATCGCCGGGTCGTTGCCGCCCAGCTCCAAGGTCACGCGCTTGAGGTCGCTGGCCGCGCTGGCCATGACCTTGCTTCCGGTCGGGATCGAACCGGTGAACACCAGCTTGCGGATGTCCGGGTGGCGGCTGAGCTCCGCCCCCAGCTCGTCGCCGCCGGCGATCGCATTGACCAGCCCCGGCGGCAGAACCTCGTTCATGATCTCGACCAGCCGCAGTGTGCCCAGCGGCGTGAACGGCGACGGCTTGATGACCACGGCATTGCCGGTGCGGATCGCCGGCAGAATATGCCAGACGGCGATCATCAGCGGCCAGTTCCACGGCGTGATCGAACCGACGACGCCGATCGGCACACGATGTTCTTCGACCCGCCGCTCCTCACTGTCTTCGATGACTTTCACCGGCAGGCTCTGTTGCGCGGTGAAGCCGGCCCAGCCAATGCAGCCCTGCAGCTCGAACTCGGCACCGAGACCCTTCAGCGGCTTGCCCTGCTCGCGGCTCAGCAGCTCCGCCAGTTCCGCCTGATGCTCGGTGATGGCGCCGGCAACCGCGGCGCAGGCCTCGCTGCGGGTTTCGTCGCTGGCGCAGCGCCAACCGGCGAAGGCCTGCTGCGCAGCGCCGACAGCGTCATCGAGCTGCGCGCGGCTGGCCTGGGCCGCCAGCCCGACGACCTCGCCGGTCGACGGGCTGCGAATCTCCGCATAGTCATCGGCCGGCACCGACTTGCCGTCGATGATCAGGTCATATCGTCTGCTCATATCGGTTCTCCGCTGCCGGTTCATTCGCCGGCGTAGAAACTCTGCAGGACCACCGGGCTCTCCGGTAGCGTGGAGCCGCCGTCGACGACGATCGTCTGACCGGTGATGTAGCCGGCCTCGTCCGAGGCCAGGAACAGCATCGTGTTGGCGATGTCGGCCGGCGCGCCGAGCTTGCCGAGCGGGATCGATCCCGCCATTGCCGCGATCTCCGCCTCGTCGCCGAGCGCCTGCATCGCCGGCGTCAGAATATAACCGGGCTCCACACCGTTGACGGTGATATTTTCCCGCGCGTATTCCAGCGCCGCGGTCCGGATGAAGCCGTTCAATCCGCCCTTGGTCGCCGCGTAGTGCGCCGTGCCCGGCATCGCGACCCGCGGCCCGGTGACCGACGAAGTGAACAGCAGGCGGCCACCGCCCCGGCGGCGCAACTGCGGCAGTACGGCCTGGGTCAGCCAAAACGCGGCCTTCAGGTTGACGGCGAAAGTGCGTTCGAGATCGCTGTCGTCCAGCTCCTCGATCGTGTGAATCGGATAGACGGCGGCGTTGTGCACCATGATGTCGATGCGCCCGAAGGCCTCGGCCGTCTGCGCGACCATGGCATCGACCTCGGCGTGTATGCCGACGTCGGTCTGGATCAGCAGCGCGCGGCCGCCGCCAGCATTGATCGAGTCGGCCACGGCCTGGCCGTTGTCGCTACTGCGGGTCGCGATGACGACCGCCGCTCCGGCCTTGGCAAAGCATCGTGCAATGCCTTCACCAATGCCCTGGCCGGCGCCGGTGACGATCGCCACGCGGCCTGTCAGATCCCCGATCATCGGCCGCATTATGACGCAGTATCGCCGCCGTCGACCACCAGTTCGGCGCCGGTCATGAAGGCGCTGTCGTCCGAGGCCAGGAAGAGCACGGCCCGGGCGATCTCCCCGGGCTGCCCGAAACGCCCGACCGGGGCCATCCGCTCGAAGGCCCGGCGCACTTCGGCCGGGTCCTTGCCCAGCGTGCCCAGCACGGCGTGGCGTTCGATCTCCTGCGCCAGCATCGGCGTTTCCACGAGACCGGGGTGAATCGAGTTGACACGGATGTTGTAGCCCAGCAACGCGAATTCCACCGCGGCCGACTTGCTCAGCAGCCGCAATCCGCCCTTCGTCATGCTGTAGGCGGCGCCGAACGGATAGGCCTTGATGCCGACGGCCGACGAGATATTGATGATGGAGCCGCCAGCCGCCGACGCGGCGGCCCGCGCTTTCATCAGCGGCAGCATGTGCTGAATAGCGAGAAAACCGCCGATCAGGTTCACCCGGCAGATGTGTTCGAGGTCCGCCAGCGGCAGGTCTTCGAGCCGGCCGACGCGGACGATGCCGGCGTTGTTGACCAGGATGTCCAGGCCGCCCTCGTTCGCCGCGACCGAATCGGCGGCCGCCTGCCAGGCGCTCTGCTCGGCCACGTCCAGTTCGATGCTGCGCGCCTGCCCGCCGCCGGCGACGATCTCCGCGGCGACGCCATCCGCTCCCTGCCGATCGATATCGGCGGCGACGACTGCCGCGCCTTCGCCGGCCAGGACTCGGGCGATCTCGGCGCCAATACCATGCGCCGCGCCGGTCACCAGGGCGAACTTGCCGGCCAGCCGGGCCACGGCTCAGGCCATCAGCCGGCGATTATTGGCGTAGAGCCGCGCCTGCACCCGCACCGGCGGCAGGATCAGCAGCAGGCTCGCCGCGAACAGGGCCGCACCGAGCCAGTTGACGTTCACATAGCTGCCTTCGTCGATGACCAGCGCGGCCAGGCCCGGCCCGAAGGCCAGGCCGAGCATCTGCATCGCCACCGCATAGACGACCACTCGGCCTCGCCGGTCGAAACTGGCCATGGCCGCGAGCAGAAACGGATGCACGAGGTTCCAGCAGAAGTTGTAGACGATCACCGCGGCGCTGAACTGCAGCAGCGAAAAATCGCCGATCAGCAGGAACAGCATGGCCGCGCCGGCGGCGATGCCGATCGACAACGGTGCGGCCCGTCCGTAGCGATGCGCGAGCAGCGCGGCCAGCAGCGCGCCACCGATGCCGGCGAACTGCGACAGCGTGAGCCCGTTCGCGACCTGCTGCTCGCTGAGCCCAGCGGCCGTGCCGATCCGGAACAGATAGGCCCAGACCACGCCCTGGGCGAGGAAATAGGCCAGCATCGCGAACAGCGCCATCGCCTTGAAGGGCACGGGGATGTCGATCGCGTCGGCCTCGACCTGAAAATGCTCTTCGCCGTTGACCGGCAGATGCCGGACGAAGGGCAGGCCGAACAGCGGAAACAACGCGAAGAACCAGAGCACGCCCTGCATGCCGGCCAGCCGGTAGGCCGTCGGCATCAGCAACAGGCCCAGCGCGCCATAGATCAGCACCCACATGATCAGCAGGCCGAAATTCCGGTCCGGGTTCGCAGTCAGCCCGATCGCGGCGAAGCTCAGCGATACCAGGCCGCCGGCGCCAAGGCCGGCGAGGACGCGGGCGATGCCGAAGAACTGCAGGTCCGTGACCAGCGTGCAGGCTGCATTGGCCAGAAACATCAGCAGCAGCGACAGCGCGAATATCAACCGCCAGTTGACGCGATGGGCGAAAAAGGTCATCGCGATGGTCGTCGCCGCGATCCCGAACATCTCGGCCGAGGCGATGAAGCCGGCGTCGCTGTCGCTGAATCCGAGGTACTGGACCATGCCTTGGACGAAGCCGGGCTGGACGATGAACACCTCCGGCCCGATCACGCCCATCAGGATCGCCGCGCTGATCGAGACGCGCGAATTGATGTCGATCCGCCCCTGCGGATCGCCGGTGATAGCGCTCAGGATCGGCGCCACTACTCTCTGGATCCCCCGGCCGCGGCGCCGGCCGGCAAGCCGGCCCCGCGACCAGAGACGCTCAGATCAGCGGGCGCCGCCAAAGTTCAGCCGCGCGCCCAGGCCCCACCAGCGCGGCTTGCCGTAGGCCACCTGGTTGAAGCCGAAGACCCCCGAGAAGTCGAAGGTATAGGTCTTGTACTTCTCTTCGAAGATGTTGTCGACGAAGGCATAGACCTGGAAGCGGTTGTCCTCCGAGGTGTATGACACGCGCGCGTTGACGACACCGTAACCGTCCTCCTTCGAGATCGGGTGATTCTGGATGTCGTACCAGATCTCGTCCTGGTAGTTGCCCCAGCCCTGCACCGCCATCATGCCGCCGAAGGCCGGCCACTCGTAGCGTACCAGTGCATTGAAGCTGAACTTCGGCGCGGCGACCATGTCGCGCTCGCGCACCGCGTCGCGCTGGAGCGTGGGAATGTCCTTGGCGGTCGCATCCAGGAAGCTCATGCCGAAGGCCAGGTCCCAGCCCTCGGCCGGGCTGGACTGGACCTCCAGCTCGCCGCCGAAGACTTCGGCGTCGGTGTTGAAGATCACCTGGTTCAGCGTCAGGAACTGGAAGGTCTGGAAGTCCTGATAATCGTAGTAGAAGCCGGCCGCATTCAGGCGGGTCGTGCCCCCGAGGATCGTCGACTTCACGCCGAGCTCGAAGGCGTTGAGCTTTTCCTCACCGAAGGGAATGGTATCCAGCGGGTTGATGCCGAACACGAAGGTCGTGTCCAGGAAGCCGCTGTTGAAACCGGGCGACTTCTCGCCACGAGAATACGAACCATAGACCAGCAGGTCGTCCTTCGGCTTCCAGTCCAGCTCGATCTTCCCGGTGACGTAGCTGGTGTCGTGCTTGGCCAGGTCGCCGACCGAACTCGTATTGAAGAGGATCGCGTGATCCGGCGTCGGCCGCCAGGGGCTGATCGGGGTCAGGCTTGGTGCCCCGCAGGGCGCCGGGTCCACGGTGCTGCAGAAGCCGATGATACCGGCCCGGTCGATGGCCTCGTAGTCCATCTCCTTCTGCTCGTCGGTATAGCGCAGGCCCGCGATCAGCGTCCACTGGTCGCTGAAGTCGTATTCCGCCTGGCCGAACAGCGCCCAGGACTCGGTGTCCTGAACATAGTCCGCGTCGAGCTGAACGAAGCCGATGAAGCTGGTGTCGAGGAAGTAGTCACCACGGACCCGGTTGTTGAAGTAATACAGGCCGCCGGTCCAGCGCAGCCGCTCGCGGCCGCCGGCCACGCGGAACTCGGTGCTCACCGTCTCGGTCGAGGCCTTGAAGGTCGGCGCGACGAACGAGGTGTTCAGCGGGGCCGCGAAGGGGTTCATGTCCGTATCTTCTTCCTGCAGTCGGTTGACCTTGGTCCAGCCGGTGATCCAACTCAGGTCCAGGTTGCCAATGTTCCACTTGAGGTTGGCCGCCAGCGACTTGTTGCGCACGATGACGCGGCCGTTGCGGTCGTAGTCGCCGGCCCAGGGATCGCCGTCGGTGTCCCGGTAGCCGAAGGCATCCAGGCCCGGCCCGGTGCCCCAGAAGTTCTCGGTCGGCGGCAAGGGCAGGCTGGTGTTGCCGTCGGGGCTGGGCTTGGTCGCCTCGTGCTGCCAGGCGCCGACCTCGGCGCTGTTCTCCGACAGCGAGGCGCTCAGCAGCAGATCCACGCGATCGGTCGGCAGGATGCGCATCTGGCCGCGCAGGGCATAGGAATCGGCACCGTTGTAGTCCTGCACGCCGGGCGTACGGTTCTTCACGTAGGGATCGTGCTTGTGATAGCCAAGGGACAGGCGACCGAGCAGGTGGTCCGCCAGCGGACCGCTGATTGCGCCTTCGGCCTTGACCTGCGAGAAGTCGCCGATCGACACATCCGTATAGGCTTCGAAGTCCTCGGTCGGTTTTTTCGTGATGTAGTGGATCACACCGCCGGTCGTGTTGCGGCCGAACAGTGCGCCCTGCGGGCCGCGCAGCACCTCGATGCGCTCCATGTCGAAGAGCTGCAGGTGCAGGCCGCCCATGGCCGGCTTGTAGACGTCGTCGATATAGACGGCCACCGGGTTCTCCTGCGCATCGGCAAAATCGTTCAGGCCGACACCGCGCAGGAAGAAATTGATCTGGCTGGATTCGGCGTTCGGTACCGTGTAGTTCAGTCCCGGCGTCATCGCGGTGACATCGACGGTATTGACGAAACCCAGCTCGCGGATCTGGTCGCCGACGAAGGCCGTCACCGACACGCCGACGTCCTGCAGGCTCTGCTCGCGGCGTTGCGCCGTGACCACAATGTCTTCGAGTTGCTGTGCAATGGCCGCGTCCGTGGCCAGCAGTGCGAGCGCCGCAAAGCACCCCAGCGCTTTCCGCTTGCAAACGATCATGCCCTGTCCCCCCGTTTTATGGGTCAATCGACCTACTATCTTAGGCCCGCAGGCCCGCTTGTCAAAGTATTTTGGCAACGATCCCCGGATGCAATGCGTCGCGACCCAATCATTGCCAGCAGCCTCCTGCACCCGGAACCGGGTGCTGCTCCGGCACAGCTGTAGCAAGATCGCAACATCCGTTCAGTCCTCGTCCACCCAGGAACCCCAGAGCTGGCGCTTCAGCTCGTCCCAGCTTGGTTCTTCTTCACTGCCGGGCTGGAATTTCGCCCCCTCGTGCTGCCAGGCCGGCTCGGTCCAGGTGCCGCGCTCGATCAGCCGGCGGATGTTCGCGCGGTAGATCTCGTCGACCTCGGCATGCGATTTCGGATCCTGCTCCAGCCACAGGTTGGCCGGGTGGATCGGCTGTTCGTACATCCGGCGGAAGAGTTCCACGCGCAGGTCTTTCAACCAGTTGCTGTTCAGGTTCATGACCCGGAACTGCCGCAGCGCCTCGATGTCGATCGTCGCTGCGACGATCGTGTTGTTGGTCGACGCGCTGTAGGAGACCACCTGGCCGCGGTAATCGACGATGTGCGCGCTGCCGCCGGCGATGTCCACCGGGTGTTTCGAGTCGGCGCCGAGGTAGACCGGGCCGGCATTCGGGCAGAGCATGTAGACCGAATTGAACTCGGCATGGCCGCGGTTCTGGATCATCCAGGTGCCGCCGCCCGGATAACCGGCGGTGGTCATCGGCGTTGCCTCGCTCGGCCGGTAGACGACTTCCGCGCCGTTGAAGGCCAGCGCGCGGACCGCTTCCGGGTATTCGCCGTCACTGCAGCAGATGGTGCCGATATTGCCGATGTCGTCGGTCTTCAGCACCGGGTAGAAGGCCTCGATGCCGTCGCCATAGAGCTCGACCCAGCGGTCGTAGACATCATGCGGTGTGCAGGAACGTTCCCGGCACCAGAGGTGGTTCTTCGCCGCCTTGTGCACGACGTCGCCGCTCGGCGCGATGACGAACAAGGTATTGAAATAGCGGTCGGCCATGACTTCGGGCCAGCGCGCCTTGCACTGGCCGATGATGTAGCAGTCGTAGAGCTTCGCCAGCCGTCCCAGCCACTCGGTTTCCTCACCGGGGATGTCGATGAACAGCTCGCGCGCGGCCAGCTTGTGCGGCAGGTCGAAGATCTCGTCGGTGAAGCCGGTCAGCGCGCCCTCGGCCAGCGCGATGATCTTCACCGGCATGTTGATGTTCACCATCGACACGCCGGCGTGTATCGCTTCTTCGATGGTCTCCAGGTTGTGGCGGATCTGGCGGCGCTCGGAGATGCCGTAGATGACCGTGGACAGGCCGATCGCGATATAGGGAGCGACCGGCTTGCGGCGGGGTTCGGCTGTCGCGTTCATGCGGACCTCACAGATAGATGATGATGCTGGCCAGCTCCTCCGAATCGGCATTCACGAGATCGACACGCTTGTGGCGGATGCGCAGGCCGTCCGCAGTCTGCACGAGATCGTGC
>RFHQ01000124.1 GCA_003695765.1 Gammaproteobacteria bacterium
CGATGCCTGGATCCGCGATCCGAATGCCGTGCGCTGCCAGGACGAGGACTCGGTGCCCGGCCCGGGCTTCCGCAACGGTATCCTCGATGCCGGGGAGGATTTCAATGGCAGTGGCAAGATCGAGGCCGGCAACGTGGCTTCCGTGTCGCCGCTGGCGACCGGTGCCGATTGCAGCACGGTATCCGGCGGCAGCGGGCAGACCAATGTCGTGACGGATGGCTCTGGCATTGCGCAGGTCTGCGTCGTCTATCCGCAGGACCACAACACCTGGGTCGACGTGACGATCAAGGCGCAGGCCAGCGTTTCGGGCACTGAATTCGCGACCTCCACGCAGTTCAACCTGCCGGGCAAGGCGGCCGATTTCAACGACACGACCGCCTCGCCGCCCGGTCCGACCAGCCCCTTCGGGCCGGACCTGGATTGCAGCATCCCGCCGCCGTAAACGCCGCGGCAGCTGAACCACGGAGAAGCCGGCCTCGCGCCGGCTTCTCTGTATTCGGGGACGTTGACTCTGATTTTCGAGATTTCCGCTGCCACCGGTGTCTGCCCGTCCTGCCGCGAGGCGGTGCAGGCCGGAGCGTGCCCGCCATCGCGATCGCCTTCCGCTAGACTAGCGCGCAGCGGAGTCGATTTAGTCAAGTCAGGGTCGCTGTCCCCGAATCGATGCGATGAAGAGTGCGCCTGCGTCCACGATCGTTCTGGTCGGCCCGATGGGTTGCGGCAAGTCGGCGATCGGCCGGCGGCTGGCGAAGGAGCTGGGGCGCGAATTCGTCGACAGCGATGCGCTGATCGAGGCGCGCACCGGTGTCGATATTGCGTTCATTTTCGAAAAGGAAGGCGAGGCCGGCTTTCGGGAGCGCGAGCGCAGGGTGATCGCGGAGCTGGCGCAGCGCCAGGGCATCGTGCTGGCGACTGGCGGCGGCGCCGTGCTGCTGCCGGAGAATCGTGCCGCGCTGGCTGCCTGCGGCACGGTGGTCTATCTGCACACCAGCGTGGCCCAGCAGCTCAAGCGAACGCGGGGCAACAAGCGCCCGCTGCTGAACCGGCGCAACCGCCGCAAGGTGCTGACGGAGCTGATGGCGCGACGCGAACCGCTGTACCGCGAGATCGCCGATCTCGTCGTCGAGACCGACGGCCGCAGCATCGGCGCCGTGGCGGGCGAGATCCGCGACCGACTCCCCGAAATTGGTCTCAGACACGAATAACGGCGAAAATAGTGTCTGACACGATTTTTTGGCGCCCAAGCCATTGAATTCTCTGGCGATTAATTAGTGTCTGAGACTATTTTGTGGCGATGATCACGTTGACCGTCGAGCTGGCCGAGCGCAGCTACCCGATCCTGATCGGCAGTGGCCTGCTCGGGCGCGCCGGGATTCTCGACCCGTGGCTGGGCGGTGACGACGTGCTGCTGGTCACGAACGACGTCGTCGGGCCGATCTACGGCGAGCCGTTGCAGCGGCTGCTCGGCGCACGCCGCGTGGAGACGATCTCGCTGCCGGACGGCGAGGCCGGGAAAACGATGGGCACGCTGGAACGGGTGCTGGACCGGCTGGTCGAGGCGCGTTTCGGGCGCGATTGCACCGTGATCACGCTCGGCGGCGGCGTGACCGGCGACATCGGCGGTTTTGCGGCGGCGATCTACCAGCGCGGCGTGCGCTTCGTCCAGGTGCCGACGACGCTGCTCGCCCAGGTCGACTCTTCGGTCGGCGGCAAGACCGGCGTCAATCACCCTGGCGGCAAGAACCTGATCGGCGCCTTCCACCAGCCGGCTTGCGTGCTCGCCGATACCGACACGCTGCAGACCTTGCCCGACCGCGAGCTGGCGGCCGGCCTGGCCGAGGTCGTCAAGTACGGCCTGATCCTGGACGCGGAATTCTTCACCTGGCTGGAACAGCAGGCCGTGGCGCTGCGCCGGCGCGACCCCGCCAGCCTGCGCCACGCGATCCGGCGCTCCTGCGAGATCAAGGCCCGGGTGGTCGCAGCCGACGAGCGCGAGCAGGGCCAGCGCGCGCTGTTGAACCTGGGGCACACCTTCGGCCACGCGATCGAACGTTGCGCCGGCTACGGCCAGTGGCTGCACGGCGAAGCGGTGGCCGCCGGCCTGAGCATGGCCGCGCGCTTTTCCGAGCGGCTCGGCTGGCTGCCCGGCGGCAGCAGCGCGCGCATCGAAGAATTGCTGACCCGGCTCGACCTGCCGGTGCGTCCGCCGCAGATCGACCCGCGGGAATTTCTTGCCGCCATGAGCATGGACAAGAAAGTGCGTGCCGGCGAAATCCGGCTCGTGCTTCTCCGGGACATCGGCGAAGCCGTCGTGACCGGCGACTACCCGCCGCACGAACTGCTGGAAGAATTGCGCGCAACCTTCATGGCCGAGGTCTGAGACGCCAATGCCGGTGCAGCGAGTCAACCCCGGCGAGGGCCTGGCCCCCTGGGCCGCGTGGGAGAGCCTCAGCCGTGGCCGGCGTCACCCGGAGCCGGCGCACCCGTACCGCGGCGAGTTCCAGCGCGATCGAGATCGCATCATCCACTCGACGGCATTCCGCCGATTGGTGTACAAGACCCAGGTCTTCGTCAACCACGAAGGCGATCACTACCGCACCCGACTCACGCACTCGCTGGAAGTCGCGCAGATCGCGCGCACGGTTGCGTTGCGGCTGGGACTGAACGAATGCCTCGTCGAGGCGATCTGCCTCGCGCACGACCTCGGCCACACGCCGTTCGGCCATGCCGGACAGGATGCGCTGAACGCCTGCATGGAGCCCTTCGGCGGCTTCGAGCACAATCTGCAATCGTTGCGTGTCGTCGACGAACTGGAGGACAAGTACGCCGCTTTTCGCGGCCTGAACCTGACCTTCGAGACGCGCGAAGGCATCCTCAAGCACTGCTCGCGCCGCAACGCCCGTGAACTCGGCGAGCTGGGCGAGCGCTTTCTCGAACGTCGCCAGCCCTCGCTGGAAGCCCAGCTCGCGAATCTCGCCGACGAGATCGCCTACAACAACCACGATGTCGACGATGGACTGCGCGCCGGGCTGCTGACCGAAGACGAGCTGGACGCGGTCGAGCTGTTTCGCGAGCGCCACGAGGCCGTGCGTCGCGCAAGCCCGCAGATCTCGCGCCGCGCACTGATCCACGAGATCGTCCGCGGCATGATCAACGAAGTGGTCACCGACCTGATCGACAGCAGCGAGGCGGCACTGGAGAAGGCCCACCCGACCGACATCGAGGCCGTGCGCCGGCAAAAGCAGCCCCTGATCCGGTTCAGCCGGCGCACCGCGGGGCGGCACCGCAAGCTGAAAGCCTTTCTGCAGAAGAGCCTGTATCGGCACGAGCGGGTGCTGCTGATGACCGAGCGGGCAGCGGGCATCGTCACGGCGCTGTTCCAGCGCTACATGGACGACCCGCACGCGATGCCGCGTGAACATGCCCAACGCGCGCTGGACTGGGGCGAGGCGCAAGGTGACCGGGGCCGCGCGCGCGCCGTGGCCGATTACGTCGCGGGCATGACCGACCGTTATGCACTTGCCGAATACCGGCGGCTGGTGGCCGAACCGCCGGAAATGGAGATGCAGGCCAAGGCAACGGAAACCAACGATGACTGATGACATGCGCCCCAGCGACCGCCTGATCTTCGCGCTCGACCTGCCGGAACCGGAGCAGGCCCGGGCGCTGGTCGAAAGGCTGGGCCCGGCCGTGAGCTTCTACAAGCTGGGCCTGGAACTGATGATGGCCGGCGGCTACTTCGAGCTGATCGACTGGTTGCTGGAGCGTGACAAGAAGGTCTTCGTGGACCTCAAGTTCTTCGATGTGCCGGCGACGGTCGGCCGCGCGGTCGCCCGCCTCGCCAGCCGCGGCGTGACCTTCGCCACCGTCCACGGCAACCAGGGCATCATGGAGGCGGCCGCGGCGAACAAGGGCGCGCTGAAGATCCTGGCCGTCACCGTCCTGACCAGTCTCGACCGCGGCGACCTCGAAGATCTCGGCTTCAGCTGCGATGTGCGCGAACTGGTGCTGTCGCGCGCGCGCCGGGCACTGGAAGCCGGCTGCGACGGCGTCGTCGCTTCCGGGCTGGAGTTGCCGGCCATGCGTGCGGCGATCGACCGGCGCCTGCTGGTGGTCACCCCCGGCATACGGCCGGTGGACAACCGCCCGCTCGACGATCAGAAGCGCGTGGTCACGCCGGAGCAGGCCTTCCGTGACGGTGCCGATCACATCGTCGTCGGCCGGCCGATCCGCGACGCGGCCGACCCGCGGGCGGCGGCCGAGGCGATCCAGACCAGCATCGCGGCGGCGCTGGCGGAACGCTAGCCGCTGCGTCCGTTCTGCAGCAAGGGCTCCAGCGCCGCCCAGGCATTGTCCAGCAGGCGGCGCTGCGCGGCCGCGTTCGGATGGATGCCGTCGGCCTGCATCATCTGCGGATCCAGCGCCACGCCTTCCATGAAGAACGGAATCAGCTCGGCGCCATATTCCCCGGCCAGCTCCCGGTAGATCCGCGCGAAGGCTTCGGTATAGCGGGCGCCGTAATTCGGTGGCAGCTGGATACCGGCCAGCACCACCTGCGCGCCGCGCTCGCGGCACAGCTCGATCATGCGGCGGAGATTCTCGCGGGTGACCTGCAAGGGCGTGCCCCGCAGGCCGTCGTTGCCGCCCAGCTCGATGATGACGATATCCGGCCGATGTGTATCGAGCGCCCGTGGCAGGCGGCGCAGCCCGCCGCTGGTCGTGTCGCCGGTGATGCTGGCATTGACTACCCGATATTCGTACCCTTCAGCGTCCAGCCGGTCCTGCAGCAGTGCGACCCAGCCCTGTTCCAGCGGCACGCCGTAACCGGCGCTCAGGCTGTCACCGAGCACCAGGATGCTGCGCTCCGCGTCGGCCGCCATGGTCCCGGCCGCAACCAGCCAGAGGAACAGGACGAATACCGAGCCGATGAATCGCGAGACCGCCACTACCGATACCGTGTTACGCGCGAGGGCGCTTGGCAAGGAGGTTAGCAGCCCGGAAGGCCGCCTGACCATTCTCGACGCCGTGAGCCTCGACATCCGCGCCGGCGAGTCCGTGGCGCTGGTCGGGCCCTCCGGTGCGGGCAAGACCACGCTGCTGTCGCTGCTGGCGGGGCTGGACCGGCCCAGCAGCGGCCAGGTCTGGCTCTGCGGCGAGGAACTGACGGCGATGGACGAGGACGGCCGCGCGCGCCTGCGCGGCCGGCATGTCGGCTTCGTCTTCCAGTCCTTTCACCTGGTCCCGTCGCTGACGGCACTGGAAAACGTCATGCTGCCGCTGGAACTGGCCGGCGCCGCCGACGCCCGCGAGCACGCCCTGGCCGCCTTGGACAGCGTCGGCCTGGCGCCGCGGCGCCGGCATTATCCGAAGCAACTGTCCGGCGGCGAAAAGCAACGGGTCGCGATCGCCCGGGCCTTCGTCACCCGCCCGGCCGTGCTGTTCGCCGACGAGCCCACCGGCAACCTCGACACTGCCAGCGGGCAGCGGGTCGCGGAGCTGCTGTTCTCGCTCAACCGCCAATCCGGCACGACGCTGGTCCTCGTGACGCACGACCGCGAGCTGGCCGGACGCTGCGAACGCCTGCTGGAAATGGAAGCCGGCCGGCTGCGCGCATGAAGGCGCTGTCTTTCGCGCTGCGTTCGCTGCTCCGCGACCTGCGGGCCGGCGAGCTGGGCGTGCTGATCGCGGCGATCGTCGTCGCGGTCACCGCGATGACGGCCGTGGCCTTCTTCACCGACCGCGTCGGCCGGGCGATCCGTGCCCAGGCCAGCGCGGTGCTGGCCGCCGACCTGGAACTGCGCTCGACCACGCCGATCGACCGGCGCTACCTGGACGAGGCGCGGGCACTGGGGCTCGCGGCGACCGAGAGCGTCGAATTCCCGACCATGGTCGCGGCCGGCGACAGCAGTTCGCTGGCCTTCCTGCGCGCGGTCAGTGACGGCTACCCGCTGCGCGGCGAACTGCTGGTCTCCGACGGGCTGTTCGGCGAGCCGCGCCCGGCCGCCGGCGTGCCGTCACCGGGCACGGCCTGGGCGGAGCCAGGCCTGCTGGCGCGCATGGGCGTCGACGTCGGCGCGGAACTGAGCGTCGGCAGCGGGCGGCTGCGGGTGACGCGGGTCGTCGAGTACCAGCCGGGACAGACGATGGGCGGCATGGCGCGGCTGGCGCCCGGCCTGCTGGTCAACCTGGCCGACCTGCCCGGCTTCGACGTCATCCGTCCCGGCAGCCGCGTCACCTACCGGCAGATGTTCGCCGGCGAGCCCGGGCAGGTCGCGCGCTGGCGCGAGCGGCTGGCGCCGCAGCTGGGCGGCGGGCTGCGCTTGCGCGGAGTCGAGGACGCCGGCGAGCAGATCAATGCGGCGATCGACCGGGCGCAACGCTTTCTCAGCCTGGCCTCGCTGGTCACCGTCATCCTCGCGGCCGTGGCCACGGCGATGGCGGCCCGGCGTTATGCGCTGCGTCACCTCGACAGCGTTGCGCTGATGAAGAGCCTGGGCGCCACCCAAGGCTTCATTCAGCTCAGCACGCTGGTGCAGCTCGCGGCCGTGATCCTTGGCACGGCGCTGCTTGGCAGTGTCGGTGGCTATTTCGCACAGCAGGTGCTGGTGGCGATCAGTGGCGATCTGCTGCGGGTCGACCTGCCGCCGCCGGCCTTGCTGCCCGGACTGCTGGGGCTGCTGACCGCGGTGACGATCACGCTGGGCTTTGCGCTGCCGCAGCTGCTGCAGCTGAAGCACACGGCGCCGATGCGTGTGCTGCGCCGCGACCTGCCGCCGCCGCGGCTGGCCGCGGGCCTGACCTACGGCGTGGCGATCTGCGCCTTGCTGGCGATGGTCTTCGTGATCGTCCGCGACCTGCAGTTGCTGTTGTACATCTCCGCCGGCCTGCTCGGGTTGGCGCTCCTGTCCTTGCTGGCGGGTTGGTTACTGCTGCGCACACTCGCGCCTTTGCGCGGTGCGGCCGGCGTGGCCTGGCGTTACGGGCTGGCGAACATCTCACGGCGCGGAGCCGAGAGTGTCGTGCAGATCGTCGCATTCGCGCTGGGCCTGATGGTGCTGCTGCTGCTGTCGCTGGTTCGCGGCGACCTGCTGGCAGAGTGGTCGCGGTCGCTGCCCGAGGATCTGCCGAACTATTTCCTGCTGAACATGGAGCCGGAGGACTGGCCGCGTATCCGCGCCTTTTTCGAGGACAATACCGGGCGCTCGCCGCAGTCCCTTCCCTTCATCCGCGGCCGCGTCACGAGCATCAACGGCAAGTCCGCGGATCAGCTCGAGTTTCCGGGTCTGCGCGGCCGCAACTTCATGGAGCGCGAAGGCAATTTCAGCTGGCGGGAAGACCTGCCGCCTGGCAACGAGCTGCGCGCCGGCCGTTGGTGGCCGCCGGGCAGCGATGCCCGCGAAGTGTCACTGGAGTATGGCATTGCCCGCGATCTGGGCGTCGGCGTCGGCGACCGTCTCGGCTTCAACGTCGGCGGCGAGACTTTCGAGGCCGAGGTCACGAGCCTGCGGTTCGTCGAATGGGATTCGATGTCGCCGAACTTTTTCGTCATGCTGTCGCCGGCATTGGGGCGGGATCTGCCGCAGACCTACATCGCCAGCATCTATCTGTCGCCGGATCAGCGGCGCCTGCTGAACCGTTTCGTGCGCAGTTTTCCGGGCGTGACCGTGCTGGACCTGGAAGTCGCGCTGAAGCAGGTGCGAACGATCATCGACCGGGCGTCGCTGGCGGTGCAGTACGTGTTCCTGTTTACGCTGGTGGCCGGCCTGATGGTGCTGTTGGCCGCGGTGCAGGTCACCCGCGACGAACGCCGTTTCGAAAGCGCGATCCTGCACACGCTCGGCGCCGACCGGCGCACGATCCTGAAGGGCATCGCGGTCGAGTTCCTGGCCCTCGGCGGGCTGGCCGGGCTGCTGGCGGCCTCCGGCGCGGGGCTGGTCGGCTGGCTGCTGGCGGAGCGCCTGTTCGGGCTGGACTATGGCCTGGATCCACTCCTCTGGCTGACCGGGCTGCTCGCCGGCGCTGCGATCGTCGGCATCGCGGGCACGCTGGCGACCCGGCGGGCCGTGAATGAGCCGCCGGTCGCCGTGCTGAGGGAGGCCTGACACGCTTCAGCCGGTGTCCTGCAGGCCGCGCGCGATGCCGTCGACGCTGGCGAGCAGTGCAGCGAACAGTTCGCCCTCCGGGCGTTTGCGGTCACGCCAGCGGCGCAGCAGGTCGATCTGCAGCAGGCTCATCGCGTCGACGTAAGGGTTCCGCAGGCGGATCGAGCGGCGCAGCGCCGGCTTGCCCTCCAGCAGGACCTGCTGCTGCTTGATGGCCAGCACCTGCTCGACGCAGAGGTTGAACTCGGCGCGCATGCGCGGGAAGAAGCGCGGGTGCAGGTCGTCCGCCAGTTCGGAATAACGGCTGGCGATGTGCAGGTCGGCCTTGGCCAGCACGATCTCCAGGTCCTCGATCAGTGCGTTGAAGAACGGCCAGGATTGAAACAGCTCGCGCAGTGTGTCGATGCCGTAGTGATCGGCCGCGCGCGCCAGGCCGCGACCGGCCCCGTACCAGCCGGGTAGCAGATGCCGGCTCTGCGCCCAGGCGAAGTCCCAGGGAATGCCGCGCAAGGTGAACACGTCCTGTTGCTCTGCCAGTTCGCGGAACTCGGCTGGACGCATGCGCTCGATCACGTCCACCGGTGTCGCCGCCCGGAAATAATCGAAGAAGGGCTCGCCGCCGCGAATCAGTTGCTGGTAGGCCTCGCGGGCCGCGTCGCCGACGAGGCTGGTGACCTCCTGCCAGTGCTCGAAACGCTCCGCGGGCGGATAGCTCGGCGCGGCCGTGACCAGCGCCAGCGAGCTGACCGCCTGCTCCAGGGTGCGCAGCGCGATGCCGCGCAGGCCGAACTTCGTGTTGATCAGCTCGCCCTGCTCGGTGACCCGCAGCCGGCCGCCGATCGCACCGGGCGGGGAAGCCACGACCGTCGCATGCGTCTGACCGCCGCCGCGGCTGATCGTGCCACCGCGGCCATGGAAGATGTCCAGTTCGATGCCGACATCGGCCACCGCGTGCACCAGGGCTTCCTGCGCCTGGTACAGGGTCCAGCGGGCCGGCAGCATGCCGGCATCCTTGTTGCTGTCGGAATAGCTGATCATCACGATCTGCCGGTTACCGCGGCGTTCCACGTGCTCGCGGTACAGCGGGTCCTGCAGCAGGCTGTTCATGACATCGGCGCAGGTCTTCAGGTCCTCGACGGTCTCGAAGTAGGGCGCGACGTCCAACGGCACCGAATCATCCGCCTTGCGCAGGTCGCCCCAGCTGGCCAGCAGCAGCACCGACAGCACGTCGTCGATGCCGTGCGCCCGGCTGACGACATAGGGCCCGATCGCTGCGCGCCCGTACTTGCGGCGGCAGTAGGCGATGGCCTGGAACACGGCCAGGTCGCGCCGCGATTCGTTGTCCAGGCCGCTGACCGGGGACAGGTTGCGTTCCAGCGCAGCCCGGATCCGTGCCGCGCGGTACTCGGCCGGCCGCTCCAGCCAGTCTTCCTCGCCCAGGCAACGGCCGACCACGCGCCGGTTCAGCACCGCGCTCTGGCGGATGTCCAGGGTCATGAAATGGAAGCCGAAGGTGTCGATGCGGCGCATCAGGCGGCGCACCGAGAACAGCCAGGCGTGCCGGCCGCGGTTCTGTTCCAGGCTGTCGGCGATCAGGCGGATATCGGCGAGAAACTCCGCCGGTGACTCGTAGGGGTAGGCGTCGTCGTCATAGGTCGCCTGCAGGCGCTGCCGGACGAGGCGCAGGAACACGCGGTAGGGCATGTCGCGGTGGCGCGGCGGCACCGAACCGGCCGCCTCGGGGAACTGAGCCGAATATTCCTGCGTGCGTGCCTTCAGCGCATCGCTGACCGGGATGCGCGACTCGCTCTGGCTCAGCTTTTCCATCAGGTGGCCGCACTCGCGATGATACTGGTTGAGTATCAGCGAGCGCTGGCGGGCCAGCGTCTGGCGGATGGTCCTGGCCGTCGTGTCCGGGCGTGCGAACAGATCGCCGCCGATCCAGGAACCGAACTGGATGATCGAGGCGAGATCCAGTTCCTCTGCCGGCACCTCGTAGACGCTGGCCAGGGCCTCCGCCAGCGATTCGTAGAGCACCGGGATCGCGCGGTAGATCACGTCGGTCATGAAGAACAGCACGTATTCCAGTTCGTCGAAGCTGCTCGAGGCTTCGCCGGGGTGTTCCTCCGTCTGCCAGATCGTCGTGATGTCGTTGCGGATCGTCGCGAAGCAGGCAGCCCGTTCCTGCGGGATCAGAATCGGGTTGTGGCTCTCGATCAGGCGGCGGACGATGTGCTGCTGCTTGCGCAGCACCGTGCGCCGCGTCGGTTCCGTCGCCTGTGCCGTGAACACCGGCTCGAAGCGCAGGCCGCGCAGCACTGTCAGCACCTCGTCCAGTGCGAGCCCGGCGTCCCGCAGGCGCTTGACCGCATCTTCCAGGCCGCCGGGCTGCGCGACGCTGGCGTCGCGCAGGTAGTCGCGCCGGCGCCGCAGGCGATGTACCTGCTCGGCCGTGTTCACCATCTGGAAATAGGTCGAGAACGCGCGGATATAGTCGCGCGCATCGGCGTCATTCATGTCCGCCGACAGCTTCTTCAGCAGGCCGCCCGCATTCGGGTCGCCTTCGCGCCGGGCAATGGCCGCCCGGCGGCCGGATTCGACCCGTCGCAGCAGCTCTTCCCCGCCCTGCTCGCGCAGCATGTCGCCGATGATGGTCGCGAGGTTGTGAACGTCCTCGCGCAGGCCGCGGTCTTTTTCCGCAAAGCGGATGTCCTGGCGCTTTTCAGCCGGGCGGGCCGTTGGATGCAGCCCGGTCGCATTCGGGTCGTCGTTCGCGGACATGTTCTCGGCACCTGGGCGGACCGGCCGCGCCGGGACTGAATCTTAGCAGGTTCGACGGGTTTCATTTGGCGGTGCTCCGGCGTGCCGGTATCCTAGTTGCCGGGGTGCAACGCACCACTGGCTCGAGGAATCCGCTTGCCGCACTTGCCCGATACCCACGCCATCATCGTCATCCTGCTGACGGGCGTGACGCTGTATCTGTTCACCCGCGACCGGATCCCGCTGGAGACGACCGGACTGGTCGTCGTCCTGTTGCTGGTGCTGCTGTTCTACCTGTTTCCATACAAGAACATCCGCCCGGCCGATTTCTTCGAGAACTTCGGCAACGAGGCGCTGATCACGATCTGCGCCTTGCTGATCGCCAGCCGCGGGCTGGAGGTCACCGGTGCGCTGCAACCGCTGGCGACGCTGCTCGCGAGATACTGGGGCAATGCGCCGCGGCTGGCCCTGCTGCTGACGCTGTTGCTGGCCGCGGTGTTCAGCGCCTTCCTGAACAACACGCCGATCGTCGTCATGCTGCTGCCGGTGCTGGTTGCCTCGGCATTGCGCAACCGGCGCCCACCGTCCGGTGTGCTGATGCCGATGGGTCTGGCGACGCTGATCGGCGGCATGGCCACGACCATCGGCACCTCGACCAACCTGCTGGTCGTCGGCATCGCCGCGGACCTGGGCCAGCGGCGCTTCGACATGTTCGACTTCGCCTTGCCGGTCGTGATCGCCGGCAGTTTCGGCCTGCTGTTCCTGTGGCTCGTGGCGCCGCGGCTGCTGCCGGACCGCAAGCCGCCGCTGTCCGACACCTCGCCGCGGCTGTTCAACGCGGTGCTGAACATCAATGAAGACAGCTTCGCCAACGGCAAGACCCTGTCGGAGGTGCTAGCGCGCACCGAAGGCCGCATGCGCGTCGACCGGATCCAGCGCAGCGACAACCTGTTTGTCGCCAAGTTGCCGTCGGTCAAGTTGCAGACCGGTGATCGCCTGTACGTGCGGGATACCGCGGAACGCCTGAAGGAATTCGAAAAGGCGCTGGGCGCGACCCTGTTCAACGTCGACGATGCCGAGAAGCCGGTCGGCGAGGACATGCCCCTGTCCTCGGCAGGCCAGCAGCTGGCCGAGGTCGTCGTGACGCGCGGCTCACCGCTGCATCACCGGACTTTGGCCGCGGCCAACTTCGGCAGCCGCTTCCGGCTGATGCCGATCGCGATTCACCGGCCGGGTTCCGGCGACCTCGGCGGCGATCTGACGAGCGTGCGCCTGCGGGCCGGCGACGTGCTGCTGGTGCAGGGCGCGCGGGAGGCGATCCAGGCATTGCGTGAGAGCGGCTCGATGCTGGTGCTCGACGCCACGACCGACCTGCCGCATACCGAGCGCGCGCCGCTGGCCCTGGGGATCATGGGCGCGGTCGTGGCGCTGGCGGCCACCGGCGTGTTGCCGATCTCGGTCGCGGCGATCGGCGGTGTCGGCGCGATGATCCTGACCGGCTGCCTGAAGTGGGCGGATGTCGGCGAGGCACTGAACATCCCGGTCATCATGATCATCGTCGCCAGCCTGTCGCTGGGCTTTTCATTGCTGGAGACCGGCGGCGCCGACTACATCGCCCGGCTGTTCGTGTTCGTGACCGCCGGCCTGCCGGTACCGGCGATCCTCAGCGGTCTGATCCTGCTGCTGACGCTGCTGACCAACGTGGTGTCCAACAATGCCGCGGCGGTGATCGGCACGCCGGTGGCGATCAGCATCGCCGACCAGCTCGGCGTCTCGGCGGAACCGTTCATCCTTGCGGTGATCTTCGGCGCGAACATGAGTTTCGCCACGCCGATCGGCTATCAGACGAACCTGCTGATCATGTCCGCCGGCGGCTACCGTTTCAGCGATTTCCTGCGCGTCGGACTGCCCTTGACGATCATCATGTGGGCGGCTTTCTCCTTTTTGCTGCCGATGCTCTACGAGCTGGGCTGAGGGCGGCGCCTTGACGCTCGGCGCGGTCGCGCGCGATACTTCCCGGCCATGATGCGCACGACCGGAAATCGCCGCTGGTGGTGGAGCCTGCCTGAAGGGGAGGGTCCCATGTAAGGCGTTGCGCCCGGTCGACTGGAGCCCATCCCCGGAAACGGCGATGGGCTTTTTTATTGCCCGCGCAATGAGCCGCCTGCTGATACTGTCCGATGCAAGAACCAGAACCCTTCGACATCAGTGCCGATCTCGATACGCCGGTCTCCGCCTGGCTGAAGCTGGCACCGTTGCGGCCCCGCTATCTGCTGGAGAGCGTCGAGGGCGGCGTGCACCTGGCGCGCTATTCCTTCCTCGGCTTTGGCGAGGCCAGCGAATTCCGGCTCGATTCCGACGGCATGCTGCTCGGCGGCCAGCGACGGCCGCGGCCAGCGGACCGCAGCAGCACTCTGGCAGCGCTGCGTCAGGCGCTCGCAGCAGCGCCGCAGCTGGCGCCAGCGGTCGACGATCTGCCCTTTGCCGGCGGGCTCGTCGGCCTGGCCGGGCACGACATCGTGCGGCAGTTCGAACGGCTCCCATCGCCGCCGGCCGGTGCGGCGATCCCGGCCGGGCCGGACGCGGCTTTCCTGGCCGTGGACTCGCTGCTGGTCTTCGATCACCTGACGCGGCGCATGGCCCTGTTGCATGCCGGTGGGGAAGCGGACCGAGCGGCCTTGCGCCGGGAGGTCGTCCGCCTGATGCGCGGCGCCGTGCCCGGCAACGGCGGCGGCGGGCGCGTCGCCGCGCCGAGCGCGAGCCTGAGCAAGGCCGAATTCTGCGCGCGGGTCGAACAAGTGAAGCGTTACATCGGCAGCGGTGACGTATACCAGCTCGTGCTGTCGGTGCGCTTCGCCGGCGAGCATGCGCTGTCGCCGTTCGAGACCTACCGGGCGCTGCGATTGCTCAACCCGTCGCCCTACATGTTCTATGTCGATGCCGGAGATCTGCAGGTCGTCGGTTCCTCGCCGGAGGCGCTGGTGCGCCTGCGGCATGGCCAGGCCTCGCTGCGGCCGATCGCCGGCACGCGCCCGCGCGGCGCGGACCGCGCCGAGGACCAGGCCAACGAGACCTCGCTGCTGGCCGACGAGAAGGAGAATGCCGAGCACGTGATGCTGGTCGATCTCGCGCGCAACGACCTCGGCCGGGTCGCGGCCACCGGCAGCGTGCGCGTCGATCCGTTTCGCTCGATCGAGCGCTACAGTCACGTCATGCACATCGTCAGCGGCGTCCGTGGCGAGCTGGCCGCCGGCCGCGATGCCTTCGACCTGTTCGCGGCGGCGTTTCCGGCCGGCACGCTGGTCGGCGCGCCGAAGGTGCGCGCGATGCAGCTGATCGACGAACTCGAGCCGGTGCGCCGCGGCGTCTATGGCGGCACGGTCGGCTATTTCGCCGGCAACGGCGACATGGACCAGGCGATCGCGATCCGCAGCCTGGTGTTCAGCAACGGGCAGTACAGCTATCAGGCCGGTGCCGGCATCGTCGCCGACAGCGTGCCGGAGGCCGAGTACCGGGAAGTGCTGGCCAAGAGCGCGATCCTGCGCCGGGCGCTGGCGATGGCGGAGGAAGGCCTGTGACTACACGGTTGCTGCTGATCGACAACTACGATTCCTTCACGTACAACCTGGTGCAGGCTTTCCTCGTGCTCGGCGCCGAGGTCACCGTGCGCCGCAACGACGAGATCGGCGTGAACGAGGCGCTGGGCATGGACCTGACGCACCTGTGCATCTCGCCCGGCCCGGGACGACCGGAGGATGCCGGGGTGTCGCTGGAGATGATCGCAGCCTTCGCCGGCCGCCGGCCGCTGCTCGGCGTCTGCCTCGGCCACCAGTGCCTGGTGCAGCACTTCGGTGGCCGCATCGTCGCCGCCCAGCGCCTGATGCACGGCAAGACCTCGCAGGTTTTGCACGACGGCAGCGCGCTGTACGGTGGCCTCGGTCAGCCGTTTCAGGCTGGGCGTTACCATTCGCTGGCGGCCGAGCCGGACAGCCTGCCCGCCGAGCTGATCCGCAGCGCCTGGACGGAGCGCGGCGAGATCATGGGCGTCCGGCACCGCGAACTGCCGCTGGTCGGCGTACAGTTCCACCCGGAGAGCGTGCTGACCCCGGACGGGGACCGGCTGCTGGCGAATTTCCTGGCGATGCGCGGGGACTGACGATGGGCGGCGAAGCGAGCGCCTTGCTCGACCGGCTGCTGAACGGCGAGCACCTGGACGAAGACAGCGCCGAAGGCCTGATGGGCCTGCTGACCGACGGCGAGCTCGAGCCGGCGGCGGCCGGCGCGTTGCTGGCCGGGCTGCGCGCGAAGGGCGAGACCGCGGCGGAAGTCCGCGGCTTCGTGCGCGCGATGCGTGCCCGGGCGCGTACCGTGCGCCTGCCAGCCGGCCTCGCTGCGGCCGACAGCGCCGGCACCGGCGGCGACGGCTCCGGCAGCCTGAACCTGTCGACCGGCACGGCACTGCTGGCGGCGGCCTGTGGGCTGCCGATCATCAAGCACGGCAACCGCTCGGTCTCGTCGAAGTCCGGCAGCGCCGACGTACTGGAAGCGCTGGGCGTGCCGCTGGTGCAGACTGCCGAGGCGGCGCTGGACTGCCTCGAGCAATGCGGCTTCGCCTTCCTATTCGCGCCCTACTTTCATCCGGCGATGAAGTCCGTCGCGCCGATTCGCGCGGCGATGGGCGTGCGCACGGTGTTCAACTTTCTCGGCCCGCTGGCGCACCCCGCATCGCCGCCGTTCTACCTGCTCGGGGCCTTCGATCTGCCGCATGCGCGGCTGCTGGCCGAGAGCCTGTCCGGCCTGCCGCTGGAGCGGGCCTTCGTCGTGCACGGCGAGCCGGGCTGGGACGAGGCGACGCCCTGTGGTCCGTTCGCGCTGTTCGATGTGCGGCCCGGGCAGGTCCACGAAGAACGCCGCGATCCGCGCGACGCCGGTCTGCCGCGTTGCGCGCCGGCCGATCTCGAGGGCGGCGATGCGCAGCACAATGCTGCGGCGTTGGAGGCCGTGCTGGCCGGGCGCGACCGGGGCCCGCATCGCGACGCGCTGCTGCTGGGTGCCGGTTTGCTGCAGGAACTGACCGGCCGCGAGGCCAGCCTGACAGCCGGCATCGCCCGCGCCCGCGACGTGCTGGACAGCGGCCAGGGCATGGCGGTCCTGGAACGCCTGCGACGTTTTGCGGCTGGAGCCGGGGATTGAACGCAGCGGCCGCCAACGATTTTCTCGCCCGCATGAGCGAGCGCAGCCGCGCGCGGGCCGAGGCCGCCCGCCGCACGCTCCCGGAGGCGGAACTCATGGCCTGCGTCCGGGACCTGCCGCCGCCACCACCGCTGAGGCTGTCGCCGGCCGGTTTCGACCTGCTGGCCGAGGTCAAGCGCCGTTCGCCGGCCGAGGGCCAGCTCGCCGGCCGCGCGCTGGACCCGGTGGCGCAGGCTGGAAACTATTGCCGCGCCGGAGCCGCCGCGGTGTCGGTGCTGACCGAGCCAGAGGCCTTCCGCGGCAGCCTCGACGATCTGACCG
>RFHQ01000125.1 GCA_003695765.1 Gammaproteobacteria bacterium
GAAGGGCGATCGCATCGACCGGCGCCTGGACCGCAAGGGCCACCGGGTCGATCGGCGGCTCGACCGCAAGGGCCAGCGCTTCGACCGGCGCTGGGACCGGCGGCACAAGTGACAATTCGGGGACAGTGACCCTGTCTAGTCAGGGTCACTGTCCCCGATCAGGTCGCTGAACTGGATCATTTGCAGGTCGGGGTCCTGTTTCAACAGGGCCCCGGCTTGCTGGTCGATGAGGGCATTGACCACTACAACACCCTTTTCCTCGAAGGCCTTGCTGAGAGCCTGTTCCAGTTCGGCCGCCGTACTTGCCAGTAGCCCGCGCCCGCCGAACAGCTCAGCGAGCAACTCATAGCGCAGTTGCCCGAGCTGGGTGTTGATATCTCGTCCGAGCGATGCCCGCTGGGCATGCAGTTCGGTGCCCCAGGCGCCGTCATTGCCGACCACAACGATCAGGCGCAAACCAGCCCGGGCGGCCGCATGCAGTTCTGCCGGGTGAAAACCGATCGCGCCATCGCCGGTCACGAGGACGACCGGTTTGGCATTGCCTGCATCTCGCTCCGCAACGGCAGCGGCCGCGCCAACGGCCAGCGCGGTACCACAGCCCATCGCGCCCATTGGATAGTGGTCCATGAACGCGCGTGGCCGGTCGATACGCAAGCAACCGTATAACCACGTCGCGATGTCCGCACCATCAGCGACACAACAGGCCGCGCTTCCCATGCGCTCGTTCACTGCTGCCGCCAGTTGCAATGGTTGCAGGGTACCGGTCGGCGCCTCCAGCAAGGCTGCAATCTTCGCCTTGCGCTGTTCGATGGCTGCGTGCAACCAGTCGTTGGCAAAAACGCGTTGGCCGGCGATTTGCCGAAACTGTCGGGCGATATCGGCGATGGCAGTGGCGCAATCGGCATGGATCGGAATATCGCTGCGCCGGTTGCGGTGCATGGCTTCAGGCACAATGTCGACCTGAATGAAGCGAGCATCCGGGGCGAAACGCGGTGGCAGGCCCAATCCCAGCCGCTGCGTGAGTCTTGCACCAAGCACCAACACGACGTCGGCGTGGCGAGCCGCTGGCTGTGCGTAGGGCCATGGAAAACCGAGTTCGTCGTCTTCTCGAACGACGCCGCGGCCGAGTCCGTTCATCATCACCGGTATTCGATGGTCGGTTGCGAATCGGCGCAAGGGTTCGCCCGCAGCGACCGCCCCGTTTCCGGCGATGATCAGCGGGCGCCGCGCCGCAGCCAGTGCCGTCGCCGCTGCGGCGATTGTGGCGGCATCGGTCTGTGGCGCTGTCGGCAGCGGCCAGGCGTCGCTGGCCGCGGCTGGCAGCCGCTCGCCAAGGAGCTGGCCAGGCAGCAGCAGCACGGCCGGCCCGCGGCGACCGACCAGCGCATGCTTGATGCCTGTGTGCAGGTGATCGGCCAAACGCCGGATGTCCGGCACCGTACGCGACCACTTGCTCAGCGCTGCTACCAGTGCGAGCCGGTCATGGTCCAGCAGGGTATCGGCTTCCACCTGCGCGCGAGGGGCAGTCGCAGCGATCACCAGAACCGGAGACAGTGCCTGCCAGGCGACGGCCAGGGCGCCGATCGAATTCGGCAGCCCTTGTTCGGCAACGATCAGCGCGACGCCCGGTTTGCCGGTCACTCGGGCATAGCCATCGGCGGCGCCGACGGCACCGGCCTCGTGGCGCGAAGAAATGATACGTATACCGGCGCGGTCCAGAGCGTCGAGCAATGGCGCATGGCTTGCACCGGCGACGGCGAACACGGTGCCAATCCCGTAATCGCGCAGAATCCCGGTGATCAGTTCGCCGCCGGTCGTGGTCGAAGCCGCTGTACTCATTGTTCCCGATGCGGCGGCAAGCGCAGCGCCGCCAGCGCCAACAGGCCGAGAGTGAGTATGCCGCAGTATGACAGGAAGGCCGGCGAATAACTGCCATAGCGGTCGAAGAGATAGCCGGCATACGGCGCACTCAGCAAGGTAATCGGCGTCATCGCGAGATTCATGCAACCGAGGGCGCGACCGAAAGAGCGCTGACCGAAACCTCGCGCGACCAGCGCGCCCCAGACCGGTAGCAAGCCGCCGGCCGCCAGTCCGAAGAGCACGACACCAGCCAACAGTCCCGGCGCGGCAGCGGACTGTCCCAGCAAGAGCGCCCCGACGATCATCAGCAGGAACGACGTCGCCATCGTCAGGCGCAGGTCCACGCGGTCGGCCAGGCCGCCAAAGCCCAGCTTGCCGACGATCGAGCAGGCGGCGAGCAAAGACATCAGTGCACCGGCACGCGCCGTGGGCAATCCCAGGTTCACAGCATGCGGGTAGAGGTTACTGAGCAGACCGGTATAGACGAACAAAGCGATACCGACGGCGATCGTCAGCCACCAGAACAGCGGTCGCGACAAGATCCACCGGATGTCGCCACTCGGCGGGGCAGCAGCTTTGGCGACTGCGGCGTCCCCAGTGCCGCCATCGGGCGACAGGGCCAGGTCCCGCGGTCGATCGACGACCAGCTTCGCGATCAGCGGCGCGGTCAGCAGCCACGCGCCCACAGCCAGCGCAATCAGCGCCAGTCGCCAGCCAAGCGCTTCGATCAGCAGCGCCAGCAGGATCGGGAGCAGGAAACCACCGAGGGAGGTGCCGACAGCCGCGACACCGAGGGCCCGCCCGCGCAGGCGATCGAACCACCGGGTGATCAGAGCGGCCGTCGGTAACTGCCCCAGTAACAGGTTGCCCGCCGCCAGCAAGGTCGCGAAGGCCAGCCAGGCCTGCCACAGGTTTTGGCTCGCCGCGACAGCGATCAGGCCAATGCTCAAACAGCTGATACCGATAAGCATCAGGCGACGCAGCGGATAGCGGTCGACCAGACTGCCAAACCAGGGAGACAGCAGATTGGCACTGAGAGCCAGCACGGTTGCCGACAGCATGACCTCGGCGCGCGTGGTCGCGAAGGCCGCCTCCATGGCCAGCGCCAGCGTACCGAAGGCATAGATCAGAATCCCGGCCTGCAATGCCTGAGTCAGCAGTGACAGCCCGACGATCTTCCACCCATGGAACAGGCCCCGCCCGGGCGGATTGTTCGCAGGACTCGGGCGTGACAGGATCACAGGGGCGATCTTTTTAGTGTGAGCCGGGAGAATTCAACATGGACCGTCGAGTCGCTCATTGGCCAAGCCTATTGATCGCGGCGGTGCTGGTGCAGGCCTGCACGACGCCGCAACCCTTTCTCGACGGTCCCCGGCGAATCGTCACAACGACGACGCCCGACGGCGGCGTCAGCGTCCTCGCCGACGGCGCGAGTCGCAACAGCCGGATATTGAATGGCTCGCGGATCGTACGTATCTGGGAGACTGGTCCATTGCCGGTTCCGCTGACGGTGGCCGCCGATGCCGGTGCAACTGCGGGTAATGCCTATCGTGAAGGTTTCATTGGCACCAGCCTCTATACCGCCGACATACCACCTGGCTCCGGGCTCGACGATATCCCGATGCATGCGCAAGATAGCCTCGATTACATTGCGGTGCTCGACGGTGAAATCGACCTGGTCCTGCCCGATCGTTCGCTGCATCTGCAGCAGGGCGACATCCTCGTCCAGGCCGGTAATCGGCACGGCTGGATCAACCGCTCGACGCGTCCTTGTCGCCTGCTGGTGGTCGTGCTCAGCGGCAAACGGCCATAGTTCGATTGTTTTCATCAACAGGGTTGTTCGCGGATCTTCAACCAGGCGCCGCCGGCTGCTGGCGCGCCGATGTGTAAGGCATCGCCGTCCCGATGGAAATCAATGGCTGCTTTCTGCAGTTGCGATGCACAGGTCTGCAGGCTCGCAGCGGCGACTTCGACGCCGGTAATGAAACTGCCCGCGGACGGGGCATGACGGTCTGTCCGCAGCTCGATGCTGCCGCCGGCGAATTCCCGCAACACCGGCGGCAGTTCGCCGGCTCGATGGTAGAGGGCCGTCAGCCTGTGCACGGTATTCGGATGACCGGCGGCGGCCGGAGCGAAGACGATTTCCGGCGTCAGCTGCTCCACGCAACCGGTCAGCATGCCGGGTAACGGTTCGTCGAGCAGCTCGAACCAGCGAAACCTCGCGAGCCGCTGCGGTTCACCCGGCAGGCAGCGCTGGGCCTGCATCAATGCTGACACGGAGTGGCCCTGGCTGAGCAGGCGCTCCCGCAGCTCTGCGGCATCCGCGCAACGCAACAACAGCAACCGCGGGGCGGGGGATGATTGCTGCCAGCGGTTCAGGCGATGACCCGGCGCTGGGCCGCTCAATGCGGTTAGTTCGATGTAACTGTCGGCGAACATGATGTGCGCGCTGAGTTGCACGGGCTCATCGTCTCCAGAGTCTGCAGACAATTGCACTGGTCCGAGCAGCCGAAATCCTAGCGCTGTGAATTGACGGCATAGCGCTTCGATGTCCGGACCCTGATAGCCGATGTGGTCAACGGGCAGTCGCATGTTCAGGCGGCGCTCAATTTCCGGTGCAGCTGCGCGTACGGTCGCAACGACAGGGTGAGAATAAGGATCGCGAGCACGCTCCCGAGAGCCGTGATCGTGGCCATCGACCAGTGCAGCTTGGCTGGATCGCGATAGACGTAATCGGTCAGCAGGGCCGCTGCCGTAGGACCGAAGCCGATGCCCGTCAGATTGACCACGAACAGGTACACGGCCGAAATCTGCGCCCGGATATGCGCCGGCGTAACCAGCTGCAGCGCCGAGGCCGCCGGCCCGAACGGAAAGCTCACCAGGAACAGCAAGGGCGCGAACAGCCAGCGGGCCAGGGCGGCATTGTCGATCAGCAGGGCGGCCAGCGAAACCGGGGTCAGCAGAATAGCTGCGAACAAGGCAGCACGCATTGGCGCGGCGAGGTCACCGCGGGTGGCGAGGTAGTCGCTGAACAGGCCACCGGCGATGATGCCCAGGCCGCCACAGATTGCCGTGATGATACCCAGCTGCAGTCCGATGTCGGCGCGGCCGATGCCATGCACGCGAATGAAGTACTCCGGCGCCCAGGCCAGGATGGCATTGAACAGCAGTGTCAGCATCGCGAAACCAGCGAAATGCGCGAGATAGACGCCCGGGTGCGCACGCAGCCAGCCGAGCAGCGCGGCACGCTGGCCAGTGTCGCTCGCATCGCGCGAGACCATGGGGCGACTTGGCTCGCGGAGAGTCAGGATCAGGAGTGCGACTAGCAGACCTGGGCTGCCAACGATCAGAAATGTGGCCTGCCAGGACTTCAGCGTGCCCAGCAGCGGCACTGTCAGGCCACCGGCGGCTTCGAGTCCCGCGACCAGGACACCGCCGACGACAAAGGATAGTCCGATACCCATGAAGACGCCGCTGGAATAGACCCCGATCGCCCGCCCGAGACGTTCGCGGGGAAACAGGTCGGCGAGCAAGGAGTAGGCCGCTGGCGACAGCGCTGCCTCGCCGACGCCGACGGCGACTCGGGCAAGGAACAATTGCGCGAAGCTACGCGCCATGCCACAGAGTGCCGTGGCCAGGCTCCAGATAGCGACGCCGGTGGCCATCAGCAGACGCCGGCTACGCGCATCTGCCAGCCGTGCGATCGGAATGCCCATGAAGGTATAGAAAACGGCGAACGCGAGTCCGTGCAGCAATGAAAACTGCGTATCGCTCAGCTGCAGGTCGCGCTGGATCGGTCCGACCATCAGCGACAGAATCTGCCGGTCGATAAACGAGAACAGGTAGGCGAGCGTGAGTATGCTGACCGTGTACCAGGCGCGGCCGGTCGAGATCTCGTCGTCCCGCATCATCCGCCCGACTGCTCGGTCCGTTGCAGTTCGACGTTGCCGTAACGCCGGAAGGCATCGGCAACCTGCTCGAAGACCACCCCGACGCGAATTACCCGAAAGTCGCGAAAATCGATGATCGTGCTAGACAGCCCCTGATCATTGGCGTATTTCGACCTGCCGTAGTCGAACTCGATCGCGGCTGCGGCGCGTACTTCCGGCTCGATGTCCGCCAACCTGTATTTCGAACCTTTCAGCGAGGTATTGGCCGAAGAGCCGAATACCGGCTGTTGCCGTTCCCAGGCCTGGCGAGCGATTTCGTCATGGAACTGACCCGCGTTCAGCAACATGTCGAGTGTGCCGGCCTTGGTCGACGATGCGAGGACGAAAGGTTCCACGTTGCTGAACAATGGATGGTCGCGGCGAAATGGCGCGACTACGGAGAAGGGGAGACCGGCTTCGACGATGATTTTTTCGACGAGCTCGTGTTTCCAGTCTTCCATGACATGGATCTCGCGACTCATCTGCGCATTCGCGAACATGCCACTGGGTTTGTCGTAGGAACGGCGCTTGGCAGTGAAAATCCGCTTGATGCCGGCTTCGGTCGTCGCATTGACTGCGTAGGCCACGTCCAGCGGCACGATGCCGACGCCGCCGTCTGCGAGCGTATCGAGCAAACGGCTCACATCGGCTGTCAGTTGAGCTTGCGGCACTGGGTCATCGGTGCGGCGTTCTGCTGCCATGTTGTTCTCCCGCGGTTAGTGTCAGGCCGGCGGCGCACTGAGAAATGGTGCCAGCAGCTCTTCCAGATCGTCGGCCTGCGGGAGCTCGCTGAGACGTCGAATCAGCATTTCCGATCGCAGGGGCAGGCCGGTCGGGGCCACCAGGCTGTCGAACTTTTCGCCGAGATCGGCCAGGCTCAACGGCCGCGCCGGGGTTCCGAGGCTATCCAGCACCCTGGCCCGGCGGCGCTCGCCAGAACGGGTCTCCAGCTCCAGCCAGCTACCGTAATGCTTGGGAAAGGCGGCTTCCATTTCGGGATCCAGCTCGGCTTCGGTGAGGTCGGCAATGGCCAGGATTCTCGGGTCCTGCAACGCCTCCTGCATGAAACCATCGACCGAGCGCGGGCCGAAATAGAGCGCGGCGCCGAGGGTAAACGGCAGGCTGTATTGCGCAGCCATTTCCGATTCCGGCCGCCGCAGCATGTGCTGCGAAACCATGATCTCCGGACCGCCGACGCGCAGCTGCGCAATCTCCGCCGGATCCAGGCTGAAATCGTCAGTGACCTCGGCCAGCGCGTCCAGCGTTGAATGAAACAGCCGGCAACAAGGGTAAGGTTTGAAGCTGATACGGTGGATCTCCGGTCCATCCGGATGCGCGCGCAAGAGCCGTTCAGGATCCTGCTGATCCCCGAAGTTCGCCAGCAGCCCGTAACGACCGTCCAGCGCCTGTTCCGGCCCGGCGATGCCGAGCAGCGAATGCTCAGCGGCCAGCACTCCGTGCAGCGCCGCGTAACCACCGTGCAGGCGCTTGACGGTCGTACCCTCCGGTTCCTGGCTGAACTGCATCGAGCCACCGGCCATTGACAGCATCAGTCCCCAGGCCTGTGCCAGTTGTTTCGCATCGGCTCCAAGCAAGCGGGCAGCTGTGGCCGTGGCCCCGAAACCGGCGAACAGCGCGGTCGGGTGGAAACCCATGTCGATCGCACGCGCGGCGTTCGTCGCCGCGCCGACCCGCCCGGTCACTTCGTAACCTGCCGTGATCGCTGTCAGGAGGTCATGACCGCTGCAGCCCTGCTGCCGGCCGACCGCAAGGGCCGTGGCGATGATCGGTGCCCCGGGATGACTGACGGATTCGTCGTGGGTGTCGTCCAGCTCGAGCCCATGAGCCGCCGTTGCGTTGACGAAGGCGGCGATGGCGGGACTCAGTTCGCAACCGGCAGCGAACAGCCCGGCCTGCCCGCTGCCGGCGAACTGCTGTGCCCATTGTCGCAGTCGCTGGCCCCAGGGAAGGCAGGCACCTCGATAGCAGCAGGCCAGATGGTCCAGCAGCAGACGCTGCAATTGCGCCTGATCACGTTCGTCTAGCGTGTGAAAATCCAGCGCGCAGATCTCCTCGGCCAATGGTCGGCTGCGGCTGCCATCGAGTAACGCTGCGCTCATGTTTTGTCCCCCTTGCGGCGTGCCGCGCGTTCGCGCAGGGTGGCATCGTGGTCGATTTGCCGGCCATCTGCGGCGACGACCACGCCGTAATCCTCCAGCGCATCCGCCGGGCTCAGCAGCCCATCGAGCAGGTCCTGCAATACCGCCTCGGGATCGCGTTCCAATGGATCGCCGTAGCCGGCGCCGCAGACGAGACGAATCTCCAGGCAATCGTCGGCGGCGAAGTGGCGGTTCGAGATCTTTGCCGGCAGTGCCTCTGGTTGTGCCGAATCCGGATTGAGCACGATACTGCCCGGTCGCCCATCCGCGCCGCCGAACAGACCGCGCGGCAGGTCGATGCTGCGATTATCGCCGGTCGAGCTCGCCGTCGTCGGCGCCAGGAAACGCCAGCGCTTGACCGCACCGATGCCACCGCGCCAGCGGCCGGCAGCAGGCGGGTCATCGCGCAGCTCGTAGCGCTCGCAGCGCATTGGGGCGCTGAGCTCGAGTTCCTCGACCGGGTTGTTGCGGGTATTGGCCATCAGGTTGTCGATCGCGTCGAGGCCATCCCGGCCAAAGCTCGCGCCATAGGCCCCCTCATTGACCTCGATGCTGACCCAGTAGTCGTCGGCGCCACTGTCGCCCTGTTGTTCGCCCGCATAGGCGAAGCAGCAGACATTCGCCGAATTACCGGCGGTGACCTGTTGCGGGAGTACATCAGCCAGCGCCTGCATCAGCTGGTCCGGGATGCGATTGATCTGCGTGAAGCGTGCCTCGCAGCCACGCGGTGGTCGCGGATTGAAGATCGTGCCGCGCGGCGCGATCACATGCACGGGCCTGAACACGCCGTCGTTCTGTGGCACATCGCGGCCGTCACCGGCTTCGTCCAGCAACAGTGCACGCACCGCGAAATTGGCCGTCGGCAACACGCTGCCTTCGAACGGGCAGTTGAAACCGGTCGGCACTTCTGGTGCCGAGCCGCTGAGATCGATGTAGATGTCACTGTCGTCGACGATCACGCGAGTGGCGATTTTCAGCGCCTGATTCCAGTGCTTGCCGTCGTCTTCGAGCCAGCCATCCGGCGCCGGGTATTCGCCGTCGGGCAGCGCCGCAATCTTCTGCCGGAGCAGGCGTTCAGCGTAATCCATCCATTCCTCGGCGCTGCTCATGACGGTATCGAGGCCATAGCGCTCGACCAGCTCGCCGAAGCGCCGGGCGCCGAGTTCGCAGGCTGCGATCATCGCCTCCAGGTCGCCCGTGTTGGCCTCCGGCGTGCGCACGTTGGCCATGATCAGCGACCAGACGGACCGCTGGCGCTTGCCAGCCTCGACGATCTTGATGGCATCGATGACCTGGCCCTCGGCCCAGTAATCGGGCACATCGACTGAAAAGCCGGGGTTGGCAGCGCCGATGTCGACCATATGCCCGGTGCAGCCGGCAAAGCCGATATGGATGTCGCCAATGAATATCGGAACCAGTACCCCATAGTCCGGCGCATGCGAAGCACCATGATAGGGATGATTGTGGAGGATCACGTCGCCGGGCTGGTAGTTGCCCTGGTGCACGCGATCGATTCCATGCACATAGGCAGGCAATGAGCCGCAATGCATCGGCGTGGAATCGCTTTCGCAGATCTGCCGGCCGTGGAAGTCGAGCAGGCCGGCGCCAATGTCACGCGACTCGCGCATGATGCTGGAGTAGGCCATACGACAGAGATGCTCGGCCATTTCCCGGGCGATGGCACGCAAGGCCCCGCCGATCACCTGCAGGCTGACCGGGTCAACGGCCCGACGCGTCCAGCGGCGCTCCAGATCAGCGCCGAGCCCGGTCGACGCGGCCTGTTCCAGATCGATTCGGCTGTCACGTTTCAGCATGCGTCACCGGTGACGTGTACCACCAGGTGTCCGGACTCGGCCACCTCCAGTTCGCTGTCGGGGTAAAGGATGGTCGTGGTATCTGTCTGCTCGATCACGGCTGGTCCCCGCAGCCGTTGGCCCGCTGCCAGCGAACTGCGCGCCAGAAAGCGAGTCATGTGCATCGCGACCCCGTCCGCGCTCGAAAACCCGGCTTCCAGTGCGATGTCTCCTTGGCCTGTCGCCTCGGTTGTGGGCCGGACCGGCGGCGGATTCGGTGGCTGGACGGTCGCCGTGGCCCAGAGGTTCACGAGCATCACTGGCTGCTCAGGGAAAGAGCGGGCGTAGGCTTGTGCGTGGGCTGCGTGAAAGCGCTCTGCGACCGTCTCGCGCCAAGCTGCGTCGATTGGCAGCGCCGGCAGCGCGACACGCAGTTCGTAGCCTTGTCCGGGGTAGCGGCAATCGGCGGTAAAACGCAATTCGATCTCGGTGGCGTCGAAACCATCCTGGCGCAAATCTTCCACCGCGCGCGCGCCGAGCGAGGTCAGCGCCGCCGACAGGTTGGCGGTATCGGCCTGGTCCAGGCGTTGCCAGAAGGTGGCTTGGTGATCGTAGCGCAGGGTAGCGGCTAGCAAGCCGCTGGCGGCGCCTACGCCGGCTGCCGGCGGCACGATGACCTTGCGGATACCCAGTTCGCTGGCCACGGCGACGGCGAAAGACGCGCCGGCACCACCGAAGGCCACCAATGCGAAATCCCGCGGGTCCAGACCGCGCGCGACGCTGTTGACGCGAATTGCTTCGGCCATGTGATGCGTGGCGATGCGTATGATGCCGGCGGCGGCGGCGATTGGCTCCAGCGACAGCGGTCGGGCAATTTCCGCATCGATCGCGTCCCGCGCGCGATCGGCCTGCAAATCGAGACCGGCGGCCCGCATCGCCGACGGTCGGTACCAGCCGAGCGTGACCATCGCATCGGTCACGGTCGGCCGTTGCCCCCCGCGACCGTAACAGGCCGGGCCCGGGTCGGCACCGGCACTCTGCGGGCCGACCCGGAACATGCCACCGTCGTCGATGTAGGCGATCGAGCCGCCGCCCGCGCCGATGGTGTCGATGTCACACATCGGCAACATGATGTCGTAGCCACCGATATTGCTGTCCAGCAGGTGCTTCATGCGCAGCAGACCGCCTGGGGCGACCCCGATGTCGGCCGAGGTGCCGCCAACGTCCAGCGTAATGACGTTGGGCATGCCTAGCGCGCGGCCGGCGTCGATGCCGGCCACCAGCGCGCCGACCGGCCCGGACAGCAGCAAGGATGCCGGTCGCTGGCTGGCGGCGGTGGTACTGCTGAGGCCGCCGGCCGAGGTCATCAGGCGCAGGTCACCGCGCAAGCCCCGGTCGCGCAGGCCGGAGCGGAAGCGCTCGATATAGCTCGCGGTGCGCGGCCCGACGTAGGCATTCAGCGCTGTGGTCGAAAAGCGCTCGTATTCCCGGTAAAGCGGCACGACTTCATGGCTCGCGCAAGCATAGACCTCCGGCCACTCCTCGCGGACGATTGCCAATGCCCGGCGCTCGTGCACGGGATTCAGAAAGGCGAACAGAAAGCAGATCGCGATGGCATCGACTTCAGCGGAGTCGCGCCATTGCCGCACGGCGTTGCGCACGGCGTTCTCGTCGAGCGGCACCAATACCCGGCCGTCCGGCGGGGCAATGCGTTCGGGTACCGGAACGCGATGGCGCCGCAGGACCAGCGGTTGGGTCTGGCGCACGACGTGCGGGCGGTGCGAAAAATTCAATGGCCGGCTCTTGCGGCCGATGTGCAGGACATCGCGAAACCCCTGCGTGGTGAGCATGGCCACCCGCGCACCCTTGTGTTCCAGCAATGCGTTGGTCGCAACGGTCGTCCCGTGCAATACGAGATCCAGTTGCGCCGGAGCCAGCCCGGCCGCCCGGCAGAGTGACTCGAGCCCTGCCAGCGCCGCGCGCTCCGGCGCCTCAGGTGTCGATGGCAACTTGTGCGCCAGACGCAGCCCCCGGCTGTCGTCCTGCAAGACGAGGTCGGTAAAGCTGCCACCGATATCAATTGCCAGGCGCCGCAAATCGATGCCTCCTCGCACTTTGGTATACCAAAACTCGGAGCAGTTCGATCGCTTGGCTCGCTCGGGGCATGGGGCAGCGTAGCGCCATGCTTACGCGCCACCGGCGGCGCGACCGGTGAGGATATGGCTGCGCATCGCCGCTTCCGCCCAGTCTTCGTCACCGCTGTCGATGGCTCGCGCGATGGTTTCGTGCTGGGCTAATGAAACGCGCAAATCGGCGATTGAATAACGCGAGAAGACCTGTTGCAGCGCGCGGGTATCCATTATGCCGCCAAGCATGCTGGCGACCCGCTCGTTGCCCGCCTGCGCTGCGATCGCCAAATGGAATTCGCGGTCCAGGCGGATATAGGCTGCCCGGTCCGGATCTTGTTTGCCCAGCACGTCGCCCATTTCATAAATAATAAAATCAAGTGCCTGTGAATTATTCTTGTTTTTCTTTCGAGCTGCGAGCCGGGCCACGAAGCCTTCCAGGCGAAGGCCGAGCTCGAACAGCTCCGCCAGTTCCTGCGGGCTGAGCCGGGCGACGACCAGGCCGCGCCCCGGGCGCGGCGCCGCCAGACCCTCGGCTCGCAAGCGCCGCAGTGCCTCGCGCACCGGCGTGCGACTCATGCCGAGTTCTGCGCAGAGGCTGCGCTCCACGAGCCGTTTGCCGGGCGGCAAATCGCCGCCGCGAATCCGTTCCTTGATGCTCTGATAGGCGCGTTCGGCAATCTCGCTCATGGGCGGTTCCAGGTCGCGGGCCAGGCCGGCGATGCTCCGCCATTCGAAGCCTGTTATACTCGGATGGTATACCAAATGGCCGGTGATGCAAGGAATGGCGTTGCGCAACGAGGCGACGACAGGCGCGTGGCGAGGCACTGATGGGGCAGCTGACCGAATCCATTACGGAGTTCCTTGCCGCTCGCTGGGAGCAGCCGCTGCCGGCCGCCGCGGTCGCGACGGTGGTTCGCGGATTCACCGATTGCGTGGCGGTGATGCTCGCCGGCCACGCGGAACCCTTGCCAACGGCGCTGCGTCAGCACGCCCGACGGCGAGCTGCGGCGGAACCGGATGCCCCGCTGATGCTGACAGCGGAGCGGGCCAGCGTCGCCGATGCGGCGCGGATCGGGACAGCGGCCGCGCATGCGCTGGACTACGATGACTATGCCTTCAGCAACCATGTCTCCGCTCTGTTGGTGCCCGCGATCCTCGCTGACGCCGCGCGGCTCGGCGCGGGTGGCGCCGCTGCGTTGGAGGCCTACCTCGCGGGATTCGAAACCTGGGGCGAAGTTTTCAAGCGCGAGCCGGACCATTTGCATTCGCAGGGCTGGCATCCGACCGGTGTCTTCGGGCCCCTGGGGGTGGCCGCCGCACTGTGCCGCCTCCGTGGTTTCGACCGCGAGCGTTGTCGCAACGCGCTGGGACTGGCGGTCGCGGCGGGCTGCGGGCTGATGGACAACTTCGGCAGTCAGGCGAAACCATGGCAGGGTGCGCGCGCTGCTGGCGCCGGCGTGGTCGCCGTCGAGCTGGCCGAGCTGGGCGTGGACGCCGGCCCCGATGCGCTGGACGGCAGCGGGGGATTGCTGGCCGCGCTGAGTCCGCGCGGGCGGGTCGACCGGCAGCGGCCGGCAACCGCGCTCGGCCGAGAGTGGCTGGCGGCGCGCAATAGCCTGAATATCAAGCCCTATCCGATGGTTGGTGCCTCACAACGCGCGATCGATGCTGCGCTACAGTTGCATCGGGACCACCAGCCGGATCCGACCGAAATTCGCGAGATTGTCGTCCGGGTCAGCGAGAAGCATGCGGCGGTGATGCGCCTGCATCGCCCGCAAACAGCAGCCGAGGCCCGTTTCAGCGCGGAGTTCGCCGTCGCGGCCGCATTGATCGCCGGGCGAGTCAGTCTTGCGGAACTGCGCGACGACTTCGTCCGTCGCGACGACGTCCAGGCGCTGATCGCAAAAGTTCGCATCGAGACCACAGCTGACGACGATCCGGCCTATCCAGTCGGCGCACGTTTCGACAGCGTGCAGCTGAGCCTTCAGGATGGCTCGCGGCTCGAAAGCCGACCCGTGCACCGGTTTCGCGGTCACGGCGAAAACCCGCTGACGACCGAGGAGCTGCGTGCCAAGTTCCTGGACTGTTCGGCGCCGGCGATCGGTCGCTCGGCGGCCGATCGGCTGTTCCTGGACCTGCAGCGCCTGCCAGATCTGGGTTCGGTTGCCGATCTGCCAGCACTGGAGTTCACGCGTGGCTGAGCAGCTTCTCGACGGTCGCGGCCACCGCCAGCAGTTGCGGGTCGCCGCGGCGGGGGCCGATGAGTTGCAATCCCAGGGGCAACTCTCGCGGTCCACGGGGAACTGGCAGCGTGATGCAGGGCAGATGCAGCGCGGTGAACAAGCGGTTGAAGGTGGCGAGCCCATTGCCCTCAGTCAGCAACGGCGCCACGCCAGGCACGGCCGGCGACAGCCAGGCGTCGAAACCGGCGAGCGCGGCATCGAACTGCGGCCTCAGCATCGCGATCGCGTCACTCGCGGCGAGCAGGGTCGCACTGTCGATGCCGCGGGCGTTCATGGCGACGTCGCGCAATTCCGGGTGCGCTGCCTGCGGATCGCGCAGGTAGTCGTTCAGGAGGCTCACCTGGCCTTCACCGAACATGACGATATCCTGCCATTCGTTCAGCTGCTCGGCACCGGGCGGGCCTGTGACTTCGATAATTTCGTGTCCGGCCGCCCGCAGGTGTTGCCGAACTTCCTGCAACATCGCCAGCGTCTCCGCTTCGGCGGCGCTGATGTACGGCGTGGGGTAGTAGCCGATCCGCAACTTGTCCGGTGCCGGCGGCAGCGGCCAGCGCGCGCATTGCAGGGCGGCGGCCGCACGGCCCAGAAGTTCGGCGCTTTCGGCTATCCAGCCGACGGTGTCAAGGCTCGGCGCGAACGGTTTCATGCCTTCGACGGAAACGCGGCCCCAGCTTGGCTTCATGCCGGGGACGCCGCAGAACGCGGCCGGCCGGATTGTCGAGCCGCCGGTCTGGCTTGCCAGTGCGAGTGGCACGAGGCCGCCGGCCACGGCCGCGCCCGAGCCAGCCGAGGAACCGCCCGGCGTGCGCTCGAGGTCATGCGGGTTGCGAGTCGCCGGTATGGCACCGACTCCGGCAAACTCCACGGTACTCACCTTGCCCAGCAGGATCGCGCCGGCCCGGCGCAACAACTGCACGGCGGCCGCGTCGCTGGCGGGCTGGAAGCCACGATAGAGTGGCGAACCGTATTCAGTCGGCAAATCGGCAGTAGCGAATACGTCTTTGGCTGCAAATGGCAGGCCATGCAGCGGCCCACGCTGCTGCCCGCGGGCATGCGCATCCAGAATTCGCGCCTCGGCAAGTGCTGCATCCGCGCGCAGCGAGACGAAGGCGCCGATCGCGGAATCGCGGGCGGCGATGCGCTCGAGGCAGGTCGCGACCGCCTCTTCGGCGGTGCAATCGCCGGCGAACAGTGCGGCAGCAAGCGAATCGGCCGTCCGGTCAATCAATTATCTGTCAACCTACGTAGCGCTAATCGCGGGGGAGGGTGAGATGAAGTGCAGGATCATTAATCAGTTGCTGGTGGGTATCCTGATCGCGAGTGTATCCGGAATTGCAGCGGCCGCGGTCATGGAAGATATCGTGGTGACCGCCGAAAAGCGTGCAGCCGGCATTCAGGAGACGCCGATCGCAATCACGGCCGTGACCGGAGATGCGCTGCGCGATCTCCAGTTGCAGGAGCTGCACGACGTGATTCTGCGCACACCGAGCATGGCCTTCAGCCGCGCCGGCGGCGAGGGTCAGGTGTATATCCGCGGTATCGGAGCGAACCTGCTCGGGATCGGTCAGGATTCCAGCGTGGCGATTCACCAGGACGGTGTCTATCTGGGCCGCCCGCACCTGACCCTGAACCAGTTTCTCGACGTGGAGCGGGTGGAAATCTTGCGTGGCCCGCAGGGCCCCCTGTACGGGCGCAATGCGACCGCCGGGGTTGTCAACGTGATCTCGAAAAAGCCAGGCGATGAATATGAAGGCTACGCCTCAGCCTATATCGGCAACTTCGACCGCATCCAGGTGGAATCGGGTGTCGGTGGCCCGATCACCGATCTGCTCGGGTTTCGCGTGGCCGGCCGCTGGGCCGATGACGATGGCTTCACCGATGATCTCGACTCCCGTGGCGGCGATACCGTCGATGACCTGAGTATCTGGTCCCTGCGAGGGATTGTCGACTTCGAGCCCAGCGATTCGCTGCGTGCCGAATTGATCGTCGAATACGGCGAATCCGACAATCATAACCGCAGTGTGCGGCGCCGCGATCGGCGGCATCTGTCGCAACTCGGCGATGGTGCGCCGGATGCGATTGGCACTGCGCCGCCATTCGGCTGTACTGGCTGTCCGGCACTGCCGAATCCGGCGTTCGACGAGACACGCAACGAACTGCCGACCTTTGCAGAGTGGGAAATACTGGGTGTGACCGGCACGCTGGAATGGCGCATTGCCGAGGGTCTGACGCTGACCTCGATCAGCGCGTATCGCGACTTCGACGACCTGTTCAGCTTCAATACGGACGGTACCGAGGCCTTCGTCACCAATACGCAATACGACCGCAGCGCCGATCAGTTCACACAGGAGCTGCGGCTGGCCGGGGACAACGACACCCTCGACTGGCTGGTCGGCTTTTTCTACATGCAGGAAGACAAGCGCGAGCACCTCGGTCTGCCGGCCGCCAAGTTCGGCGGCTCCTTCAATATCTTTGCGGAGAACGAGGCCACCGCCTGGGCGATTTTTGGCCAGACTTCCTATCATGTCACCGAGGCCTTGTCGCTGACCGCCGGGCTGCGTTACAACAAGGAAGACAAGGATGACTGTTCTGCGTCGCAGTTCCTCTTCGGTGACTTCGACGGCTTGAATAGTCCGGCAGCCGGGGCCGATCCCTGTTCGAACCCGTCCCGGGACGACAGCTGGGAAGACTGGACGCCCAAATTCGGCATCGACTACCGGCTGGATGACAACGTCTTGCTCTACGCTTCGGCCACGAAAGGCTTCAAATCCGGCGGCACCAATTCGCTGGCGCCCGGTTCGCTGCCGTTCGACCAGGAGGAACTGTGGAGTTACGAGGCCGGGGTGAAGTCCGATCTGTACGACGGTCGCTTGCGCGCCAATATTTCGGTCTTTTTCTACGATTACGATGATCTGCAGGTCTCGACCTTCGACGCAACGACCGGTACGACCCGCATCGAGAATGCGGCCAGTGCCGAAGTCACAGGCATCGAGCTGGAACTGAGTGCACTGCCGATCGACAATCTGCTGTGGAACCTGGGGGTGACGTTCCTGGACAGCGAGTACGACGAATTCGTAACCACCTTCGGGCAGATTCCGGGTGGCGGTGGTCCGAATGTCGTTGACCTGTCGGGCAATCAGCTAGTCAATGCGCCGGAGCTGAAACTCGTAACCAATGCCCGCTATGAAATGCAAGTTGGGGACAACAGCCTGTATTTCTTCGGGCAGGTGGCTTGGCAGGACGACGTGTTTCATTCGCAATTCAATGAGGCTGAGGTCGGGCAAGAGGCCTATGCGCTGGTCGATGCCCGCGTTGGTTATGTCTTTGGCGCGAACGATCAATGGGAACTCTCAGCGCTGGTGAAGAACGCCTTTGATGAGCACTATTTCCAGAACTCGGTGCGTTTCACGTCGTTGAGCAACAACACGACTGATCCGGAACAGATCGGTGCGGCGCTCGGTTACCCGGGTGAGGGTCGCAGTTATGGCCTGCGTCTCAACTATCGCTTTGGTGCGACGGGAGCACGCTGAGACTCGTGCATCAGATAGAGTGCTCGCTACGGGCGCCTGAGGTCGAGGCGACTCTGGCCCGTCTGCACGCGGCCGCGCGGGGGGACTGGAAAAAGTTCCTGCGCATCACGCCACGATATCTGGGTGGCTTGCTGCGCGGGCGGAAGATGCACGAGACCATTACGCCCGAAGTCGCCCGCGATATCTACATGCCGGTGTCGCCGGAAAAAGGTGAGTTTCTGTACATCACCGCAAGGGCGATCGGGGCGCGGCACATCGTCGAGTTCGGGAGCTCCTTCGGCATCTCGACGATCTACCTCGCGGCGGCCGCCCGCGACAACGGGGGGCGCGTCGTCGGCACGGAAATCGAGCCGGCGAAGCAGGCCGCCGCGGAGGCCAACCTGCGCGACGCGGGCCTCGGTGATGTCGCCGAGGTCCGGCTTGGCGATGCGCTGCAGACCCTCCGCGAACCGCCAGCACCGGTCGACCTGGTCTTCATGGACGGCTGGAAGGTTCTGTACCTGCCGCTGCTGAAACAACTACGTCCGCATCTGCGGCCAGGCGCAGTGATTCTGGCCGACAATATTCGCAGTTTTCGCGGCCCGCTGGTCGAATTTCTGGACTATTTGCATACGTCCGGCAACGGCTTTCACTCGGTGACGCTGTCGCTGGGCGACGGTCTGGAGTACGCGGTCTTCCTGGGCGGCGCGCGCAACTGACGGGCACCGCTGCACGCCGCGCGTAGTCGCGACCGTGGACCCTTGTCGCGAGACTGTGCTCGATTCAACATAATCCTTTCGCGTCGTTGTGGCCTCTTGACCCCGGGTGAGGGGTTGGCCATGATAATCATGACGCATTGCAGAGCTTGGCCCCGAGGGCTCTGGGAACATCTGCATTGGTTCAGTTGCAGGACTGAACCGGGCAGTGGGACAGGAAAAGAGCAGATCCAAGGGGGTTCCATGAAGCTCACGCGACTTCACCTTGCCGGCATAGCCACGGCTATATTGTTCGCGCAATCCGCGTCTGCCAATCTGCTGGTCAACGGCAGTTTCGAGCAGACCGTCAATCCACCAAGCGGCGTCGACACATTGGCGCCGGGCAGTACCCAGCTGGTCGGATGGGAAATCGTCACGGCGACCGTTCAGCATATCGGCACCATCTTGTGGACGCCGACCGACGGCATGTTCAGCATCGATCTCGACGGCGATGTCGGCGATGCCGGTGGCGTGCAGCAGACGATCGCGACCGTACCGGGGCAGACCTATCACGTCGTCTTCGATCTCGCCGGCAACCCGGCGATTGGCAGGCCGCCAGTCAAGATGCTGCGCGTCAGTGCCGACGGCCAATCGCAGGATTTTTCCTTCGATACCACTGGCAAGAGCACGACGAACATGGGTTGGGTCACTGAAAGCTGGAGCTTTCTTGCGGACGACAGCTCGGCAACGATCCTGTTCCAGAGCCTGTCCGAGACCCAGCCAGGCTGGGGGCCGGTGATCGACAACGTCAGCGCGACCGTGGTGCCGCTGCCGGCGGCCGCGTGGCTGTTCGTCGGTGCCTTGCTCGGCCTGGGCCGCTTCGCGCGCCGGCTTTGACGCCGTATTGAATTAGCCTCGCGGTCCCCGAATACTGGGGACATGCGGAGCCTGTTGTCATTGCTGCTGCTCGTCGCGCTGCCGCTCGCGGCGGCCGACGAGGAATTCGACGAGCTCTTCCTCTATGTGCTGCTGGACGAGCCGCGCGGGCCGACCTGGCTGCTGGAAGGCGCCGTCGATATCGACGAGGAGGGTGGCATCGGCACCGGCGCGAGTGTGACCTGGCTGCCGGGGCCGCAGACCTTCGTCAGCGGGAGTATCGGCCTGTCGGATTCGGCCGCGGACCTCGCCAATTTCGATGCCAGCTATGCGTCGCTGAAGGTCGATCATGCCTTCGGCGTCGTCGGCGCCAGCCTGTCGGCCGGCTGGGCGACTGACGGCGAGCTGGTCGAACGCTTTCGCTATGGTGGTTCGCTGTACCTGAAGCTCGCCGGCTGGCGGGCCGAGCTGCAGGCCGAGGACTGGCACGGGGACTTCGATCCCTTCGAATTTCGGCGGCTGCTGGAGCGGGACGGCCGGGAGCCGGTGCTGTTGCGCGGGCGCGCCGACTGCGAACTGGACAATACGGCCCTGGGCGGGCGGCTGGCCTGGGGCGGCTCGCGCTGGAGCTTCTACGGCAGCTACACCGATTACGACTATTCGCGCGCCGATTGCCGGTTCTCGGCCAGTATCGGTGACATCGATCTGCGCGACCCGCCTCAGGTCCTGATCGACATCGCGCCGCTGATCTTCCGCCGCCTGGCCATTGCGACCGCGAGCCAGATCATCAACGGCGACGCCACCTTCCTCGATCACAGCTACGCCGGCGGTCTGGCCTGGCGATTCCAGCAGCGGCGCCTGGCGCTGGACTACTACCACTCGGAAGAGATCTTCGCCGGCCTGACGGCCGACACCGTGATCGGCAGCCTGCTGCTGCCGACCGGCGAACGCAGCGACCTCGAGCTGCGGGTCGGCCTGACCGACCACGAAGACGCCGGCAGCGTCGCCTTCGCCGGACTCAGTGCCATCTGGTACCTCGGCGGCGACTGAGCCGCCTGCCGGCCATCGTCCAGCGGCCTGTCAACCGCAGCGGCCCGGCTGCGTTGAACCCCTGAGTACCGAGTTTCCGGATGGAGGGGATCATGTATCAGCAGAAGCTGCCGGCTGGACCGGCAAGTGGACCCGGGTGGCGTGTCCTGCTGGCGGCCCTCGGGCTGGGCATCGCCTGGCTCCTGCAGGGCTGCGGCGGTGGCGGTGGTGGCGTGGCCGATGTCGGCGCCGACCCGGGCAGTGGCGAAGTGCTGGTGACGCTGACCGATGCCGAGGGCGATTTCGTCACCTATACCGTCGATATCACCTCGTTGCGGCTGGAGCATGCGAACGGGACGCTGGTGGAGACCCTGCCGCAGACGACCCGGCTGGATTTTGCCCAGTATGTTGACCTGACGGAGCTGCTGACGGCTGCCCAGGTCCCGAACGGGCGTTACGTTGGTGGCTCGATCACGCTGGACTACAGCAACGCGGATATCCAGGTGGAAGTCGGCGGCGTGGCGGTGCCGGCCACGGTCGTCGACCAGGCGGGGCAGCCGCTGAGCAGCTACACGCTGGAGTTGCGGCTGGACGAGGGTCGACCCTTGGTCGTTGCCCCGGGCCTGCCGGCGCTGCTGAATATCGACTTCGACCTGGCGGCCTCGCACGAGGTCGACACCAGCGCGCCGGTGCCAACGGCCACGGCATCACCGTTCCTGCTGGCCGACATCGAGCCGGTCGATGAGAAGGAACTGCGGGCACGCGGCCCGCTGCGCGCGGTCAATATCGACGACATGTACTACGCGATCCGCCTGCGGCCCTGGCACCACCGGGTCGGCGATTACGGCCGGGCGAAGATCCACGTGCGTGACGACACCGAGTTCGAGGTCAATGGCGAGACCTGGCTCGGTGCCGATGGCCTGCGAGCGCTGGAAGCGGCAGGCGTCGGCACGCCGACAGTGGCGCTGGGGATACTGGACGTCAGCGAGCGCAAGTTCACGGCCAGCCGCGTGTTGGCTGGCGACAGCGTGCCGGGCGAGCGTTTCGACGCGGTCTTCGGCAATGTCACGGCGCGTAATGGCAACGTCCTGACCGTGCGCGGCGCGACCGTCGTGCCGCGGGCCGGCAGCGTCATCTTCAACGATGATGTCGAGATCACCGTCAGTGACGATACCGTGGTGCGCAAGCCGGGCGAGCCGGGCGTCAACCAGGGCATTGGTGCGGTCTCGGTCGGGCAGCGAGTCGTCGTGCTGGGCGAAGTGACGTCCAACCCGGCGCTTCCCGGCCTGACGATGGACGCGACCCAGGGCCGGATCCGGATGCGTTACACGCAGCTCTTCGGCCTGGCCAACAGCGTCGTGCCCGGGCAGATCAACATCGATCTGCGCAGCATCGACCGGCGGCGGATTGCCCTGTTCGACTTCAGCGGTACCGGCATGACCCCCGATGTCGATGCCGACCCGACCGATTATGAGGTCACAACCGCGACGCTGGATACGAGCTTTGTCGTTCCGCAGACACCGGTGCAGGTGGCTGGCTTCGTGCGGCCCTTCGGCGAGGCACCACCGGACTTCGAGGGCCGGACTGTC
>RFHQ01000016.1 GCA_003695765.1 Gammaproteobacteria bacterium
GCGCCAGGACTGCCAGTTCCACTGGCAGAACCGCGGTTACGCCGACTTCGACGCATTCCTGGCCGGGTTTTCGGCGGCGAAACGCAAGAAAGTGCGGCGCGAACGGCGTCGCGTCACCGAGGCCGGCATCGAGATTCGCTGGCACCGCGGCGGGGAACTGGACGCGGCCGACTGGCGGCAGATCATGCCGCTGTATGCCAGTTCCTTCTGGCGGCGGGGCCGCGAGCCCTACCTGCGCGGGGACTTCTTCGCCGAGGTCGCGCAGGCCATGCCGGAGCAATTGCTGGTGGTCGCGGCCCGGCGGCATCGCGAGCTGCTCGGCGTCGCCATCTGCTTTCGCGACCAGGAGGCCCTCTATGGCCGCTACTGGGGCAGCAGCGGCAAGCACCACAGCCTGCACTTCGAGACCTGCTATTACCAGGGCATCGACTACTGCATCCGCGAAGGGCTCCAGCGTTTCGAGCCTGGCACGCAGGGTGAGCACAAGATCGCCCGTGGCTTCGCCCCGGTCGCCACCTGGTCGCTGCACTGGCTGTCGCATCCGGGCTTCGCGGCCGCGGTCGCCGACTACCTGCAGCGAGAGCGCGACTACGTCCTCGATTACATGGACGTGGTGCGCGAACACCTGCCCTATCGCCGCGAGCATGGCTGAGCTGCTTTGGCTGCATCCTGACGATCCGCCGGACGCTTTTCCCCCGGCGGAATACGCGGCCATCGAGCCGAACGGCCTGCTGGCGATCGGCGGTGACCTGTCGCCCGAGCGGCTGCTGGCCGCGTATCGGGCCGGTATCTTCCCCTGGTACGACGCCGAGCAGCCGATCCTCTGGTGGAGCCCCGACCCGCGCGCGGTGCTGCTGCCCGGCGACCTGCATGTCTCGCGCAGCCTGCGCCGCTGCCTGCGCCGGAACCGTTACACGATCAGCACCGATCAGGCCTTCGCCGCCGTGATCGGCGAGTGCGCCGACCGCCGGGCCGACACCGGCACCTGGATCACGCCCGAACTGCGCGCGGCATTTCTCGAACTGCACGAGATGGGTCACGCACACTCGGTCGAGAGCTGGGACGGCGACCAGCTGGCCGGCGGCATCTACGGCCTGAACATCGGCCGGGTGTTCTTCGGCGAATCCATGTTCAGCGCCGGCCGCGACGCCTCCAAGGTGGCCCTGGTCGGCCTCACCGTGCGCTGCCGGGAACTCGGCGTGTCAATGCTGGACTGCCAGGTTCCCTCCCCGCACCTGCATTCCCTCGGCGTCCGGGACATGCCGCGCAGCCGCTTCCTGTCGCTGTTGCGGGATCTCGTCTCGGCACCGGATGCCGGCCCCTGGGCACAAGGCCGGCGGTGCAGCGATACGCTGCTCTGAAGACCGTCCGGTTGCGCCTGCCGGGCTGTTCTTGCACAATTCGCGCGCTTTGTCACGGGGCGCCAGATGGCCAAGGAAGAAGCAATTCAGATGGAGGGCACGGTCATCGAGACCCTGCCCAACACGACCTTCCGGGTGGAACTGGAGAACGGCCATATCGTGACCGCCCACATCTCCGGCAAGATGCGCAAGCACTACATTCGCATCCTGACCGGTGACAAGGTGACCGTCGAACTGACCCCCTACGATCTCAGCAAGGGACGCATCGTCTATCGCGCGCGCTGACCGCCGGCTTCAGTCGGCCTCCGATGCCGACAGGTGCTGCAGCTTGAGCGTATTCGGCACGGCTTCCAGTCCCAGGCTGTCGTCCTCCTGCAGGAATATCCGCACGAGGCCGCCATCGGCCAGTTCACCGAACAGCAGTTCCTCGGCCAACGGCCGCTTGATGTGCTCCTGGATGACCCGTGCCATCGGCCGCGCGCCCATCTTCGGATCGTAGCCCTTGCGCGCAATCCACTCGCGCGCCGCCTCGTCCAGTTCGAGGCTGACATCGTGGTTCTCCAGTTGCGCCTCCAGCTCCAGCACCAGCTTGTCGACGACCCGCAACACCGAGGCCTCGTCCAGCGGCGAGAACTGGATGACCGCATCCAGCCGATTGCGAAACTCAGGCGTGAACAGCTTGCGGATCGCTTCCATGCCGTCACTGGAGTGGTCCTGCGGACGGAAGCCGATCGATGAGCGACTCATTTCCTGCGCGCCGGCGTTGGTGGTCATGATCAGCGTGACGTTGCGGAAGTCGGCCTTGCGGCCGTTGTTGTCCGTCAAGGTGCCGTGATCCATCACCTGCAGCAGCAGGTTGAACACTTCCGGATGCGCCTTCTCGATCTCGTCGAGCAGCAGCACCGCATGCGGATTCTTGTTGATCGCTTCGGTCAGCAGCCCGCCCTGATCGAAGCCCACATAGCCGGGCGGCGCGCCGATCAGTCGCGAGACCGTGTGCCGTTCCATGTACTCGGACATGTCGAAGCGGATCAGCTCGATGCCGAGGCAATGCGCGAGCTGGCGGCTGACCTCCGTCTTGCCGACGCCGGTGGGCCCGGCGAACAGGAAGGCGCCGACCGGCTTTTCCGGCTCGCGCAGGCCGGAACGCGCCATCTTGATCGCCGAGGCCAGCGCCTCGATCGCCGGATCCTGGCCGAAGATGACCAGTTTCAGGTCGCGTTCCAGGTTGCGCAGCTGGTCGCGATCCGAGGCGGACACACTCTTCGGCGGAATCCGCGCCATGCGGGCAACGACCTGCTCGATGTCTTCCTGGTCGACAACCTCATCGCGCTCGCCGGCCGGCTGCAGCCTTGCCCTGGCGCCGGCCTCGTCGATGACGTCGATGGCCTTGTCCGGCAGCTGGCGTTCATTGATGTGCCGCGCCGACAACTCGGCCGCGGCCTGCAGGGCCTCGTCGGTATAACGCACGCCATGGTGCTCCTCGAAGCGGGAGCGCAGGCCCTTCAGGATCTCGACCGTCTCGGTGACGCTCGGCTCGATGACGTCGATCTTCTGGAAACGCCGGGCCAGTGCATGGTCCTTTTCGAAGATGCCGCGGTATTCGCGGAAGGTCGTCGAGCCGATACAGCGCAGCTGGCCATTGGCCAGCACCGGCTTGATCAGGTTCGACGCGTCGAGCACGCCGCCGGACGCCGCACCGGCGCCGATCACTGTGTGGATCTCGTCGATGAACAGGATCGCGCCGCGGTCCTTGGACAACTCCGCGATCACCGCCTTCAAACGCTTTTCGAAATCACCGCGGTACTTCGTACCGGCCAGCAAGGCGCCCATGTCAAGCGCGTAGATCGTGCAGTCGGCCAGCACCTCGGGCACCTCGCCGTCGACGATCATCTTCGCCAGGCCCTCGGCCAGCGCCGTCTTGCCGACGCCGGCCTCGCCGACATACAGCGGGTTGTTCTTACGCCGCCGGCACAGCACCTGGATCGTGCGTTCGATTTCCGCCTCGCGGCCGATCAGCGGGTCGATCAGCCCCTCGCGAGCCCGTTCGTTCAGGTTGGCGGCGAAACTCTCCAGCGCGCCGCCGCCCGCCTCGGCGTCGGCCTGTTCGCCGTCCGCACCCCCGGCCGGATCGCCACCACGGCTGTCGCCGAGCTTGCTGAGGCCGTGCGAGATGAAATTGACGACGTCGAGGCGCGTGACGTCCTGCAGGCCCAGCAGGTAGACCGCGTGCGACTGTTTCTCGCCGAAAATCGCCACCAGCACGTTCTCTCCGCGCACTTCCTTCTTACCGCTGGACTGGACATGGAAAACCGCCCGCTGCAGCACCCGCTGAAAACCCAGCGTGGGCTGCACGTCCTGGTCCTCGTCGTCGTGCAGGCGCGGCGTGGACTCGTCGATGAAGCTCTTCAGTTCATCGCGCAGGCGCTGCTGGTCGGCACCGCAGGCACCGAGGATTTCCGCAACCCTCGGGATGCTCATGATCGCGAGCAGCAAGTGCTCGACGGTCATGTACTCGTGCCGTTCGGCGCGCGCCTGCTGGAAGGCCTCGTTGAGGCAGAATTCAAGTTCGCTGCTGAGCATTCAGACCTCCTCCATGGTGCACAGCAACGGGTGCTGGTGCTGCTCCGCGTAGGCGCTTACCTGCGCCACCTTGGTCTCGGCGATCTCGTAGGTGTAGACACCGCAGACGCCCTTGCCCTGGGTATGGACCTCGAGCATGATCCGCGTCGCCCGGGTGCGGTCCATGCCGAAGACCCGTTCCAGGACCTCGACGACGAAATCCATCGGCGTGTAATCGTCGTTCAGCAGGATAACCCGGAACAGCGGCGGCTTCTTGAGCTTGGGACGGGCTTCGGCGACCGCGAGGCCGCGCTCGCCGGCCGGCGGCCGTTGCTCACCGTCGGCCGCCATGGTCACGAACCTCTCTACCCTGACTCGCCTGCGATCCTTCATCTGTCCTTGCGAAATGCGACGGCCTGACGAAATTCTACCCCGCCACCGGGATTCCGACACCGGTCACGGTCCGCGGTTCCCGGCGTTCGGCCGGTGTCAGAATTCCGTCGCCCGGGGCCGGCCCTGGCTGAGGCATACCTGCAGATAGTAGCCGCATGTCGATGCCGGGCAAGGATTTTCGACCGATTTCCTTGCGCTGCCACGCCAAGGGATTATTATGCCAAGTTGGCCGAGTGCAGGCGCTCGGCAGGCCCGGGGGCCATGGAGACTCGCGCCGCGACATGAAGCTGCAGCAATCGATCCTCGCGCTCGCCGAGCAAAGCCCGGAGCAATGGCTGCAGCGGGCCAGTGAACTGCTGCCCGGCTGGATCGCGCTGGCCGCCGCGCTGCTGCTCGGCTGGCAGCTGGCCCGCATTGCCTGGGCCCTGTTGCCACCGGCCGAATGGCAATGGACACCTCCGCCGGCCCCGGCGGCGCCGCTGCCGGCAGCCGCCGCGCCAGCCGACGCGTCGGTCGTGACCTCGGCACACCTGTTCGGCGAACCCGCCGCGGCCGCGACCCCGGTCGCAGCCGAGGTCCTGGACGCGCCGGAGACACGCCTGAACCTGACGTTGCACGCCGCGGTGGCCGCCGACGATCCCCGGCTCGCCCATGCGATCATCGCCGACGGCTCGGGCCGCGAGCAGGTCTATTTCCTGCAGGATCCGCTGCCGGGCGGCGCCGTGCTGCAACAGGTGCTGCCCGACCGCGTGATCCTGAATCGCGGCGGGCGCCTGGAAGCACTGCCGCTGCCGCGGGACTTCGACAGCAGCGCGGCCCGGCCGGCCGGCAGCACCGCGCGTGCGCCGGCCCGGCAGACCACTGTCCAGCAGCTGGTACAGCAGAACGCCAGCCGGTTCACCGACATCGTCCGGCCGCAGCCGTTCATGCCCAACGGCCAGCTGCGCGGCTACCGCATCTATCCCGGACGCAACCGGCAGCTGTTCGCGGCCCTGGGCCTGCGGCCTGGGGATCTGGTCACGGAAATCAACGGCATGGCGCTGAATAATCCGGCCCAGGGCATGGAGATATTCCGCAGCCTCGGCACCGCCACCCAGGTCACGCTGACCCTGGAACGCAACGGTCAGACCGAGGTCGTCACCGTCGACAGCAGTCAGCTCGCGCAGGCCAGCGGCACGCAATGAAGACAGCGCAACGCGCCATCGGACGATCGCCAGCCGCCCCTGCCGGGCTGCTGGCCATGCTGTGCCTCGGCCTGCTGCTGCCGCTGGCGGCGCCGGGCCAGCAGGCGTCGGTCACGCCGAACTACAAGGACGCCGACATCCGCCAGGTCATCGAGGCGGTCAGCGAGATCACCGGCAAGAATTTCGTGCTCGATCCGCGGGTCAAGGCCCAGGTCACCATGCTGTCCTCGGTGCCGATGAGCCCGGATGCGTTCTATGAGGCTTTCCTGTCGATCCTGTCGGTCTACGGCTTCGTCGCGGTGCCGTCGGGCAACGTGATCAAGATCCTGCCGGATGCCAATGCCCGCCAGGTGCCGGGGGCGGAAATGAGCCCGGAGCCCGGCCGCCGGGCCGATGACATCGTCACGCAGGTGATCCAGGTGCGCAATGTCGGCGCCGCGCAGCTGGTCCCGATCCTGCGGCCGCTGATCCCGCAGTATGGCCATCTGGCCGCGTACCCGGCGTCCAACATGCTGATCATCTCGGATCGCGCCGCCAACGTCGAGCGCATGCTGCGCATCATTCGCCGCATCGACCAGGCCGGCGACGAGGACTACGAAGTCATCCGACTGGAGCACGCCTCGGCCGCCGAGATCGTGCGGATCGTCAACGCGCTGGCCCAGGGCGCCGCCGCTGCCGCCCAGGCGGCCGGGGGCGGCCCGAGCCCGACCGTGGTGGCCGATGACCGCACCAACAGCGTGCTGATCAGCGGCGACAAGAACGACCGGCTGCGCCTGCGCGCCCTGATCACTCACCTGGACACGCCGCTGGAGACCGGCGGCGACACCCAGGTGCGCTACCTGCGTTACGCCGAGGCCGAAGACCTGGCGACGAAGCTGCAGACGCAGTATACGCAACAGGCAGCCGAGGGTGGCGACGCTGGCGAGACCGGCCAGATCATCATCTGGGCGGACCCGGCGACCAATGCGCTGATCATCACCGCGCCGCCGAAGACCATGCGCTCGATGATGGAGGTCGTCGACAAGCTCGACATCCGCCGGCTGCAGGTGCTGCTGGAAACCATCATCGTCGAGGTCTCGGCCGAGCGCGCCGCCGACCTCGGCGTCACCTGGGCGATCGCCGATGCCAATCTCGAGAATGCCGTCGGGCTGACCGATTTCAGTGGGCTGACCGGGGTCAAGGGCCTGGCCGGCATCGTCGACGGCGGCAGCGGCAGCGCCGGCGACGCCATTGCCGGCATCAACCCGGGCATTACGCTGGGCCTGGGCCGCGTGGCCGATTCCGGCACCAGCTTCGTTGCCCTGATCGAAGCGCTGGAAGCCGACACCGACACCAATGTGATGGGCACGCCGATACTCGTGACCATGGACAACGAGGAAGCCGAGATCAAGGTCGGGCAGGAAGTGCCCTTCGTCACCGGCAGTTTCACCAATACCGGCACCGCCGGCTCGGCGGTCAACCCCTTCCAGACGGTCGAGCGCGAGCAGGTCGGCCTGACGCTGCGGCTGAC
>RFHQ01000126.1 GCA_003695765.1 Gammaproteobacteria bacterium
AGCGCGCGCTTCAGCAGGATCACCAGCGAGGACTTGCCGCCGGACGGCGGGCCGAGCAGCAGCAGCAGGCGGCGGCCGACATCGGAACCGGCACTGGCGGCCTTGAAGTATTCGACCACCCGTTCCAGCGCCGTATCGATGCCATAGAGGTCGCGCGTGAACAGTTCCTTCGGCACGCCGCCTTCGTCGGCGCCCGGCTCGCGCTTGTCCTGCTGATACCAGCAGAGCATGTCGTAGATGTACTGGTGGCTGCTGCGCGTATAGCGCTGCGGATTTTCCGGCAGGATCTGTTCGAGGAATTCTCCGAACGTACCGCGCCATCGTGACGCCTTGTGATTCGACGCAAAGGTCGTCAGATGGTTGATGAAACTTTCGCCGCTGGTCTTGCCGGCGCCCTGTTTCGTCTCGGGTACGATCATCATCTTCCTCTCCTGGCGCATGGGAGGGTACTCGTACCGTTGTTGTTCTTGTTGTCGGTCAATGTGTCGAGTAGTCCTCGGTGCTCCTTTCCCGTGATTACCGGTTATCCAATAGCCTGCCTGCTTCCGCCGCGAACACAGACTCGCGCTAATGCCCGCGGCAGTCTGTGAGCACGGTCACAATCTGCCTAACTTTTATTACATAAGCCGCCGGGGCACAACCGGCGCTGCAGCGGCGCCCGCCGTCAGCCAACCGCCTGATAATGCAGCCGAATCGGCTCCGGTGCTTGTCGCGCCGCAACGTTGGCGGGGCAGCGCGCGGCCGCCGCTTATGCAAAACACCGGCGAGTCCCGTCGCGGGCGCGGATCCGGGCCCCGCGCAGGGTCACCGGAACCCGGGCGCTGCTTTACTCCGCAGGGCGAATCTTTCATGATCCGAGGCCGATCATGCCCCTGGACGTCGCACAATTGCTGGCCTCCGCGGCCGGGCAAAACTACCGGCTGCATGCCGAACACGTGAACCCGCGCTTTGCGACCGTGCTGCGCACGATCGGTTTCGATCGCTGCTACGAGCGCGCCGCCGGGCCGTATCTCTGGGACATCGGCGGGCGGCGTTACCTCGACATGATCTCCGGCTACGGCGTCTTCGCGCTCGGCCGCAACCATCCGGACATCCGCCAGGCGCTGGCAGAGTTTCTGCGGCTCGAGTACGCGAGCCTGGTGCAGATGGAGGCACCGCTGCTGTCCGGCCTGCTGGCCGCGGAACTGAAGAAGCGTGCGCCTGAGCCGCTGGATACCGTGTATTTCACGAACTCCGGCACCGAGGGCGTGGAGACGGCGATCAAGTTCGCGCGCTGTGCCACTGGCCGGCCCGGCCTGCTCTACTGCGATCACGCCTTCCACGGGCTGACCAACGGCTCGCTGGCCCTGAACGGTGATCCGACTTTCCGCGAAGGTTTCGAACCCTTCCTGCCCGACTGCCGGCAGGTTCCGTTCAACGATCTCGATGCCTTGGAACGGGCGCTGGCGGCCGGCGATGTCGCCGCCTTCGTCGTCGAGCCGGTACAGGGCAAGGGCGTGCATCTGCCGGCACCGGGTTACCTGCGCGCGGCCGCCGAGTTGTGCCGCCGGCATGGCGCGCTGTTCGTCGCCGACGAAGTGCAGACCGGCATCGGCCGCACCGGCCGCTTCCTCGCCATCGAGCACGAGCCGGGGCTGTGCCCGGACATCCTGGTTCTGTCCAAGGCCTTGTCGGGCGGCTATGTGCCGGTCGGCGCCGTGCTCACGCGCCGGGACATCTACGACCGGGTCTTTTCCAGCCTGGAGCGCTCGGTCGTGCATTCGTCGACCTTCGGCCAGGGCAGCCTGGCGATGGTCGCCGGCCTGGCCACCTTGAAGGCGCTGGACGAGCACGCGGTGATCGCCAACGCCGAGCGCATCGGCGCGCGTCTGCTCGCCGGCCTGCAGGCGATGGTCGAGCGCTACGAGTTCCTGGCCGCCGTGCGCGGCCGCGGCATGATGATCGGCATCGAGCTCGGCGAGCCGTCGAGCGCGATCCTCAAGGGCGCCTGGTCGCTGGTGCACCGCATGGACAAGAGCCTGTTCCCGCAGGCGGTCATCATCCCGCTGCTCGACGACCACGGCATCATCACGCAGGTCGCCGGGCACCACATGGATGTGGTCAAGCTGCTGCCGCCGCTGATCCTCGATGACGCGCAGGCGGACGGGTTCCTCGCCGCCTTCGAGAGCGTCATCGCCGGCCTGCAGAAATTCCCCGGACCCGCCTGGGACCTGCTGACCCGGCTCGGCAAGTTCGCGATCACGTCGCGGCCGCGGCGCGGGGCGGCCTGAGCCTGCCGATGGCCGCCGATACCTGGGTCCACCGTGCCGCGCGCCTGACCGTGCGCCCGCTGGCCGCGACGCCGGTCACGCCGAACCAGCTCACGGTGCTGCGGCTGGTCACCGGCCTCGCGGCGGCCTGGTGCTTTGCATTCGGCAGCGGCGCCTGGGGCGGCAGCTGGTTCGTGCTCTCGGCCTTCCTCGACCGGGCCGACGGCGAACTGGCACGGCTGACGGGCCGCTATTCGCGCTTCGGCCACCAGCTGGACCTGATCGCCGACGTGCTGGTGAACGTGCTGGCCTTCATCGGCATCGGTTACGGCCTGGCGCGCGCCGGCCTGAACCCGGACGGGGCCTGGCTCGGGCTGCTCGCCGGTGCCAGCATTGCGCTGATCTTCGCCGTGGTCGGCTGGCTGGACAGCCGCGGCCAGCAGGCCGTCGCTGGCGGGGGTGGTTTCGACCCGGACGACGCGCTGTTCATCGTCGGCCCGCTGGCCTGGCTCGGCTGGCTCGACGGCTTGCTGCTGGCCGCGGCCATCGGTGCGCCGCTGTTCCTCGTCTGCATGCTGCTGCTCGCCTGGCGCAGCCTGGCCGCCGGAGCGCCACGTGAGTCCTGAGCAGATCAAGGCGCTGATCCGCGATATTCCGGACTTCCCGGAGCCCGGCATCGTATTCAAGGACATCACGCCGGTGCTGGCTTCGCCGCCGGCCTTCGCCGCCGTGGTCGACTTCTATGCCGAACGGCTCGCCGCCGCGAACGCCGAGGTGATCCTCGCGATCGAGTCGCGTGGCTTCATCTTCGGTGCCGCGGTCGCGCGGCTCATGGGACTGCCGATGCACCTGGTGCGCAAGCAGGGCAAGCTGCCGCACCTGACCGTCGGCATCGACTACGAGCTGGAATACGGCAGCGACCGCCTGGAGATCCACCGCGAAGCCCTGCTGCCGGGCCGTCGCTATGCGGTCGTCGACGACCTGCTGGCCACCGGCGGGACGGCCGGCGCGACGGTGCGGCTGGTGCGCGAGCACGGCGGGCAGGTCGCCTGCTGCGCCTTCATGATCGAGTTGGGCTTTCTTAACGGCGCCCAGCGCCTCGGCGATTGCCGGGTCGACAGCCTGCTGGTGCTGGAGTGAGCCGCGGAATCCCAGCGCTGGCCGCGGATCGTGTAATATCGCGCCCCGGCGCCCGCCGACGCCTGAACGCATGAACGAGGAACTCCTGACATACCAGCAGCGGATCCTGCCAGGCGTCTCCCGGACCTTCGCATTGACGATCCCGCAGCTGCCGCCCGGCCTGCGCGAGGTCGTCGCCAATGCCTACCTGCTGTGCCGGATCGCCGACACGATCGAGGACGATCCGGAACTCGCGGCCGAGGACAAGGCCGCCTGCCTGGCGGCCTATGTCGACGCCGTCCGCGGCCGGGGCGACGCGGCCGCCTTTGCCCGCGCAGTCGCGCCGAGGCTCTCAGCATCCTGCCCCGCTCAGGAACGCGACCTGGTCGCACATGCGCCCGAGGTGCTGGCGATCACCGCCGGCTTCAGGCCGGCACAGCGCAAGGCCATCGATCGCTGCGTGGCGGTCATGTGCGAGGGCATGGCGGAGTTCCAGGCGCGCAAGAACCTCCGCGGGCTTGGGACGCTCGAAGACATGGACCGCTACTGCTACTTCGCGGCCGGTGTCGTCGGCGAGATGCTGACCGAACTGTTCTGCGACCACTGTCCCGAGTTGATGCCCCGCCGGCAGGCGCTGCTGCCGCTCGCGGTCTGCTTCGGACAGGGCCTGCAGATGACCAATATCCTCAAGGACGTCTGGGAGGACCGCGAGGCCGGAAACTGCTGGCTGCCGCGCGCCTTCTTCGAAGACCTGCCCGGCGCGCTGGCCCGCGCGGACCACGCGGCTCTCGCGCCGGGCATCGACCGCCTGGTGGCAGTTGCGCACGGCCATCTGCGGTCGGCGTTGCGTTACACGCTGATGATCCCGCGCTCGGAAGCCGGCATCCGCCGCTTCTGCCTGTGGGCGCTGGGCATGGCCGTCCTGACCCTGCGCCGGATCCACGCCAACCCGGGTTTCGCCAACGGGCAGCAGGTCAAGATCTCGCGCCGGGCCGTGCGCGCCACCGTCATCGCGACCAGCCTGGCGGCGCGCTCCAACGGGCTGTTGCAACTGATGTTCGACCTGGCCGCTCGCGATCTGCCGGAGACCGACACGCTGGCGGCCTGCCCGCCGGCTGGCGCGCCGGTCGCGCCCGGCCAGCTCGGCTGACACCGGCGCGGTGCGCGCCGGTGCCTGACCCGGGCGGTCCGCTGCTGCTGGCCGTGCCGAGCGCTGTCGAAGGCCGCGCGATCCTGCGCCGTTGCCCGCCGGGTGCCGAGATCCTCCGTTGTGGGGTCGGACCGTCCGCGGCCGGGCGACTCGCGGCGCGACTGGCCCGCGGTAGCGCCGCCGGCGTGCTCGCCGTCGGGACCGCTGGCGGCCTGGATCCAGACCTCGCGCCGGGCGCGCTGCTGCTGCCGGCCGAATTGCGCCTGGCTGGCGGTGAGCGCCTGCGGCTGCC
>RFHQ01000127.1 GCA_003695765.1 Gammaproteobacteria bacterium
AGCAAGGCCGGTGACGGGCAATCGACCGGCCGCAAGCGCCGCAGCCGCCCGGAGAGCCGGAGCACGCGGGAACGCAGCCAAACGCGGGCACGCGGGGGTCGAACCGGCGCAAAGCGCAAGACCGGTGGCCGCAAGACCGCGCGCAAGACCGAGACCGCTCAGCGGCAGCCCCAGTCCACGAACGGCAACGGAAGCGAGCCGGCAGCCAGCAAGTCAGCCGACCAGGGCGCGGAGAACCGCACCGGCAGCCAGCAGCGCGCGCGTCGCCCGCGCCGCCGACGCCGCAGCGGTGGCCGAGCGCAGACCGCCGGCGGCAACGGTGCTCAAGGCGGCAAGGAGGCACAGGCCGCTGGCGGCGACGGCGGTCCGGCTGACCCGGGCGCTCAGGCGGCCGGCAGCAGCGGTGCTCAGACCGGCAAAGACCGCCCGGCGACTACAGATCAGAACGCAGCCGACAGGTCGCCGGCACGACCGACCGCCGACTCGGCGCCGGCCAAGGAGCCCGAGCGCAGGGAATCGCGGCCGGATCGGCCTGCAGCCGCTGTCAGCGACGCCGCTGGGCCGCCGGCCGCCGCGCCGGCGAAGCCGCCGGGAGATCCTGTGCCGGCGCCGGCCGCTGGCGACGCGCCTCAGCGGTCGCTCCCCTCGGAGGATGCGGCACGCAAGCGCAGTGGCGAGAGCTACCGGGTCTGGTCATCAGATGAGGACGGCGGGCGCGGCGAACGCGGCCGCGACTGAAGGCTTGCGCGACTAGTCTCCGGCCACCGGGGCACGGCCGGCGAGCTCCGGCAAACGGTTCAGCAGTCCGTCCACGGCGTCTTCGACGAGATCGAGCACGCGTTCGAAACCAGTCGATCCGCCGTAATAGGGATCGGGCACGTCATCGCCACGCTCGCTGGCGAACTCGAGGAACAGCCGCGCGCGCTGGCGCAGTTCCGGCGTCGGCGCCAGTGCCTGCAGTTCGGCCAGGTTGTCCCGGTCCATCGCCAGCAGCAGGTCGAAGCGCTCGAAGTCCTCGGCCAGGACCTGGCGTGCGCGCAATTCGCCGATTTCGTAACCCCGGCGTGCCGCGGCGGCGCGCGCCCGCGGGTCCGGAGGCGCACCGGTGTGGTAACCGTGCGTGCCGGCCGAATCGACGAAGACCCGCAGGCCGAGGTCTCGCTCGGCCAGCCGCGCCCTCAGCACGCCCTCCGCCATCGGCGAACGGCAGATGTTGCCCATGCACACCAGCAGCAGCCGGAAATCGGCATCCCTGTCCATGTCCTCGGTCTCCTGTTCAGCCGGCGGCGAGGACCCGCTCCGCCGCAGCCAGGTCTTCAGGCGTGTCCACATCCGGTCCCGGCGGCTCCTCTGCAATGCCCACGCGGATCTCCATGCCCAGCCAGAGCGCGCGCAACTGCTCCAGCCGCTCGAGTTCTTCAAGATAACACGGCGCGGCCTGCGTCAATTCGAGCAAGGCGGCCGCGCGGTACGCGTAAATACCGAGGTGCCGCCAGGCGCGCAAGTCCCCGGGACTGGCGCCATGGCCGATCGCCGGGATCGGGCTCCGGCTGAAATACAGTGCCCGCCCGCCCTGGTCCATGACGAGCTTGACCACGTTCGGATCCGCGTAGCCGGCAGGGTCACTCAGCGCCACGCACAGCGTCGCCATCGCGGCCTCGGGATGCCGGGCGAGCAGGCGCGCGACCTGGGCGATGTCGGCCGGCGGCAGCAGTGGCGCGTCGCCTTGCACGTTCACCACCAGTCGGTCCGCCGGCCAGCCGGGCGCCGCGACGACCTCCGCGATCCGGTCGGTTCCGGAACGGTGATCGCGATCGGTCATCACCACCTCCGCACCGAAGCCAATCGCCGCATCCCGGATCCGCCAGTCGTCGGTGGCCACGAAGACCCGGCGCGCGCCGCTGGCCAGGGCGTTGGCGTGCACATGTTGCAGCACCGGCCGCCCGGCCAGCCGGGCCAGCAGCTTGCCCGGGAAGCGGCTCGACGCGTAGCGCGCCGGGATCAGGACGTCGAAGTCGCCACCACTCATGTCGCCGGCTGCTCCAGCGCCCCGGCGGCGGCCGGGCGCAGGTCGTCGAAGAGCCTCGCCAGTGCCTGTTTGGCGAGGTCGTTAAACTCTGTTTTTACAATAAGATACCAAGTATTCTGAAGGTTATCTTCAAGGTACTTCACGGCGTCCTTCTCGGTCATCAGCAAGGGCATGCCGGCCGGGCGTTCGAGCCGGCGCGGTTCGATGCGGCCGTGGTCCGGCAGCGGCAGCGGCTGCGCCCGGATCTGCAGTCGCCGCAGGCTGGCGAAGAACCGCGCCGGATTGCCGATGCCGGCGAGCGCCAGCGCCGCCTGGCCGGCGAAAGCCTCCGGCTCGACGCGCCTGCCGTCTCCGAGCCGTTGCCAGGCCACGGGCAGGAGTTCGAAGCCCGCTTCCCCGCCGGCTGGACCGTTGACCAGCACCAGGTCCGCCTCGGCCAGCCGGGTGAGCGGCTCACGCAGTGGTCCGGCCGGCAGCAGCCAGCCGTTACCGAACCGCCGCTCGCCGTCGATGACGACGATTTCGACATCCCGGGCCAGCCGGTAGTGCTGCAGCCCATCGTCGGCCAGCACCAGATCGACGCCCTGCGCGAGCAGGCGCCGCGCGGCCGCCGCGCGATCCCGGCCGATGCAGACCGGGACGCCGCTGCGCCTGGCCAGCAGCAGCGGCTCGTCACCGACCTGCGCCGCATCGTCGTCCGGTGTCACCAGCCGGGGCCGCCGGTTGTCGCGCGCGCCATGACCGCGACTGACGATCCCGGGCCGCCATCCGGCCGCCCGGCAGTGCTCGGCCAGCGCCAGGACCACCGGGGTCTTGCCGCTGCCGCCGACCACGAGGTTGCCGACGACGACGACCGGCGCAGCGATCGACTCGCGCTGCAGCCAGCCCGCGCGATAGGCATGGCGGCGCAGCGCCTGCAAGCCAGCGAACAGCCGGCTGAGCGGCCGCAGCAGCGGCGGCGCCGTATCCCGGTACCAGAGCCGTTCGAGTCGGCGCTGCCAGACCTCAGAGCTCATCGCGGAATTGCAGCCGGTGCAGGGCCGCGTAATGCCCGTCCGCGGCCAGCAGCTCGGCGTGGGTGCCACTCTCGACGATGCGACCTTCGGACATCACGATGATCCGGTCGGCATTCTCGATGGTCGACAGCCGGTGGGCGATCACGAAGGTCGTGCGATCCTGCATCAGTTGCTCCAGCGCCTGCTGGATGTGCCGTTCCGATTGCGTGTCCAGCGCCGAGGTCGCTTCGTCCAGGATCAACACCGGCGCGTCCTTCAGCAGCGCCCTGGCAATCGCGATTCGCTGGCGCTGTCCGCCGGACAGCAGCACGCCGCGATCGCCGACCCGTGAGTCCAGCCCCTGCGGCAGCTGTCCGGCGAATTCGTCGACATGCGCGGCGTGAGCGGCCCGTTCGATCGCCTCGCGCGGGGCGCCACGCAGGGCGCCGTAGGCGATGTTGTTCGCAATCGTGTCGTTGAACAGCACGACCTCCTGGCTGACCAGGCTGATCTGGTCGCGCAGGGCCTTCAGCGAGTACTCGGTGAGCGGCCGGCCATCGAGCAGAATCCTGCCGCTGGTGGGCTCGTAGAAACGTGGCAGCAGATTGACCAGCGTCGACTTGCCGCTGCCCGAACGCCCGACGATCGCGATGACCTGTCCGGCCGGCACGACGAGATCGATGTCCAGCAGCACCGGCCCCTTGCCGCGCGCATACTGGAAGCAGACCCGCTGGAACTCGACGTCACCGCGGCAGCGATGCTCGGGGACGAATCGCCCGGTGTCCTGCTCTTCCTCTTCGTCGAGGATCTCGAAGACGCTGCTGCCGGCCGCAACCCCACGCTGAATCGCGGCATTCAGGCCGGTCAGCGAGCGCAGCGGCCGCAGCAGGAAGACCATCGCCGACAGGAAGGAGACGAAATCGCCGAGGTCCGATGGCCGGACGGATTCCAGGGTTGCGAAGAAGACCACGCCGGCGACCCCGAGCGCCATGACGAAGTTCGTCACGATCCCACCGAGCCCGCCGCTGGTCACCATGCGCATGTGCAGGCGGCGATTGCGCTCGTTGGACTCGGCGAAGCGCCGGTTCTCGTAGTCCTGCCCGCCGAAGATCTTGACGATGCGCACGCTCTGGATGACTTCGCCGGTGATGCGGACGACGTCCCCCATCGAGTCCTGGATCTTGCGGCTGTGCCGACGGAAGACACTGGCCATGAAGCGGATGATCAGGGCCAGCAGCGGCGCGACGACGAAGATGAAAGTCGACAGTGCCGGACTCAGGTACACCATGTAGACCACCAGCCCGACGACCGTCAGGCTGTCGCGGATCAGCACGGTCACGACGTTCGAGGTCGCTTCCGCGACCTGCTCGACGTTGTAGGCGAGTTTGGCCAGCATCGCACCAGCGGGCCGCAGGTCGAAATAGCTGACCGGCAGCAGCAGGAACTTGCGGAAGACTTCCTCGCGGAGCTGATTGACGACCTTGCGCCCGATCCACGCCAGGCCGAAGCCCGAGCCGAAATTGGCAATGCTGCGCGCAAGGAACAGGCCGAGAATCGCGGCCGGCATCCATTTCTGCACGACACCGGCGACCGGCTCGCCGTCCTTCGGCGCGATGGTCTCTACGATGTTCCCGATCAGGAAGGCGAAGGCCGCCTCGGTGCCGGCGAACAGTGCCATCGCGATCGCCGAGCCGAGGAAGATCGGCCAGTAAGGCGCGCAGTAGCCGAGCAGGCGCCGATACACCACGGCCGCCGGCAGATCCCTGGCAACGGTGGCGGCGGTATCGCTAATCGCCCTGCTCCCGGCGGCGAAGCGTCGCAATCGAGATTTCGCTGTAACCGCTGCGCCCGGCGACGTCCATCGCCGTGACCACGGCCTGGTGACTGGCCTGCGCATCGGCGCTGATCGTGATCCGGCGGGTGCCGGCCGCGTCTGGCTGCAGCTTGCGCAGGGCCGCCTGCAGGGTCTCCGGGCGGTTGTCGACCAGCGCACGGCCGTTGACCAGGTAATCGCCCTGCGCCGTCACGGTGATCTCCAGCGGCGCCGCTTCCGGTGCCGGGGCATTCTCAGCGGCGATCTCGGGCAGCCGGATCGCGAGCTGCGATTCGCGCACGAAGCTCGTCGTGACCATGAAAAACACCAGCAACAGCAGCACGACGTCGATCAGTGACGTCAGGTTGATCTCCGGTTCTTCGCGGTCACGCGCGCGCAGCTTCACGGCGCCTGCCCAAGGTATCCAGGTACTGCTTGCGGCTGAGGGCCTCCACCAGCGTGATGGCTTCCTTCTCCATCTGCACGACCAGCCCATCGACGCGCCCGCGCAGGTAGCGGTAAGCGATCAGCGACGGAATCGCGACCGACAGTCCGGCAGCGGTCGTGATCAGCGCTTCGGAGATGCCACCGGCGAGCACCGCCGGATCGCCGACGCCGTGCGCGGTGATCGCTGCGAAGACCTTGACCATGCCGATGACCGTGCCCAGCAGTCCGAGCAGCGGCGAGACTGCGGCGATCGTGCCCAGCGTGTTCAGGTAGCGCTCCAGTTCGTGGACCACGTGCCGCCCGGTGTCTTCGACCTTCTCCTTCATGATCTCCCGATCGCGGCTGCGGTGCGCGAGACCTGCAGCGAGGATCTCGCCCAGCGGCGAGCTTTCCTGCAGCTTGCGGATGTGCTCGCGGTCCAGTTCGTTGTGACTGACCCACTCCCAGACCTGGCGGGTCAGATCGGGCGGCAGCACCCGCCGCCGCTGCAGGGTCCAGAGACGCTCCAGGATGATCGCCGCTGCGATGACCGAGCAGGCGATGATCGGCAGCATCAGCCAGCCGCCCGAGCGAACGATTTCCAGCATGCGCTGACAACCAGTCGAAAGCCCGGGAAACTATAACTGCGGGCATGGGCTTTTTACAGCCGCGCGCGGCGGACCGTGCAGGGCTCATCGGCCGGCGGCGGCTGGTTCCACCAATGCCTGCTGTCGCGGCGCTCGGCGCGTGCGAGTCGCAGCCGCCGCCCGTCGACCACCGTGAAACGCAGTGCGCCCCAGTCCGCGGTGACGAGGAAACAGGCGCCGCTGCGCTCCCAGCGGCGGCGGACCTCGTCGGCCGGGAAACCCCAGCGGTTCTGCCAGCCGGCCGACGCGACGGCGACGCGGGCACGGGCCGCGCGCACCAGTTCCGGTCCCGACGAACTGCGGCTGCCATGATGCGGCACCAGCAACAGGTCGATCGGCGGCAGCCCCTCCCGGACCAGCAGCTCCCGCTCGGCGCGGCGACTGATGTCGCCGGTCAGCAGGATCCTGACGTGGCCGGCGCTGATCAGCAGCACGCAGGAGCGGTCGTTGTCCGTGCGCGCCCGCCGGCCGGGCGCCGGATGCAGGAAGCGCAGGCGCACGCCGTCCAGCAGCCATTCGTCACCGGCCCGGCAGGGCTGGGCGCCGACTGGACCGGGCAACTGGCCGGCCGGCGCCAGCAGGCGCCCGACCGGCATCGCCGCCAGCAGGCTCTGCAGGCCGCCCGAATGATCCCGATCGGCGTGCGACACGACGAGCGCGTCCAGCGTGGTGATGCGCTCCTGCGACAATACCGGCAGCAGCACGCCGGCCACGGCGTCTCCGCCGGGCCAGGCCGGGCCGGCGTCGTACAGGAGCGCGTGCGCGCGTGTCCTGAGCAGCACGGCCTGCCCCTGCCCGACGTCGAGCACCAGCACGCTGAGCAGGGGACGTGGCCGCGGGCCGGCCGCGGTCCAGCCGGCTAGGACCACGGCCACGACCAGCAGCAGGCGCCCGGGCAACGGTCGCGGCCACAGACACAGCAGGCTGCCCGCCAGTCCCAACGGCAGCAGTGGCGCGACCAGCGATATCGGCAGCGCCGGAGGGAACGGCGCCTCGACGAGCCAGCCGAGCCAGCCGAGACAGGCTTCGAGCAGCCAGGCCGCGGCCTGCAGGCTCCAGTCGGGCAAGCCGGCGGCGCTGGCCAGCAATCCCGCCAGCGCCAGCGGTACGCCGAGCATGCCGATCAGCGGGATTGAAACGAGGTTGGCCAGCGGCGCGACCGTCGACACCTGACCGAAGAACCACGCGGACAAGACCAGCAGGCCGAGCCACACGCGCCATTGGGCCGCCAGCAAGGATCGCAGCCAACGCGGCCAGCGGGCCGACCGCCCGCCTGGCTGCCGCGCGGCGCCCGTCAGCGGCAGCAGGCCCAGCAGCAGGACCGCCACGGCTGTGAACGACAGCCAGAAACCGGTCCCCAGCGGCGCCAGCGGCTGCCACAGCAGCACCAGCCACAGGGCCGTGGCCAGCAAGGTCCACGGCGGCAACCGGCGGCGCGTCGTCGCAGCGGCTGCGGCAACCGCCAGCATCGCCAGGGCGCGCGAGGTCGGCACGCTGAAGCCGGCCAGCGCCGCATAGGCGGTGGCTGCGCTCACGGCGCCCAGCCAGGCCAGACGGCCGCTGGCCGCCCCCCCGAGAACGCCGGTGACGGCGAAACCGAGGCCGGCGATCAGGCCGATGTGCAGGCCGGAAATCGCCATCAGGTGCACGGTGCCGGTCTGACGCAACAGCCGCCAGTTCCCAGAGTCGAGCCGGTGACGCGCGCCTACGGTCAGCGCCAGCAGGTAGGGCAAGGCGGGCCGATCGCCGAGCTGCTGTTCCAGTAGCGACGCCAGTGCGGCGCGCAGGGGCATGCCGGGGCAATGCCAGCCGCTGGCGGACAGCCGGTGGTTCAGCGCCGACTCGCGAACATAGGCCGCCCCGGCGATACCGGCCGCGAATAACGCCCGTTCCCGGTCGGGCGCGCCGGGATTGCGCAGGCCCCGCGGACTGCGCAGCCGCAGCTTGAGCCGCCAGGTCTCCCCGGCCAGCAATGGCGATGCATCCCGGTAGTCGCTGACCAGCAAGCGCAGCCGCCGCTCGCGGCCGGCAATCGGCAGCGTCGTCGCGAACAGAAAGCGGCGCCGGCCGCCGCGGTCACGCGGAAAGGAACAGACCTGCCCGACCAGCGCGACATCGCGGCCGTGGTCCCGGGCCGGCAGCTGCAACCGGCGCAGCTGCTCCCCGCCGACCAGCAGGCCGAACAGCGGCAAGGCCAGCAGGAGGGCGCCGCGACCGCCGAGCATCCGCAGCAGCAACAGCAGCGGGGCCAGCAGGCCGCTGCCGGCCAGCCCGCCGGGCCAGCAAGGCGACCAGAGCATGGCGCAAACGACCAGCAGCGCGAGGCCGGCGATCAGGGGCATGGCTTTCGCCCGACGACTTGCCGGATAATCACGGCGCTGCCGGCAACGGCCGTGATCAGCAGCAACCAGCGTTCCACCTTTGCAGACTAGGACATGCCGCGGCAGTTCTTTCGACGTATTTCTGTCGGATATTTGCGGAAGCGCGACTACCCGTGGTATCTGAAGCCGTTCCGGGCGCTGCTGCGCCATCCGACCTTCTTCTCCGTCAGTCGCCGCAGCGTCGCCGGCGCATTATGGGTCGGGCTGTTTATCGCCCTGCTGCCGCTGCCCGGCCAGACGATCGTCGCGCCGCTGCTGGCGTTGCTGCTGCGGGTGAACCTGCCGATTTCCGTGGTGGCGGTCTGGCTCACGAACCCGCTGACCATGGTGCCGATCTTCTGGTCGGAGTACCGGCTCGGCGCCCTGATCCTCGGTCGCCCGGTGCAGGCGATCAGCCTGGACATCTCCTGGGACTGGTTCAGCAGCGGTGTGGCGGCCGGCTGGCAGCCGCTGCTGCTCGGCGCCGTGGTCAGCGCGACCGTCGTGGCCTCGACTGCCTACGTGCTCGTCAGTGTCATCTGGCGCTGGCTCGTCGCGGCGCGCTACCGCAGGCGGCGGCCCCCGGCTCAGCGATAGTCCGTGCTCACGTCCTGGAGCCGACCGTCGCTGAGCTCCAGGACCCGCGACATGCGCCGCGCGATCTCCGGATCATGCGTGACCAGCACCAGGCTGGTGCCGGTTTCCTCGTTCAGCTCCAGCATCAGGTCCAGCACGAGCTCGCCGGTCTGGCGATCGAGATTGCCGGTCGGTTCGTCGGCGAGCACCACGGCCGGTTCGGTCACCAACGCGCGCGCGACCGCGACCCGCTGGCGCTCGCCGCCGGACAACTCGGCCGGGCGGTGGTCGAGGCGCTCGCCGAGTCCGACCCGCTGCAGCAGCCGCTGGGCGCGTTCCCTGACGCTGCGCAGGGGCTCGCGGCGCAGCAACAGCGGCATGGCGACGTTCTCCAGCGCGTCGAATTCCGGCAGCAGATGATGAAACTGGTAGACGAAACCCAGCCGGCGATTGCGCAGTTCGCCGCGCTGGCGCGGCGTCAGCGTCGCGAGATCCTGGCCGAACACGCGTACCGAGCCGGCCGTCGGCGCGTCCAGCCCGCCGAGCAGCTGCAGCAAGGTGGTCTTGCCGGAGCCGGAAGCTCCGACGATCGCGACGGTTTCGCCCGGCGCCACGGCGAAATCGACGCCGCGGAGCACGACCAGTTCACCCGCCGCCTCGGGGAAACTCTTGGCCAAGCCTTCGCTGACCAGTGGCAGCGCCGCGGCAGTCCCGTCATTCATGGCGCAACGCCTCCGCCGGCCGGGTGCGGGCGGCCCGCCAGGCTGGGTAGATCGTCGAGATCAACGCAAGTCCGAAGGCGATCCCCGCCACGCGCCAGACGTCGGCCGCTTGCACGCGGCTCGGAAATTCGCTGATGAAATAGACGTCCGGCGCGAGGATCTGCCACCCGAACCAGCGCTCGGCGAGTCCGACCAGCAGGTCGAGATTGGCCGCGATCGCCAGCCCGAACAGGCTGCCGGCCAGCGTGCCCGCCAGGCCGACCAGAGCCCCCTGGGCCATGAAGATCGCGAGTATCCCCTGTGCCGGCGCGCCGACCGTGCGCAGGATCGCAATGTCGCCGCGCTTTTCCCGGACGACCATCACCAGGGTCGAGACGATATTGAAGGCCGCGACCCCAACGACCAGCAGCAGGATGACGAAGATGATCGAGCGCGTCAGTTGTATGGAGCGGAAAAAGTTGGCGTGCTGCCGGGTCCAGTCGGTGATGTACACGTCCCGGCCGAAAGCACGGGCGACCTCACGGATCGTCGCCGGCGCCGCCCGCGGATCCCGCGTGGCGATGCGGATGCCGCTGACCGCGTCACCGAGCCGCAGCAGCCGCGCTGCATCCGCGCGAGCGACGAAGATCAGGCCCCGGTCGAATTCGTACATGCCGGCGTAGAAGATGCCCGACACCTCGAAACGGCGCATGCGCGGTACCAGCCCGGCCGGGGTCGTCACGCCCTCGGCGACCATCAGGATCAGCCGGTCGCCGATACCGACATCGAGCAGCTCGGCCAGGTCACGGCCGATCACGACCCGGTAGCGGCCGGGCTCGAGGCTGTCCAGCGAGCCCTGCTCGATCAGCGCGTCGAGCTCGCTGACCTGCCGTTCGCTGGCCGGATCGATGCCGCGGAACTCGACGCCGCTGATCTCGCTGGCACCGACCAGCATCCCCTGCCCGCTGACGAACGGCGCCACGGCGCGAGTCTGCGGGTGCGCCTGGGCGATGTCCGCCGCCAGCCGCCAGTCCTGCATGCGCCCGTCCCATCCGGTCATGGCCGCATGCGAGATCACCCTGAGGATGCGGTCGCGCACCTCGTATTCGAAACCGTTCATCACCGACATCACGACGATCAGCACGGCGACCGCAATCGCGATCCCCAGCATCGAGATCAGCGAGATGAACGAAATGAAGCGATTGCGATTCCGGGAACGCAGATAGCGCAGGCCGATCAGCAGCTCGTACGGCAGATGCAGCGAAAGTCCCGGCATTGCGATCGCCGTCACTCGTAGCGCAGCACTTCGGCGGGCGCGACCGCTGCCGCGCGCATCGCCGGGTAGACGGTCGCCGCGGCTGTCATCAGCAGCGCGATCAGCGCGATCACGGCGACATCGGCGCCCTGGATCTCCGCCGGCAGCTCCGTCAGGTAATAGACATCGGCGGGCATGAACTGAAAACCGAAGAGCCGCTCGAGGCGCGGCGCGACAGTGCTGATATTGCCGGCCAGCCCGAGGCCGCCGGCCACCCCCAGCAGGACACCGAACCAGCCGACCACGAGGCCCTGAAGCGCGAAGATGCCCATCACCGTCCGGCGCGGGTAGCCGAGGGTGCGCAGGATCGCAATGCCGCTGCGCTTGTCGGACACGGTCATCACCAGGGTCGCGACGATATTGAAGGCGGCGACCGCCACGATCAGCGACAGCAACAGGGTCATCATCAGCTTTTCCATGTGCACCGCTCGAAAATAGGTCGCGTTGTCCTGGGTCCAGTCGCGGATGATGGGCTGCCGGCCGCTCGCTGCCGCCCAGGCCGCGGCCCAGGCTCGGACCAGCGCCGGCGCGGCGAAAACGTCGGCGGCCCGCAGGCGCAGCTTGCGCACCTCGCTCTCGCCGGCCAATGCCAGCGCATCGTCCAGATCGATCAGGCCGCGAATGCTGTCATGGTCCTGCAGGCCCAGCTCGAAGATGCCGGCAAGCTCGAACTGGCGCAGGCGCGTGCGCAGACCGACTCCTGGCCGGCGCTGCGGCACCATCAGCGTCACCGGATCGCCGACGCGCAAACCGAGGCGCAGGGCCAGGGCGCGGCCCAGCAACAGCTTGTCCGAGCCGGGCCGCAGTGATTGCAGTCGTCCCTGCCGCAGATGAGCCTCGATTCGCGAGACGCTGTTCTCCAGCGGCGGCTCGACGCCGACCAGCGTGATGCCGGCCAGCGTCCGGCCAGTCGAGATCATGCCCTGCAGTTCGACGAAGGGCGCCGCGGCCTCGATGCCCGGCCAGTTCAGCAAGTCCGCCCGCACCGCGCGCCAGTCTTCCCCTGCCGGCAGGGTCACGGTCGCGTGGCCCGCCATGCCGAGCAGGCGATCGCGCAGTTCCCGCTCGAAACCGTTCATGACCGACAGCACGACGATCAGCGCCGCGACGCCGAGAGCCACACCGAGGACCGAGGCCACGGTGACGAAGGAGGCAAACTGGTTCTCGCGGTGCTCGCGCAGATAACGCAGGGCGATGAACAGCGGGACCGGCCGCAGCATCAGTGCCGGCTCTTCACGGCGACATCGGCTCAGCGCCGCCCCCGGGCCGCAGGCGCGCTCGCAACGGCCCGCGGCCCGATGTCTTCCCAGCTGCCTGCAATTCCGTTCTCCGCATCCGCGCCGTGAGCACTGCGCGGCTACACGATATCGCCGTCCCTGTCCATGTCCTGTGCGGTTTTTTGGCACCAGGGCCGGTGCTATATTCGAACCGGAGTATAACTTGGAGACAGTCCGATGGTGCGCAGGCTTCTCCCCCTGCTCCTGGTGGCCACCGCCGCCGTCCCCAGCGTGGCATCGCGTGCCGATACCCTGCTGATGGAAGGCGTCGCCGAAGCCGCCGCGACCGCCGCCGAACGCCCGCGGCGCGGCATGACGATGGATCAGGTCAGGGCCCGCTGGGGCGAGCCCCGGGCCCAGCAGCCGGCGGTCGGTGATCCGCCGATCAGCCGCTGGGACTACGACGATTTCGTCGTGTTCTTCGAATATTCACGGGTCATCCACGCGGTCCGACCACACTGATCGGCGCGACGCCGCCTGTGGGATAATGTGTCTTTTTCGCCCGCAAGGCGGGCCCAGGGAGCATGGCCGCAGGCACGGAGCGCAGCCAGCCGGCGAGCACAGGGACTCACGCGCAAGCGCAGCCGGCGCTGCTGTGGCGGGACCTGCCCCTGCCCGCGGCCGGTGAGTCGCTGCGCATCGCGCAACTACGTGGCGACGCGATGGCCCTGGCCGTGGCCGAGGCTGCGGCGGTGGCCGGCCGCAGCAGCCTCGTGCTCACCCCTGACCCGGTCGCCGCGGAGCGCCTGAGCGAGCAGTTCGAGTTCTTCGCCGCCGGCGGCGCACCGGTGCGCCTGCTGCCCGATGCCGAAGTTCTGCCCTACGATCGTTTCAGCCCGCACGCGGAGCTGACCGCTGAGCGCCTGCGCATCCTGAGCCAGCTGGCCGCGGGCGAACCCATGACGCTGATCGCTGCGGCTTCCACGCTGCTCCCCCGGCTGCCGCCACCCGGCTATCTGCGCGCCCGGGCCATCCAGCTGTACGCTGGCCAGGCGCTGTCGCCGCAGTCGCTGCAGGCGCAGCTCGAGTTTGCCGGTTACCAGCGCGTCAGCCAGGTGACCACCCACGGCGAATACGCGGTGCGCGGCGCCCTGATCGATTTCTTTCCGGCCGGCGCCAGCGAACCGGTGCGCGTCGACTTCCTCGACGACGAGATCGAATCGCTGCGCTGTTTCGACGCCGACAGCCAGGTCAGCACGCGGCGTATCTCCGAACTGCGCGGCCTGCCGGCGCGTGAGATACCGCTGGACCCCGACGCAATCACCGGTTTCCGGCAGCGATTCCGTGCCCGTTTCGAGGGCAATCCGGCGCGCTTCCCGGTCTACCGCGAAGTCAGCGAGCAACGCCTGCCGCCGGGCATCGAAAACTATCTGCCGCTGTTCTTCGACGCGACCGCAACCCTGTGGGACTACCTGCCGGAGGACAGCCTGCTGCTGGCGATCGGCGATCCCGGCGCGGCGCTCCAGGCGGCCTGGGAACAGGTGGAGGAGCGGCACGCGCAGGCCAGCGAGGATCCGGAGCACCCGCCGTTGAATCCGGAGGAGCTGTTCGTGCCACCGGCCGAGCAGCACCGGTCCATCGCCGGTCACCCCTTGCTGCAACTGGAACCGGTCGAGGCGCCCGGATCCCTGCCCGGCACGAGGCCGCGCAACCTGCCGGTCGGCGGCCCGCCACCGGTCACGGTGGCCCGCCATGCCGAGCAGCCGGCGGCTGCGCTGTGCCAATGGCTCGCCGGTTTCGCCGGCCGCACGCTGTTCGTCGCCGAATCGCCGGGGCGGCGCGAGGAACTGCTGGCATTCCTGCGCGCGCAGGAGCTCGCGGCCGAGCCGGTCGCCGGCTGGCAGGATTTCGTCGATGGCGCCCAGCGGATCGCGACCACGGTCGGGCCGCTGGACCAGGGCTTCGTCCTGCCGGAGGCCGGCCTGGCGGTCATCACCGAAAGCGAGCTGTTCGGAGCACGCGCGCGGATCCGGCGCCGCGGCCGCCGGATCCGCGACCCGGAGAGCCTGATCAATGACCTCTCCGACCTGCGACCCGGCGCGCCGGTCGTGCACGCCGACCACGGCGTCGGCCGCTTCGTGGGCCTCAACACGCTGCAGATCGACGCCGAGGCGACCGAGTTCCTGACGCTGGAATATGCCGGCGGCGACCTGCTGCACGTCCCGGTCAGTTCTCTGCAGCTGATTTCCCGCTACACCGGGGGCGCGCCGGAACACGCGCCGCTGCATCGCCTCGGCAGCGACCAGTGGCTGCGCGCCCGGCGCCGCGCTGCCGAGAAGGTTCGCGACGTGGCCGCCGAACTGCTCGATCTCTACGCCCGCCGAGCCGCCCGCAGCGGACGCCCGGCCCGACTCGAGCCGCAGGACTATGCCGCCTTCTCCGCTGGCTTCCCCTTCGCTCCCACCGAGGACCAGGAACGCGCCTTCGACGAAGTGCTGGCCGACCTGACGAGCAGCCGGCCGATGGACCGCCTGGTCTGTGGCGATGTCGGCTTCGGCAAGACCGAGGTGGCCTTGCGCGCCGCATTCGTCGCGGTCAGCAGCGGCCACCAGGTCGCCGTGCTGGTACCGACGACGCTGTTGGCCCAGCAGCACTACCAGACCTTCGCCGACCGTTTCGCCGACTGGCCGGTGCGCGTCGAGCAACTCAGCCGCTTTCGCAGCCAGAAGGCAGCGCGGGCGGTCCTGGACGGGCTCCGCGATGGCCGGGTGGACATCGTCATCGGAACTCACCGGCTGCTCCAGCCCGGGGTCGAGTTCGCCGACCTGGGTCTGGTGATCGTCGACGAAGAACACCGTTTCGGCGTGCGGCACAAGGAACGGCTCAAGCAGTTGCGTGCCGAAGTGGATTTCCTGGCGTTGACGGCCACGCCGATCCCGCGCACGCTGAACATGGCGATGGGCGGCTTGCGGGAACTGTCACTGATCGCGACGCCGCCTGAATCGAGGCTGTCCATCAAGACCTTCGTCACCCGTTGGCATGACGCCGTCGTTCGCGAGGCCTGCCAACGCGAACTGAAACGCGGTGGGCAGGTGTATTTCGTGCACAACCGCATCGAGGATATCGAAGGCGTTGCGGAACGCGTCGCTTCCCTTCTGCCGGAAGCGCGCATCGAGCTGGCACACGGCCAGATGCCGGAGCGCGAACTCGAGCGCATCATGCTGGACTTCTACCACCGGCGTTTCCACATCCTCGTCTGCACCGCCATCATCGAAAGCGGCCTGGACGTGCCTTCGGCGAACACCATCGTGATCAACCGCGCCGATCGCTTTGGCCTCGCCCAGCTGCACCAGCTGCGCGGGCGTGTCGGGCGCTCGCATCACCAGGCCTTCGCCTACCTGCTGACGCCGCCGCCCGAGTCACTGACAGAGGACGCGCGCAAGCGGCTGGCCGCGATCGAATCGCTGGAAGATCTCGGTGCCGGTTTCGTGCTCGCCACGCACGACCTCGAGATCCGTGGCGCCGGAGAACTGCTGGGCGAGGAGCAGAGCGGCCAGATCCAGGAAATCGGCTTCAGCCTCTACAACGAAATGCTGGCGCGGACGGTGCAGGCGCTGCGCCGGGGCGAGACGCCGGATCCGGACGCCGCGCTGCCGCAGCTGACCGACTTCAACCTGCACCTGCCGGCGCTGATCCCGGCGGACTATATGCCCGATGTGCACCTGCGGCTGGTGCAATACAAGCGGATCGCCAGCGCAAGCGATACGGCCGCGCTGCGCGAACTGCAGGTCGAGTTCATCGATCGCTTCGGCCTGCTGCCGGAGCCCACGCGCCATCTCTTTCGTTTGACCGCGCTGCGCCTGCGTGCGGCGCCGCTGGGCCTGAAACGCCTGGAACTCGGTCCCGCCGGCGGCCGGGTGGAATTTGCGGCCGGGACCGCGGTCGATCCGGCCACGCTGGTGCAGCTGATAGAATCCCAGCCCGAACGCTACCAGCTCGATCGCCAGCAGCGACTGCGCATCCGGGCAAACCTCGCCGATGCCGAGTCCCGCTTCCGCTTCGCGGGTGAGCTGCTGGCAGCGCTGGGCGCACCCGCGGACGGAACGGACGGAGACCGGCCCGAATGAACAGAGCAGGCCTGATCGCGCTGCTGGCCGCCTCGGTGGCGGCACCGGTGCATGCAGCGGATCCGGAGCCGGAGACCGAGACAGCGATGTACGCGGTCGAGATCATCGTCTTCGAGTATCTCGATCAGCAGCGCAATACGCCCGAGGCGCCGCCACCGCTGACCGGGTTCGACGGCCCGGTTGCCGCGGCTTCGTCGGGTCCGCAGCCGGATTTCCTGCTGCTGGAGCCCCACCCGCAGGCCAATTTCCGGCCCTTGCCGCCCGAGGCGCTGGAGCTCACGGGCATCTGGAATCGACTGCAGGAACTCGACGCCTACCGGCCATTGCTGCACGCCGGCTGGATCCAGCCGGGCCGCAGCCGCGAGCTGGCCGAGCCGATCCTCATCGGCGTCCACTTGCCCTCCGTGCCCGGACTCAGCGGGCAGTTCCTGCTCAGCAAGGAACGCTACGAGCACCTGCGCGTCGCTCTGCAATATCAGCCGCCGGCGGCTGCCGACGGTTGGCCGGCGACCCGGCCAGTGGCCGCAGAAATCGATGAATCGCGACGCCTGCGCGGCGACCTGTTGCAGTACTTCGATCACCCCCGCTTCGGCGTCGTCGCCCGGGTCCGGGCACTGCCACCGCCGGGGGATGGCGAGACGGCGCCGCCGGACTAGGCGCTGTGCCGCCGGCGACGATCACCGGCCTTGCGCGCGGCGCGGCAACGCTTGTCCAGATCGCGGGCGGCGAGTTTCACGAGCTGGTCCGCGGGCGCGTCGCCGGCCGGAGTCAGCGACGCGACACCGAAACTGAGCGTGACGTAGCGGTCGATGCGCGAGCGCGGGTGGTGGATCGCGAGATCCCGGACCTTGGCGGCGATGCGCTCGCCGAGCTGCTTCGCCTGGTGTTCGCTCGCGCCGGCGATCAGCACGGCCAGGTCGCCGGCGGCGAAACGGGCGGCCGCGTCGCCGCTGCGGCGCAGGGCGCCGGCGACCACGTGGGCCACCTTGCGCAGGCAGGCATCGGTGGCATGGCGGCCGAACAGCGACTGGTAGGCATCCAGTTCGTCCACGCGGAACAGCATCAGGGTCAGGCTGCGCTGCTCACGGCGGGCGATGCCCCAGTCCCGGCGCAGCAGCTCGTCGAAACTCGGCCGGGACAGCAGGCCGGTGGCCTGGTCCAGGCTGCTGCTGCGCATCAGCCGGCGTTGTAGCGCGCCGTCGGCCGGCCGGCCCGATTCGCTGAGCAGCCAATACGCCGGCAGCCCGGGGCGTTCGAACAGCGGCGCGACCACGAAGGCCAGCTCCTGATCACCGCCGTCCCGGCAGCGCCAGCGATGCCCGAGCACTCGCTCGGCGCCCGGCAGCGCATCGTCCGCGCAGGGCAGTTCGCCGGAGATCAGCAGCTCGCCCAGCTCACGGCCCAGCAGCTCTTCCGGTGCCCAGCCGGTCAGCTGCGCCAGGCGCTGGTTCGCGTAGGCGATGCGCCCGCGCGGTTCGGACGCGGCGATGATCAGCAGCGCGCCCCCGGCCCGGTCCAGCGCCTGCAGGAGCAGATTTTTCTTAAGGCATAACATTAAGTTAATTGTCTTTATTAAACTTTTCCTTTAGCAATAGACATCCGCCGCGCGCGGCGCCGGTCCGCGGCTTACTATAGGACCGGCCCGATGCCGGGTCTGTGAAGCCGGTCACCGGCCCGCGGGCCGGCGTTCAGGATTGCCCGGGCGTCGCCGCCAGCAGCGCCTTCAGCAGCGCCTGCACGGCCTCGATCCCGGCTTGCAGCGAGCGCTCGATCTCCGCGTGAATCTCCGCGCCCCGGCCGGCCGCCGGATTCACCACCACGGCACAGATCGCGTAGTCGATGCCGAGCTCTCGCGCCAGCCCCGCCTCCGGCATCGCGGTCATGCCGACGAAATCACAGCCGTCCCGCTCCAGTCGATCGATTTCGGCTGCAGTCTCCAGGCGCGGCCCCTGGGTGACGCCGTAGACGCCCCGCGGCAGGTGGGCAATGCCGGCCCGTTGGGCGGCAGCGACCAGCGCGGCGTGCAGCGCCGGGGCTACCGGGTGGGTGAAATCGACGTGACGCACGGCGTGTTCGCCACCTTCCTCATAGCTGTGGGCGCGCCCCCAGCTGTAGTCGATCAGCTGGTCCGGAAACGCCAGCCGCCCGGGGATCGCATCCCGGTGAATGCCACCGACCGCGTTGATCCCGATCAGCCAGTCCACGCCGGCCGCCTGCATCGCCCAGACGTTGGCTCGATAGTTGACCCGGTGCGGCGGTATCGTTCCCGCCGGCCCGTGGCGGTGCAGGAAACACAGCTCGTGGGCGCCTTCCTGCCATTCGAGCAAGGGGCCGGATGGCGGTCCCCACGGCGTCGCCAGCGATCGTTGCCGAGCCGCTGGCAGCAGCAAAGCGCTGCCGGTGCCACCGATCAGGCCGATGCGCATCAGCCCGCCTCCGGCAGCGCGTAGATGGCCGGTAGCTGCCGCCAGTGGTGCCGGTAGTCCATGCCACAACCGAAGACGTAGCGGTCGGGCACTTCCAGGGCACAGAAGTCCGGCGCGCGGGCGCCTGGTTCCGCGCTGCCCCGCTTGCGCACCAGCGTCGCGGTCAGCACCTGCGCTGCCCCGGCGGCCTCGCAGGCGCCGCGCACCAGCTCGAGCGTCGTGCCGCGATCGAAGATATCGTCGACGACCAGCACTCGCTGGCCACGCAGCTCCGCTGGCGGCCGCCGCAGCCAGACCGGTTCGCCGCCCTGCTCCCGACCGCGATAGCGGCTCAGATGGCAGTAATCGAGCACGAGGTCGCGGCGCAGCGCGGCTGCCAGCCGCACCGCCGGAACCATGCCGCCGATCATCACGGCCAGCAGCACCCAGTGCTCACCCTGCAGAGCCGCGTTCACGCGCTCGGCCCAGACGCGCACGGCGGCATCGACCTCGGCCTCGCCGGCGATCAGTTCGGCGCCGGCCGGCAATTCAGGCCCGGGCTCAGCCATCGAGGGACAAAGCCGGCGGCTGTTCGGCTGCGGCCAGCGCTGCCGTCGCGGCCTGCCATTCCGGCGACTCCGCGAGTCGCCCGGGCGACCAATCCAGGCCATGCGGACGCATCGCCGCAAGGCGGCCGTGGCTGGCCGGGCCATTGTCCTCGTCGACGGTCTCGAGGACCGCATCGACCTCGGCCGGCGCATTGCACACCAGCACCATGTCCGCGCCGGCGGCCAGGGCGCGCCGCACGCGCCGGGGCATCGGGCCGACGCCGGCCAGCGCCTGCATGCTCAGGTCATCGGAAAAGATCGCACCGCCGAAGCCCAGTTCACCGCGCAGTTGCGCCCGCACCCAGTAGGGCGACAGCGACGCGATGTCCGCGTCGACCTTCGGGTACCTGAGGTGCGCCAGCATCACGCCCTGCAGGCCGTGCGCGATCAGGCGCCGGTACGGCAGCAGATCTGCCTGCAAATCGCCGAGCTCGCGGGCATCCTCCGGCAACTCCAGGTGGGAGTCGGCGTGCACGGCGCCGTGGCCGGGGAAGTGCTTGGCCACGGCCGCCATGCCGGCACGGCGCATGCCCTGCATCCAGGCATAGGCGAGCCGCGCCGTCACATCCGGGTTCCGGTGAAAGGCGCGATCACCGATGACCTCGCTGAAGCCCCAGTCGAGATCAACGACCGGGGCGAAACTCAGGTCGACACCGTGCTCCAGCAGTTCGGCTGCCATCAACCAGCCGGCGGCCCGCGCGAGACGAATGCCCGCGCGCTCGTCCATGTCGTACCAGTGGCCGAAGAAGCGCGCCGGCGGCAGCCGCGTGAAGCCCTCGCGGAAACGCTGCACCCGCCCGCCTTCCTGGTCCACCCCGATCAGCAACGGCGGCCGACGCAGCGCGTGAATCGCGGCGCACAACTCGCGCAGCTGTTCTCCAGACGCGAAGTTGCGGCTGAACAGGATGACACCGCCGACCAGCGGTGCCGACAGCCGCCGACGATCGTCCGCCGTCAGTTCTGTCCCGGCCAGGTCGATCATCAGCGGTCCCAGGGTCATCCAGCCGCTCCGGTCAGGCGATAATTTCCACTAACGTACCCGCTTCGACCTGGTCGAACAACGCGATGACGTCGCGGTTCCGCATGCGGATGCAGCCATGCGACCAGGGCACGCCCATCGGCTGGTCGTCCGGTGTGCCGTGAATGTAGATATAGCGGCGCATGCTGTCGACCATGCCGAATCGGTTGCGACCCGGCTCCATGCCGCTGAGCCAGAGTATCCGCGACAGAATCCAGTCGCGGCCCGGCTGTCGCCAGGCGAGCTCGGGGCTATAGATTTCGCCGCTGAAGCGCCGCCCGACGAACACGGCGCCGGCCGGCAGGCCCGCGCCGATGCAGGCGCGGATCCGGTGCAATCCGCGCGGGGTCGCCTGACTGCCCAGACGCTCTCCCGGCCCGTAACGCGAGGTCGAGACCGGAAAGTCCAAGCGGCGGCCTGCGGTCTCCAGCCACAGGCGCTGACGGCAGAGACTGACGATGATCCGTGCGTCGGCCATCCTTTATTCCGCGCACAGCAGCGCGATCGATTCGACGTGGCTGGTCTGCGGGAACATGTCGAGCACGCCGGCTGCCGCCAGCCGGTAACCGTATTCGCTGCACAGGCGCCCGGCATCGCGTGCCAGCGTGCCAGGGTGGCAGGAGACGTAGACGATCCGCTCCGCTCGCCAGCGGCCCAGCAGCCCGAGCACTTCGGCCGCCCCGCTGCGCGGCGGATCCAGCAGCACGCGGGTCGGCCGCAGCGCCTCGAGCCCCTGCAGGGCATCGGCGGCGCGCAGGTCGCCGGTGACGAACCGCGCATTGGTGATGCCCGAACGCAGCGCGTTGGCGGCGGCGCGACGGCACATCTCCGGCGCCAGTTCGACGCCGACGACCTCCCCGGCGGCGCGTGCCAGCGGCAGGCTGAAGTTGCCGAGCCCGCAATAGAGGTCGACGACCGTGTCCCGCGGGCCGGCCGCCAGCAGCTCGATCGCCTGGCTGACCAGCCGTTCGTTCAACGCCGCATTCACCTGGATGAAATCGCCCGGCTCGAAGGCGATCTCGACCGCATGCTCGGCGAGCCGGTAACTCAGCTGGGCTCGTGGCTCGCCCGGCAGCGGCGCAAGTGTCTGTGGTCCACCGGGCTGCAGGTAGATCCGGAGGCCGCTGGCCGCCTGCCAGTCGCGCAGCTGCTCGATATCGGCGTCCGCCGGCGGCGCGAGGGTGCGCAGCGCCAGCACGGCGACCTGGTCACCGACCGCGACCTCGAGCTGGGGAATCCTGTCGGCGATGCTGAGGGAGCCGAGCAGCGCCGACAGTTCCCCCAGCCGCTCCCCGACACGCGGATGCAGTGTCTCGCAGCGCAGGCAGTCGGTGACGAAGGGCTGGTGCCGCTCACGGAAACCGACGAGCACCCGCCCCTTCGCAGCCACGAGCCTGGCCGCCAGACGTGCCTTGCGGCGGTAGCCCCAGGCCGGCCCGCGTAACGCCGGCAAGACCTGCTCCGGCTGCAGCCGTCCGATGCGCTCGAGATTGTCGAGCAGGTTGCGCTGCTTCAAGGCCAGCTGGGCCGCAGGCGACAGATGCTGCAGGCTGCAACCGCCGCAGCGTCCGTAGACTGAACAACGCGGTTGCACGCGATCCGGCGACGGGCTCGCGACGGCGACCAGCTCGGCCTCGTCGTACCGCCGCCGGCGCCGCCGTACCCGGAAGTCGACCAGTTCGCCGGTGATTGCGGCCTCGACGAACACCGTCTTGCCAGCGCTGCGCACGACGCCGCGCCCGTCTGGCAGGCAATCGACCACTTCGCCGCGAAGCAGTTCCCGCCCGGCCGCCAGGCTGTTCACCTGCCATTCTCCGCGCTTTCCCATGCCTCGAGAAATTCCTGCAGATGGGCTGCCTGTTCGCCGCCGATCGCGGCGCGCAGCCGCGCGTGCTCGGCGGCCAGCCCGGCCTCGTCCAGCAGGCCGCGGAACTGCTGGAAGCGCAGGAAGACGAGATAGGTGTTGAGTACGTCGGTCTCGCAATAGGCGCGGATCTGCTCAATGCCACCGGCCAGCCACAGGGGCCACACCTGGTCGCCGGCCAGTCCCTGCTTGCCCGGCAGACCCAGCAGCCCGGCGATCGCGTCCAGGCCGGCTCGGGCGCGAGCCTGGAAGCCGGAGAGCACGTCCATCAGGTCGAGATGCCGCCAGTGGTAGCGGTTCAGGTAATTGTTGAAACGGAATTCGCGGATCTCGTCGCCGGTTTCCCAGTAGGCCGGTGCCGACACGGCGTGACGCAGGGCCCGATAATGGAGTACCGGCAGGTCGAAGCCACCGCCGTTCCAGGAGACCAGGTCCGGGCGGAAACTCGCAATGCCGTCGAAGAAACGCTGGATCAGTTCGCGCTCCCCGCTGTCCGGTCTGCCCAGGCTCCACAGCCGCAACTGGTCGTCGCGGCGCAACAGCACCGAGATCGCGACGACGCGGTGCTGGTACAGCGGCAGGAACTCGGTCTGGGCCTCCTGCATACGGCGGAAGACCATCGCGCGCGCAACATCAGCCTCGTCCATGTCCGCGGCCAGGCCGAGTTCATGCCGGCCCAGCTCGGTGTCCGGAATCGTCTCGATATCGAAGACCAGGTAGTTCACTCGGCAACCCCCGTGCGCATCAGCACCACGACGGCGACGATCAGTCCGGCCTCGTCGCTCAAGGTCAGGTGCCCGTCACCGATACCCAGTTCCGCGCATTTCGCGCGGCCCCGCTCGGAAAAGACGATTTCCGGCCGGCCGAAGCGGTCCGGCAATACACCCGCATCGCGAATCCACATCCCGTTGGCGAAGCCGGTCCCCATGGCCTTGACGACCGCTTCCTTGGCCGCGAAGCGCATCGCAAGGAAGCGGCCCGGATTCTTCTGGCGGCGGTACAGGCGCAGTTCCTCGGGCATCAGCAGGCGTTCGGCGAAGCGCTCGCCGAAGCGCGCATAGCTTGCGTGCACCCGCTCAGCGCGCAGGATATCGACGCCGATGCCGAAGATCACGGACGGCGCGCCGCGAGCAGCAACTGCTTCATCCTGGCCACCGCGCCGCCGAAGCCGTCGCTGAGGGCACGGGCGACGATCGCGTGCCCGATGTTCAATTCGACTATCTGGGGCAGCGCGGCGATCGGCGACACGTTGTGATAGTGCAGCCCATGGCCGGCGTGCACGACCAGGCCAAGCTGGTCGGCGTGTTCGGCCGCCCGCTGCACCCGCTCCAGTTCGCGGGCGACGGCCACGCGTTGCGCGGCTTCGGCATAGGCCCCGGTGTGCAGCTCCACTACCGGCGCGCCGGCCTCGACCGACGCGTCGAGCTGCGCCGGATCGGGGTCGACGAACAGCGACACGCGGATCCCCGCCTCGCTCAGGGCGGCGCAGGCATCGCGTACCCGCGCCAGCGCGCCGACGACGTCCAGGCCGCCCTCGGTGGTCAGTTCCTCGCGGCGCTCCGGCACCAGGCAGCAGTCCGCCGGCCGCAGCGCCCGGGCGATGTCCAGCATCTCGTCGGTGACCGCCATTTCGAGATTCAGCCGGGTCTGCAGCATGTCCTGCATCAGCCGCAGATCCCGCTCCTGGATGTGCCGGCGGTCTTCGCGCAGGTGTGCGGTGATCGAGTCGGCGCCCGCGCGCTCGGCCTGCAGCGCCGCGTCGACAGGATCGGGATACCGGGTGCCCCGCGCCTGCCGCAGCGTGGCGACATGATCGACATTGACCCCGAGGTGGATCGGTTCCGCTGCTGGCATGCTGGCAAGTCCTGCGCCACGCGCCGGCGCATCTTCGCATCAACCCGGCGGGGGCCGCAATCCGGGCGGTTCAGGTCCGGGACGGTCGCATCGCCTCGAACACCCGCCGCGTCCGCAACTCCCGCTCACCGAGATGGTAGCGAATGAGGCTGCCGAGCAGGCGCCTGGCCTGGCGCAGCAGCGACGGCTCGTCGAAGCGGCCGGCCGCGATCGCCTGCAGCTCGGCCCCGCGGAAGCGCGGCCCATCGGCGGAGCCGCCGGCCGGCACCGCGCCACTCTCTGCCAGGTAGATGTACTCCGCATCCGGATCCAGCCGTTGCGATCCGCCGGCCACCCGCTCGACGCTGAGCCCATAACCGAGTTCCGTCAGCAGGGCGAGTTCGAAGCGCCGCAGCGCGAGTTCCGTTCCGGCGTCCTGCGCCAGGCCCGCCAGCGCCGCACCGTAATGCGCGAACAGTTCGGGGTGCGGATCGGCCCGCGTGGTGAAGGCCAGGACCAGTTCGTTCAGGTACCAGGCGGACATCAGCGCCGTTCCGCGCAGCGGCAGGGGTGGCCCGGCGGCTTCCGCGGCCACCAGGCTGCAGAGCGTGCCCCGCCCCCGCCAGGACAGGCGCAAGGGCTGAAAGGGCTGCAAGGCGCTGCGCCAACGGGGCCGGCGCCCCCGGGCTCCGCGGGCCACGAGCCCCAGGCGGCCCTGTCGGCGCGCCAGGATCTCCAGCAACTGGCTGCTCTCCCGGTACGGGCGCGCATGCAGCACGTAGGCTGCCTCCAGCTCGACCTGGCCGACCGCGTTCACCGGCATGGATCGTAACCGAGCTGCCGCAGCGCGGCCTCGTTCTCGCTCCAGTTCTCGCGCAGCTTGACGTGTGTCTGCAGGTAGACCTTGCGACCGAGCAAGCATTCCAGCTCGGCGCGCGCCGCCTGACCGACCTGCTTGAGCACACGGCCGCCGCGGCCGATGACGATGCCGCGGTGGGACCGGCGCTCGACCCAGATCACGGCTTCGATGCGCAGCAGCTCGCCGTCCCTTTCCATGCGCTCGACCTGCACGGCGATGCCGTAGGGAACCTCTTCGCGCAGTGCCAGCAGCAGTTTTTCGCGGATGATCTCCGCGACGCGAAAGTCGAGGCCGCGGTCGGTCTTCTGCCCGGGCGGGAACAGCGGCGGGCCGGGTGGCAAGTGTGCCAGCAGCACGGCCAGCAGGCGTTCGAGGTTCTCGCCGCGCCGGGCCGAAATCGGCACGATATCGAGGAAATCGTGGCGAGCGGCCGATTCCTCGAGCAGCGGCAGCAAGGCCGACCGCGGCCGGACCAGGTCGATCTTGTTGATCGCCAGCACCACGGGCACATCGCTGCGCTCCAGCTGGCGCAGCGCGAACTCGTCACCGTCCCGCCAGCCGCGCGCATCGATCAGCAGCAGAGCGAGGTCGGCGCCGGCGATGCTCGCACCGGCGTTGCGGTTCAGCACCCGGTTCAGGCGCCGGCCGCCGCTGTGGTGCAGACCTGGCGTGTCGACGAAGACCAGCTGCCCCTCGGGCCGGTCCACGATCCCCATGATGCTGTGGCGGGTGGTCTGCGGCTTTGGCGTGACGATGCTGATCTTCTCCGCGACCAGCGCGTTGACCAGCGTGGACTTGCCCGTATTCGGCCGGCCGGCTACCGCGACGATGCCGGCGCGATGACTGTCATCTGCTGCCATCCGGCAATTGTGCCAGCGCCAGCGCCGCGGCGCCCTGCTCGGCGCGCTGCCGGCTGCTGCCGCTGGCCGTGGTCTCGATCCCCAGTTCCGCGATCACGCAGCTGGCCTCGAAGCGCTGCGCATGCGGCGGCCCGCTGCTGCCGAGCAGCCGGTACTCCGGGAGTCCGAGGCCGCGAGCCTGCAGGGCTTCCTGCAGCGCCGTCTTCGCGTCGCGCAAGGCTGCTTCCGGCGGCAGCGCCGCCAGCCGGCCGGCGTACAGCCGCCGCAGCACCCGCTCCACCGCCGCAAAGCCGCCGTCCAGGAAGACCGCCCCGATGACCGCTTCCAGGGCATCGGCCAGTGTCGAGCGGCGCTGCCTTCCCCCGCTGCCGAGTTCGCCGCCACCCATGCGCAGCTGTTCGCCGAGTCCGATCTCGGCCGCCAGCTCCGCCAGGCTGTCCCGCCGCACCAGCAGGGCCCGGTAGCGAGTCAGCGTGCCCTCGCGGGCTGCCGGCAATCGCTCGAACAGGCAACTCGCGATCACAGCGCCGAGCAGGGCATCGCCGAGAAACTCCAGCCGTTCGTTGTGCGGCCGACCGGCGCTGCGGTGAGTCAGGGCCTGACCGAGCAGCCCTGCATCCCTGAATCGATAGCCCAGACTCCGTTCCGCCCAGCGCTCCGCTGCCGTCACCGCTCGATCACTACGGCTTCGTTGAAGATGGCGAGGAAATACAGATTTCCGAGATAGGGCGTGCGGTTCTCGTACTGCGCGCGGACCTCCAGCCCGTTCTCGGTCTTGCGGATCTTGAAGTCCTGAGGCTTCAGCACCGTGACCATTTCGATGCTGAGACGCTTGCCAATGGCCGATCGCACGAGGCGGATCGACGGATTCTGATGGTCGAACTCGGTCTTGATGTCCTTCAGGACGCTGACGACCTTCATGTGCTCCAGGTAGATCGGCATCAGTTTCAGCGCGGCAAAGCCGAGCAGCGCCAGGATCACGGCCAGGGCCAGAAAACTGATCGCGGTAATGCCTGTCTGTCGGGGTCGCATAGGCCGGCTCCTGTCCCGTCAGCGGATGGGGTCGCCAATGCGTTCCCAGCGCGGCGCCTTCGGGAACTCCCAGTTCATCCAGATGCGCACCGCCTTGCCGACGATGTGGTCCTCGGGAATCAGCCCGACACCGGGATAACGGCTGTCGCGGCTGTTGTCACGATTGTCGCCCATCATAAAGTAGTACCCCGGCGGGATCCGGTATTCTCCCTCGCGGCTGCGGCGGCCGGGCATCAGCAGCACATCGTGCGTCACCGTGCCCAGCGTCTCGCGGCCGAGCAGCGCGCCCGCCTGGCCCTCGCCACGGTACGGGCCGAGGATCTCAAGATCGACCTCCTCGCCGTTGATGTAAAGGCGCTTGTTCACATATTTGACCGTATCCCCGGGCAGGCCGATCAGGCGCTTGATGTAATTCGTGCCCGAATCCGCGGGCAGGCGGAAGACGACCACGTCGCCGCGATGCGGCTCACCGAGCGCCAGCACCTTGTTGTGCAGGACCGGCAGGCGCAATCCATACGTGAACTTGTTCACGAAAATGAAGTCGCCGACCAGCAGCGTCGGGACCATGGAGCTGGACGGAATGCGGAAGGGCTCGAACAGGAAAGATCGGATCAGCAGCACGGCCAGCAGGATCGGGAAGAAAGAGCGTGCATACTCGACCACCACCGGTTGCCGCGCCGGCACCCCCTCGCCACCCTCACGGGCCCGGCCGAGCAGCAGGGCATCCAGCGCCCAGATGAGGCCACAGACCGCTGTCGCAAGAACGAGGATCAACTCGAAATCGATGTTCATGGTGTTCCGCCCATACCCTTGCCGCGCCGGGCCGCGCGCGACGATACCATGCTGGCTGCGCGCAGACTAATCCCGCCCGACCTTGAGGACCGCGAGAAAGGCCTCCTGCGGAATCTCGACGCTGCCGAGCTGCTTCATTCGTTTCTTGCCGGCCTTCTGTTTCTCCAGCAGCTTGCGCTTGCGGGTCACGTCGCCACCGTACAGTTTTGCCGTCACGTCCTTGCGCAGCGGCTTGACATTGGCCCGCGCGATGATCTGCCCGCCGATCGCCGCCTGAATCGCGACCTCGAACATCTGCCTGGGGATCAGTTCCCGCAGCTTGTCGACCAGCTCGCGCCCGCGCCGGCGCGCCGACTCACGGTGGACGATGACCGACAGCGCGTCGACCCGTTCCCGGTTGATCAGGATGTCCAGCTTGACCAGGTCGCCCGGCACGAAACGCGAGAACTCGTATTCGAATGACGCATGCCCGCGGCTGACCGATTTCAGGCGGTCGAAGAAGTCGAGCACGATCTCGACCATCGGCAACTCGAACTCCAGCGCGACCTGGCTGCCGGCATAGCTCATGCGCTTCTGTACGCCGCGCCGGCCGATGCACAGCTGCATGACCGGTCCCACGTAGTCGGGCGGCACCAGCAGGCTGGCGCGGATGAAGGGCTCGCGGATCTCGGCGATCTCGGTCGGGTCCGGCAGGGCTGCCGGATTGTCGACCTGGATCACGCCCTGCTTGTGTGTCACGACTTCGAAAACGACGGTCGGTGCAGTCGTGATCAGGTCCAGGCCGTACTCGCGCTCCAGCCGCTCCTGCACGATTTCCATGTGCAGCATGCCAAGAAAACCGCAGCGAAAGCCGAAGCCGAGCGCCGCCGAGGTCTCCACCTCGTAGTGCAGCGCCGCATCGTTCAGCCGCAGCTTGCGCAAGGCCTCGCGGCATTCCTCGAACTGGTCTGAGTTGACCGGAAACAGCCCTGCGAACACGCGCGGCTGCACCGCCTTGAAGCCGGGCAGCGGTTGCGCAGCCGGCCGTGCCTCGCTGGTGATGGTATCGCCCACCGGTGCCCCGTCGATGTCCTTGATGCCGGCGATCAGGTAACCCACCTCGCCGGTCTGCAACGACTCGCGGCTCGCCATTTTCGGCGTGAAGGCGCCAACCTCCGTGACCACGTGGTTGCGGCCAGTCGACATGACCCGGATCTTGTCGCCGGGCCGCAGGCTGCCATTGACGATGCGCAGCAGCGAGACCACGCCGACGTAGTTGTCGAACCAGGAATCGACGATCAGGGCCTGCAAGGGCGCATCCGGATCGCCGCCCGGCGGCGGCACGCGACGGACCAGCAGCTCCAGCAACTCGTCGATACCCTCGCCGGTCTTGGCGCTGACCAGCGCCGCGTCGCTGACGTCGAGGCCGATGATCTCGTGGATGTCGTTGAGCACGCGCTCCGGCTCGGCCGATGGCAGGTCGATCTTGTTCAGCACCGGGATGATCTCCAGCCCCTGCTCCACCGCCGTGTAGCAATTCGCGATGCTCTGCGCCTCGACGCCCTGGGCCGCGTCGACGACCAGCAGGGCGCCCTCGCAGGCGGCCAGCGAGCGCGAGACCTCGTAGGAAAAGTCGACGTGCCCCGGCGTATCGATGAAATTGAGTTCGTAACGCTGGCCGTCGCGTGCGCGGTACTCCAGCGACACGCTCTGGGCCTTGATCGTGATGCCCCGTTCCCGCTCCAAGTCCATGGAATCGAGAACCTGCTCGGCCATCTCCCGCTCGCTGAGGCCGCCACAACGTTCGATCAGGCGATCGGACAGCGTCGATTTGCCATGATCGATATGAGCAATGATCGAGAAATTGCGGACGTTTTGCATGCAGTGGCAGACCCGGCGCACGGCGATCGGAACCTGGCGTGGCCAGGACAGTGGCGGCGATTATAGACCGCTAGCGATCGCCGGGCCGCGAAGCACGGCAGCCGCGCAGCCAGGCGAACAGCGCGGCACGGTCGAGGCGCGCTTCGCAAAGCAGGTCGCCGCCGCCCATCACGACCGGGATGCGCGTGCCCCAGGCCGCGGCGAGCCGCGGGTCGCTGTCGATATCGACCACCCGCAGGTCGGCCTGACCGCGCAACAGCGGCTCCAGCTCCGCCAGCAGGTCTTCGCAGAGGTGACAGCCGCGGCGGCTGTAAACGACCAGTTCAGGCATCGGCGACCGCCGCGCGGACCGGTACCAGCTCGATGTCACGACGACGCAGCGGCCGGCTGCGCCTGGCCAGCCAAAGGCCGGCGGCCAGTCCGCCGCAGGCGCCGGCCAGCACGCCCGGGTCCGGCGTTACGGGCAGCGCGGCGCCGCCCAGCAGGGCGCCGGCCAGCAGCGCCAGCAGCGGCAGCCCGAGCCCCGCCAGGCTCGCCTGCGCAAAACGCCGGGCCGGCAGGCGCAATTCGACGCGGTCGCCGCAGCGCAGGCGGCTGCCCGGCGGCTGCGGCAGCCGCCAACGGGGCTGGCCCCAGGCGGCCGGGCCGGCTGGCCGGATCAGGCCGCAGCGGCCGGCGCAACCGGCGCAGGTGGTTGCGGCGATCCGGACTTCCAGCCAGTCGCCGTCGACACGCTGGATCGTCGCCTGCCGGCGCAGCACCGCCATCACTCGGCCCGGCGCATGCCGGTGGCCATCATTTCCACCGTACGCGGTGGCACCTCGCCGACCGCGGTGACCAGGTAATCGCCGACGATCGCCGTGTAGGCATTGGTCGCGCCCATGCGCGACAGCCCTTCGCGTTCGCCGTTGGCCGGCGGGCCCATGTCGACGAACACCGATACCGTGGCCAGGCCGTCGCTGTAAACGAATTGCTCGGTCGGCAGCTTGGCTCCCGGCGCCAGCCTGGCACGCGCCGCGATCCGCCGGAACCCTGGTGGCAGCCGGTCAGCCCTCCAGCCCGGCGTGGCGTTGTCCTGCTCCGGGGGGCTGCTCTCGATCGCACGTTCGAAGCGGTAGCCCGAGGTATCCAGCGACGCCTTGACCGCTTCCGGCGGGATCCGGTCGCGGATCTCGATCTCGGTGAACATGATCTGCTCGACGACGCCACCGTCCTGGCCGCGCAGCTGCGCCTTCAGCGGCATGCCCGTGGCCTCGTCCAGCCACAGGCGGTAGCCGTAGCGATACAAGTCGCGCGGCTCGATCGTCAGGATCCGTGCCGCCTTCCCGGCGGCGCTGCTGCGCCCTTCCACGCGCAAGCGGTACAACGCCGGGTCCAGCGAATCCGACCGCGGCAAACTGCCCTGCAGGGGGCTCTGGCTGCGGTCGCCGATGTCGCGGGGCTCGACCAGCACCGAGCGCTCATCCGGCAGGATGCAGGTCACCTCGTCGTTGTTGCGCAGGATCTCCCGCCCCGGACCATCGAGCGCCGTGATGCGTTCGCTGACCTCGTCACCGTCGACGCGGTGGACGATCCGCATCAGCATCGGCTCGCCGCCAGCCATGTGCAGCAGCGTGCCTTCGTAGTTCAGGCCCTCGACCGCCATGTTCATGCGCATCAGCAGTTCGCCGGCCTCGTCGGAGGCGGCCAACGCCGCTGCGGCCAGCAGCAGGGTCGGCAGCAGGCCATGCCGGCTGCGCCGCGCGGCGCGACGGCGGCACGCCGCAACTTCAGTCACGCTGGCCAGCTCCCGGATAGCTCGCCGGCAGGAAGGCCGGCGTGCTGTTGACGATGTGCGAGTTCATCACCTGGCGGGACAGGCTGCCGGCGTAATCGCCGTGCGAGACCAGGTAGCCGGTCAGCCGATGGGCCGCGATCGCTCCGCGTCGCGGTACCGGCCGGCTGTCGACGCGGTCGGCCGGCAGGCTCACCGCCAGCGGCGCAGCTGCTGCGGGCCGCTGATCCTTCGCCGGCAGCGTGAACACGACGATGAGGGCCAGCGTCGCGGCCAGCCCCGCGCCGGCCAGCGGAATGCCCCAGCGGAAACGCTGCGGCGGCGGCCCGACCGCCGGCGCCGGCTCCGCCTGCACGGCCTCGTGCACGCGTTCCAGCAATCGGCCCGACAGCGGCGCGCTGCCTTCAGCGCCCCGAAGCAATTCGCCGATCATGCTGTAACGAACGAGCGTGGCGCGACAGTCCGCGCTGTGCTGCAAGCGGCGCAGCAGCAACTCCTCCTCCTCGACCGGCAGTTCGCCGTCGAGCAGGGCCGACAACTGTTCCTTGATGATCTCGCTCATGGTGATCTCAGTCTCCGCCTGACGGTCCCTCGATCAGCGGCCGGATGCGCTGCTGGATCGCTTCGCGGGCGCGGAAGATCCGCGAGCGCACGGTGCCCACCGGGCACTCCATCGCCTGCGCGATTTCCTCGTAGGACAGGCCCTCGATTTCGCGCAAGGTGATCGCCGTGCGCAACTCCTGCGGCAGCGCTGCGATCGCCTGCTCGACGGTCTCGCGCAACTCTTCCCGCTGCAGCAGGCGGTCCGGCGAATCCTCGTCGTGCAAGGCCGTATGCAGCGCAAACGACTCGCCCTCCTGGGTATCGAGGTCGTACTCCAGCGGCCGGCGGTTCATCGAGACGAGATAATTCTTCGCCGTGTTGATCGCGACGCGATAAAGCCAGGTGTAGAAGGCACTGTCACCGCGAAACTTCGGCAGCGCGCGGTAGGCCTTGACAAAGGCTTCCTGGGCGACGTCCTGGGCTTCGGCGGGATCGCGCACGTATCTCATCACCAGTTTCACGATCTTGTGCTGATACTTGAGCACCAGCAGATCAAAGGCCGCCTTGTCACCTCGCTGCGTGCGCTCGACCAGCCGCTGATCCAGATTCTTCGACATGTCGCCGCCTTGCTCGGCCCGGGACCGGCGCGGCCGCGACCGCTACTTGCTAGACTGCAGAGATCACGGAAAGTTCGGCGCCGATCGGTTATTTTGCCGCCTGCATCACAACGCATGCTGCGCAGCGGCGGTCCTATTCTACGCGATGACCTGCCCATGCCGCAGCCGCACGCGCCAGCGGCGTCGGGCGGCCGGTCCCAGCCAGTTCAGGCTGCCGACACCGGCCAGCGCCGGCCCACCATCCGGCAGGCGCCAGCGCAGTCCCAGCCAGTCGCCGCACAGCCAGCCAGCAGCGAGCCGGGCCGGCTGCCAGTCGCCACCGATGGCCACGGTCCAGCCACCGCCCGGCTGCCAGCGCGCGCGCACCCGGCAGGGGCGCCCGCCGGCCAGCCCGAGCAAGCGCAGTTCAGTGCAATGCCAGAAGCCGTTCGACCAGTGCATTCAGTGCGGCATCATCGCTGCGCCGGCGGCCGGCCAGCAAGGCCACTATCTCCGGATCCTGCAGGGAAAGCAGTTGTTCGAAGGCCGCCTGCTCGCTGCCGGGCGCGGCCGGATAGGCTTCGTCCATGTAGCGCAGCAGCAGCAGGTCGAGTTCCCGCATGCCGCGTCGGCAGCGCCAGCGCAGGCGGCGCAAGCGGGTGTTGTCCACCGGCAGCTCAGAGCCGGCGCATGGCCAGCATCTGCTTGATCTCGGCGATCGCCCGCGCGGGATTCAGATCCTTGGGGCAGGCATTGGTGCAATTCATGATCGTGTGGCAGCGGTACAGGCGGAAGGGGTCTTCCAGTTCGTCCAGGCGCTCGCCGGTCGCCTCGTCGCGGGTGTCCACCAGCCAGCGATACGCAGCCAGCAAGGCCGCCGGGCCCAGGTAGCGGTCGCTGTTCCACCAGTAGCTCGGACAACTCGTCGAGCAGCAGGCGCAGAGAATGCAGGCCGACGGCGTGTCGATGAGTTCCTGCTCCGCCTTCGATTGCAGCCGCTCGCGGTCGGGTGGCGCCGGCGTGCGTGTCTGCAGCCACGGCTTTATCGATGCGTACTGGGCATAGAAATTGGTCAGGTCCGGCACCAGGTCCTTGACTACCGGCATGTGGGGCAAGGGATAGATACGCACATCGCCGTCGATGTCCTCGATTGCCTGGGTGCAGGCCAGCGTATTGACGCCATCGATATTCATCGCGCAGGAGCCGCAGATGCCCTCGCGGCATGAGCGCCGGAAGGTCAGCGTGGAATCGATTTCGTTCTTGATCTTCAGCAGGGCGTCCAGAACCATGGGCCCGCAGCTGTCCATGTCGACCTCAAAAGTGTCCAGCGCCGGATTGCGACCGCTGGCAGGATCGTAACGGTAGACGACGAAGCGGCGGATGTTGCTGGCACCGGCCGGAGCCTTGTGCACCTTTCCCTGACGGACACGGGAATTCGGTGGAAGACGGAACTGCGCCATGATCTGATCCTTCCTGAAACTGAGCGCCTCAGTAAACGCGGGCCTTCGGTGGCACCGGTTCGACCTCGTCCGTGCCGGTGGACATTTCCACCGGCCGGTAATCGAAACGCACTTCCCAGCCCGGCTGCAGCCAGGTCAGCGTGTGTTTCATCCAGTTTTCGTCGTCGCGATCCGGATAGTCTTCGCGCGCATGCGCCCCCCGGCTTTCCGTGCGATTCTCGGCGGCGCGAATCGCGACCTGCGCCTGCGCCAGCAGATTCTCCAGCTCCAGGGTCTCGACCAGGTCGGTGTTCCAGATCAGGCCGCGATCGCTGACGCGCACGTCGCTGAAACTGTCGGCGCAGGCAGCCAGCTTGCGGATCCCGTCGCGCAGCGAATCGCCGGTGCGGAACACCGGTGCATGCTGCTGCATGATCTTCTGCATCTCCAGCCGGATCTCGGCCGTCGGGCGGCTGCCATTGGCCTGCCGCAGGCGGTCCAGCCGCTCCACCGCGTTCTGTCCCGCGTCCGCCGGCAAGGGCCGCTGGCGGGCGCCCGGCTGCAGCACCTCGGCACAGCGGTGCGCGACCGATCGCCCGAAGACGACCAGGTCCAGCAGCGAGTTCGAACCCAGCCGGTTGGCGCCGTGCACCGACACGCAGGCGGCTTCACCGGCCGCCATCAGGCCCGGCACCACTTCATCGGCACCGTCCCGGCGCGTCAGGACTTCTCCGTGCACATTGGTCGGAATCCCACCCATGTTGTAGTGCGCGGTCGGCACCACCGGGATCGGCTCCCGCGTGACGTCGACGCCGGCGAATATCCGCGCCGTTTCCGCGATGCCGGGCAGCCGTTCCTCGATCACGTCCGGGCCGAGATGCTCGAGGTGCAGGTAGATGTGATCCTTGTCCGGACCGACGCCCCGACCCTCGCGGATCTCGATGGTCATCGACCGGCTGACGACGTCGCGCGAGGCCAGGTCCTTGGCATTCGGCGCATAGCGTTCCATGAAACGCTCGCCCTCGGAGTTCGTCAGGTAGCCGCCTTCGCCGCGAGCGCCTTCCGTGATCAGGCAGCCGGCACCGTAGATCCCGGTCGGGTGGAACTGGATGAATTCCATGTCCTGCAACGGCAGTCCGGCCCGCAGCACCATGCCATTGCCGTCGCCGGTGCAGGTGTGCGCCGAGGTGCAGGAGAAATAGGTGCGCCCGTAGCCGCCGGTCGCCAGCACCACGCGTTGCGCGCGGAAGCGATGCAGCCGGCCGGTGGCCAGGTCCAGCGCGACGACGCCACGGCACTCGCCGTCCTGCATGATCAGGTCGATGGCGAAATACTCGACGTAGAAGGTGGCGTCGTGCTTCAGGGACTGCTGGTACAGGGTGTGCAGCATCGCATGGCCGGTCCGGTCCGCCGCCGCACAGGTTCGCTGCGCCGTGCCCTCACCGAAGTGCGTGGTCATGCCACCGAAGGGCCGTTGATAGATGCGCCCGTCTTCGGTGCGGGAGAACGGCACGCCATAGTGTTCCAGTTCGATCACGGCGGCCGGAGCTTCCCTGCACATGTAGGCGATCGCCGCCTGGTCACCGAGCCAGTCGGAGCCCTTGACCGTGTCGTACATGTGCCAGCGCCAGTCGTCCTCGCCCATGTTGCCCAGCGCCGCGCTGATACCGCCCTGCGCCGCGACCGTATGGCTGCGGGTCGGAAAGACCTTGCTGATGCAGGCCGTGGCAAGCCCGGCCTCGGCGAGGCCGAACGTAGCCCGCAGGCCGGCGCCACCGGCGCCGACGACGACGACGTCGTAGCTGTGGTCGATGAACTCGTAGTCGCTCATGTCCCGGACCCCACGGCGATCACGACGATCGCAAATATCCCGCTGACCGCGGCCAGCAGGTGCAGGAATTGATTCAGCACGAGCGCGATCAGCAGGGCCGGCCCGTGCAGATAGTCCTCGATCACGACCCTGAGGCCGAGGCGCGAGTGATAGAGCACAGCGACCAGCAGCAGGATCAGCAGAATCGCGTGGGCCGGTTCTGCGATCCAGCTGCGCACCAGCTCATATTGACCGTGCTCGAGACCGAGCATGGAAAACGCGAACCAGAGACCCAGCGGCGCGATCGCGACGGCGCTGAGCCGCTGGCCCAGCCAGTCGCCGGTGCCCTCGCGGGCGGACCCGAGGCCGAGGACCCGGCGTAACGGCGTTTGCAGGCTCATCGCATCAGCCTCCCTGTCCGGCCAGCGCCAGCAACCAGAACGCGACCGTCAGCAGGACGGCACTCAGCACCACGAGCCAGCCGGTCCGGCGCGCTTGCTGGCGCTCGAAACCGAGGCCGAGGTCCCAGCCGAGGTGCCGGATGCCGTTGCACAGGTGATAGAACAGGCAGAAGCTCCAGGCAGCCAGCAGCAGCGCGCCCACGGGACCGGCGAGCCAGGCGTTCAGGCGCGCGTAGCCGGTGTAGCCGGCCGCGACGGCCAGCAACCAGCCGACGAGGACCAGAGCGCCCAGCGACAGCATGACGCCGGTCGCGCGGTGGAGGATCGACAGGCTGTTGGAGACCTGCCAGCGGTAGATGCCCAGGTGGGGCGATAGCGGTCTGTCTGCTTGCGCCATGTGCTGTCCCTGAATCCAGCCGATGCGAAGGCTCGCGACCTTGCGGCACCCGGTGACTCAGGCGCGACGACGCGGCCGACGAGGCCAGGCTACCGCAAGGAGAAGATCAGTCCGCCAGGTGCTAGAAATCGATGCACCGTCCGCGCCGCTCCCAGTCGCCGTAGCGGGTCGGCTCCGGCCCGGCCGGCCCACCCAGCTCGCGCGGGCCGGCAGCGGGATCCGCGCCAGCGGCCGTGTCGCGCAGCCGCGGCTGCCTGCGGCGCGACTGCCGGTCGCTCCGGCCCGCCGTCTCGGGAAGCGATGACGAAGGCGTTACTGACATCTGTTCAAGTGTGCCAGAATGCCAGGCGTTTTTCATCATCGGCCAAGACCAACGATGCGGATCCTGCAGCTCGACGACTGGTGCGCAATCGAATTCAGCGGCGAAGATCGGATCGGCTTCCTGCAGGGTCAGCTGACACAGGACCTGCATCGGCTGGCCGCCGCCGCCAGTCCGCTGGCGGGCTGGTGCAATGCGCGCGGGCGCCTAGAAGCGCTGGGGCAGTTGCTGCCGGCACCGGATCGAATCTACTGGCTGCTTCCTGCCGATATCGCGGCGCCGACGGTCGAGGCCATCGGGCGGTTCCGCCTGCGGGCCCGCGTGAACATCGAACCGAGTCC